>NZ_LMMI01000050.1:0-6047 GCF_001422775.1 Methylobacterium sp. Leaf87 | reverse complement strand
TGCTCCGCACCCGTCTTCTGACCTCGCCGCATGTCCAGCTCCTTCGGTCCTGGCTGATCCTCTCAATCAGCCCGGTCCAAAGCCAGCCAGTCACGTCACCGGGTCACCGCGACGGATTGCTCGCTCTATTCCAACTCCCTGAACCCGGCCGGCATCCAGGGCGAGAACTTCTCGGTGGCCTCGGCGCTCTCGACGTGTTCCGCTGGCGGCTACACGGGCTCCGGTGCCAACTTTACCCCGCCACCGGCCGTTGGCTGCACGCCTCTGCGCGATCCTCTCGCTGACCGTGCAGCACCTGCCATGGAGCCCTGCCTGTCCCTGCCGTTGGGGCTCAATTCTATCATCGGAGCGATCCTCAAGCCCGACGATAAAAGCTACGGTGCGAACGTCGTCAGCACGCGCACAACGCTGCGGCCGGGCACCTATTGCGGGGGCCTTCATATCACGCGCGGTGCCAACGTGACCCTGATGCCGGGCGTTTACGTTATGAAAGACGGGCCACTGGTCGTGGATCAGAACGCAACGTTCACCGGGGCGAACGTCGGGTTCTTTTTCACCGGCCTGACGACAGGGCTGCTCTTCGACCAAAAGAGCACGATCAGTCTCACGGCACCGAAAGATGGTCCGATGATGGGCCTGCTACTGCAAGAGGATCGTACCCTCCTATCCTCCCTGGGTGCCCTGACGGGATCGGTTCTCTCCCTCGTGCCCCTGGACGGCAAAGGTCGGTCGAAGCCCCCGCCCGGCGGGAGCTTCGTCACCCGCGTGTACCGCATCATCAGCGATAACGCCCGCACGCTGCTGGGAACAATTTACCTGCCCCAGGGCCGGCTCGTGATCGATTCGAGCAAACCAGTGGCGGATATGTCAGCCTACACAGTGATCGTTGCTCGGATGATCAACCTGTACGATGGCCCCAACCTAAAGCTCAATGCGCAATATGGCAGCACAGATATCCCAGTACCGAAGGGGGTCGGACCGAGTTCGGCTGATACAGAGCTCACTCAATGAGAATAAGGCAATTCAAAAACGACGATATATTATCTACAAATAATTCATATAATTCAATATTGTAGATTTTAGATTTCAGGTAGTTATAAGGCGGGATCAGTCGTGGGCAGAATGGTCCCGCGGGCTTGTATTTGAAATCGCATAATGGCCAGATAAAAATCAGTGGCAATAAGAAGATTTACTGGCCAACGCTGGCACCACTCGTAGTCGTCGATTTTACCGGCTTCGAGCCCGGCTCGTGCGACATCGTTTTTGTGCGGGACTCGACGCTCTCGCCATCGCGGACCTTGGTTTTGGTCTGTGACTTCGAAAAGGTGCCACCGTCATGGGACATCGCCTTTGCCTGTCCGTTCAGGCCACCGTTGCCAGTGCCGTTCACGCGTGCGCGTTCCATGGTCTTGCCGCCAGCTGCGCTACCGCCCGTAGCGAGCGAGGAGCCCGTAGCGCCGTTCGCTCCCGTCGAGGTGCCACCGGTCCCGACCGTCGAAGCAGAGGTACCGCCGGTGGCAGCGGAACCGGCGCTGCCACCGGTCGCGCCGCCGGGGGTTTGGGCATCAGCGAGCACGGGGGCGAGAAGCAGCCCCACGGCCGCAAGCGCAGGAAAGATCTTGGTCTTAATCATTTCAGTCTCGCCTCTTATCTTTGGGGACAGTGATTATGCAGTCGCCGTCGGCGGTGGTCATCGTGGTGCCGTTGCTCGAACTTGACGAAGCAGCACTGCTTGTCGAACCGCCGGCGGATCGGGTGGTCACCGAAGGCCCTCCGGTGGAAGAACTGCTTACGCCGTCGGGGCCCGCCGTGGCCGAGCTCGACACCGCTCCGGTGTTCTTCGCTGCATCAGAATGAACGACTCTGCAGGGCTTACCGTTCGGGCCGGTCGTGACCGTCGTGCTCCCTGAGACGCCATTCGGACCTGCGGTGACGGTGCTGGTCTGGGCGTAGCTCGAAGGCACGCCGGCGAGGGCAAGGACGCCGCCGAGAAGCGGCAGGATCAGGCGCGCCATGGTGCAACTCTCCTCAGCAGCGGGAAGGGCGCGGCTCCGAGGAACCGCGCCCGGGGCTCAAGCCCGGATGGACTCAGCGCTTGTTGTGGCCCGGTGCGTTCTCGGAGTTGCCGGGGCCCTTCTTGTCATGGCCCGGAGCGCTGCCGGACTTGCCGGCGCCATCCGAAGTTCCGGCCGAGGAACCACCCGTGCCGACGGTCGAGCCAGTGGTGCCCTTGCCCGCCGAGGAACCGCCGGTGCCTACGGTGGAGCCGGTTCCTGAGCCGCTGCCGGTGCCAGCGGTCGAGCCACTGGTGCCGACTGTCGAGGAGCTTTTGCCCCCACCAGCGGACGAGCCGCCGGTACCCACGGTCGAGGACGAACCCGAGCCGCTGCCGGCACCGGCCGAGGAACCGCCCGTGCCGACCGTTGAGGAACTGGTCCCCCCACCTGCCGAGGAGCCACCGGTGCCGACCGTCGAAGACGACTGGGCCAGCGCCATTGCGGCTCCGCCCAGCACGAAGGTGGCTGCGAGGGCGGCGACGCGAACGTGCTTCAACATGGATTTACTCCGGTTGTCTGAGTATCTACGAACCCAGCAACGAGGAATTAATAGATACCGTTCCAATAAAATTCTGATCTGATAGGCAGATTTTGAATATGAACGGCAGATAAACGCCATATTGATACTGCATACGCGCAACAGAGACTCTAACCTACGCCAAGGCCGCGTTTGCAACTTTTCAGCCCAGGACGAGCCATAAGCGCGTATGCCGGCGAAACCGTTCCTCAATGCATTCGCCCAACTCGACCGGGGCGGTTCCTGCGTCACCCATGGTCACAGGGAACGGTTTCGCGGTGATCGCCGTATCTTCACGGCCTGAAGGCCTGAACCGGCATCACTCGAACCTTACTGCTCTTTGCATTCACCTGGTACCGACCCGGTGTGTTTATAGGAAGCCCGTGTCCAGAGCGCCGAACAGCCCCGTCGATCACTTGTTCGAAAAGGGCAGAAGGGCTCGACGGACCCGCGCCGTTTCACATATCCGGTCTCGCTCCGTGGGAGACGAACTTGAAAATCATCGGTGCGATTGCCTTCTCCCTCGCCTTCTTCCTGGCACAAGGCGCCTTGGCGCAGCCCCTGCTGGAGGATCAGCCCACGCAGAGTGTCGATGATGTGAAGCCCGGGCCGCCTCCGCCGCTTCCGGACCTGTCAGACCCGAACTCCCGCACCGGAGAAGCACTGGCCGAGCCCGATGCGCGCTCCGGTATACCCAAGGTCCTGCGAGGATCGGCCAGCAAGGCCGGCGGACCGGCCAACGAACTCAATCCGAGCGGCGCGGAGGAGGACGCGCTCCCTGCAAAGGGCGATCTTGCCAACGTTATCACGGGTAAGACGCTGTTTCATGGCAACTATTGCGGTGCAGGCCAACGGGGTGCGGATCTTCCACCGACCGATGCGCTGGATGCCGCCTGTCAGCGCCACGATGCCTGTTACGATACGGCAGGACATCGCTCGTGCGCCTGTGACAAGGCGCTGAGGCGCGATGCAACCACGGTCTCCGAGAGACCTGACGTAACGCTTGAGGTTCGTCGACGGGCCCTGAGCGTTGTCGAGGCCGCGGATGCGATGAGTTGCCAGGCTCCCTGACGAGCCTTGACCTGCATCCGACGTCAATCTGGTGACGGGCGCAGCCCTCATAGGGGAAGTGCTTCTGACGTTCGCCCCGCATCGGGAGGATGTCCGGCAACCTCGGCCGATGGCGCCCGAGGGCCTCTCAGATCGCCGCCAGCGGTCCACTGGCACCGTCGAAGGCGAACATGTCCGAAAGATACGCCCGGGCTCGGCTCACACGGCTCTTGACGGTGCCAACCTTGCAGTCGAGGCGTACAGCCGCCTCCTCGTAGGTGTATCCTTCAGCCCCGACCATGAGCAGGGCGGCCCTTTGGCTCTCGGGAATCTGTTCGAGCCTCTCGCGAAGTCGTTGAAGCGTAACGATACCCTCCTGCTGGGGTGCAGTCGTTAGCCGAGCAGCATGGACGCCATCGCTATCCTCGACCTCGCGCTTATGCTTGCGGATGTCGGAGTAGAAGAGATTGCGTAAGATAGTGAAGAGCCAGGCCATGAGGTTGGTGCCCGGCTGGAACAGGTCGTAGTTCATCCAGGCCTTCACCATCGTTTCCTGGACAAGGTCGTCGGAACGGTCCGGGTTGCCCGTCAACGAGAACGCGAACGTACGCAGGGCTGGCATGGCTCTGACCAACTCATCCCGGAAATGGATGCTCTGAGTCGGTCCAGAACTCACGACAACCGCATTCAGGCGACCGACAAGATGCACGAGCCGCTCAGGCATGGACTCGGCTACGATGAGCGAGAAATACAACTGAAGCTCAGCACCAAGATGCTGTCGGATCGCTGTAGCTGTGGCTGTGGCGGTCGTACCGGGGGCGCGTGGGGGATCCGGCAGGCGCTCAGATGATTCGGACATGGCACTCGCAAGCGGTTGATGATCATCGGCTTAGAGTGCTTCCAAACTGAATGTATGCAAAATGGATCGTGCATTCGAAGTTTAGGATGTCTTGGCATGCGCAAAGGATTCGCGGTGGCTTTCGTAACGGCGGATACACATCGTCAGGCGCCTTTTGGCTTCGACCCAGCGCTGGCAAGGAATCGCTGTGGCGGACCCAAGGGCTGAGGCTCCGATCCTCGGCACGAAGTCGACGGCGATGGATCGGTGTGGAATGAAGCCCAGGAAGGGCAGTAACTACTGAGAGTGCATGTCCGATCACTTGAGCGGTATTAGGCCCTAGTCGCGGAAGCCTCAAGCTGAGCACCCTCCCTGGATGACTTTAATGACTCACAGTGCGATGCTTTGCGTCTAGGGGTAGTTCAAAGACGCTAAAGTTCGCCCCATGGTTATATTAGCCCTTCTTTTTATAGGCCTGGATGGCATTTTGGCAGCCAGGTGAGAGCTGCGACATGTTTTTTTGAAAGCAGGCCTGCGTCTCTGGACCATCCTCTGGCGGAAGACCAGCACAGAACGTCGTGAAGTCGCCAGCACATTGCTGCTGTAGGGCAGCTTTGTCTTCTGGAGTCATCGGTGCAGCCAGTGCGACGCTCGATGCAGCAGCCACAAAGATTAAGCCCAATCCGAAACGTACCAACATGATCTGCCTCCACGATACCCGACTGCCTCGGGTCGAAGGCGAGAACGTCGACGTAGGCTTAATCGTTGCACGAGCTTGGCTGGACGAAGTGGCATTCGCCACACGTGCCTGATTTCTGACGAAAATTCACGACCCGACGCGCCGATTGTTTCATACTGACATCGTGACGGACCGGGCATTACGACCATGAATTTAACTTTAAGCGTGAGCGTCCGCTTTCGTTGTACTGCCGCCCCAAAGCAGACCGGCAAAAATCCTGAAGACTTTCGGGCGCCGTGAGGCGTACGAAAGTCGTGGAGGAACGAACCCGACCCAACTCGGTCGTTCGCCAGCCCTTCGTCATCTACCCGAAGCGGATGTTCGATAGAGCATCTGTAGAACGTACTGCGCTATCCGTGATGTCCGCAACGACCGCCCTCAGCTACACCACCGCCTGGGACACGACCTCAGTGTCACGTGATCGACGAATGCACGCAGCGCCGCGTTCCGCCGCGGAATCGGGTGAAATACCGGGTGGATCGGTACCGTCGTTGTTTCAAAGTCGCAAAGGAGCGGCACAAGGCGACCGGCCTGTATATGCTCGACCACCTGATAGGCTATGACGCGACAGATGCCATTGCCACGGAGCGCTACGTCAATTGCGACGCCCACGCTGTTGAGGGCGATGGGAATGGAAGCCGATGGCGGCAGCGCCTCGCGAAGAAAAAGCCCGCCGCGGCGGCATGCCGGGCGGGTGAGGTTCGGCACCGGGTCTCGGGGGGAAGGCGCCGTTGAACGGCCGCTACCACGTACGCGTCCGGTGATGGCCGCGGTCGACGGCATCGCGCACTCGGCTGAAGCCTGACCTTAATGCTGGCGTTAAGGTCAGCGGGTCGGGGCGATGCG
>NZ_LMMI01000049.1:0-6118 GCF_001422775.1 Methylobacterium sp. Leaf87 | reverse complement strand
GGATCGGTCCCGAAAGGGGCCGGGCCGGGGGACGCCGGGAGACCGGCTAAACTTACAAAAACAGGGTCTCGCGGCGTCCCGCGTCTCCCGTTTCCTCAGGTCGTCCCCCGCGCCGAACCGGCGGCGGGGCGCTGGCGCGTGCGCGCCGGGCAGTTGGCCCTGGAGGGCAGGGCTTGGCCCGGGAGGGCAGGGCTTGGCCCGGGAAGAGACGAAAAAGGCCCTACTCGGGCCGGTCGGCCCCGCACCGCACGAGCCCCGCCCGCATATGCGTGGGGGCCGGCGCCTCCACGACGATCGGCGGCTTCTTCGGATAGAGCGGCAGGGTGAGCGCCCGCGCATGAAGCTGCAGGCCCGGTCCGCCGCTGCGCGGGCCGGAGCCGTAGATCGGGTCCCCCACGATGGGAAAGCCGGACGCCGCGCAATGGACCCGCAGCTGGTGGGTCCGGCCGGTCACGGGGGTGAGGGCGAGCCACGCGAGGCCGTCCCCGCGCCCGAGCACCTGCCAATGGGTGAGCGAGGGATCGCCGCACGGGTCCGCCTTCATCCACCACGAGCGCGGATCGTCGGAGCGCCGCGCCAGGGGGAGATCGATGCGGCCGGTGTCCTGCGCGGGCCCCCCCTCGACCAGGGCCCAGTAGGTCTTGCCGACGCTGCCGCTCGCGGCGAACAGCTTGTTGAGGCGGGCCAGCGCCTTGGCGTGGCGGCCGAGAGCAAGGCAGCCCGACGTGTCGCGGTCGAGGCGATGGGCCGCCTCCGGGCGCCGGGGCAGGCCGAAGCGCAGGGCGTCGAGGTGGTCGGTGAGGGTTTCGCCGCCTTTCGGGCCGGGATGGACCGGCAGACCCGCCGGCTTGTCGATGACGAGGACGAGGGCATCGCGGTAGAGGAGGCGCGCACCTATGTCTGTTACGAGGGCATCGGCTGGGGGCATGGCCTTGGCGCTTACCATGCCGGGTCCGGGGAGCAAGCGGGAATGAGCGAAGACAAGAGGCCGGGCTGGCTGCTGCGCAAGATGTTCGGCACCAAGGAGGAGCCGCGCCCCGAACCGGTGCCCGTGCAGCCCCCCGATCCGAAGCCGCTTCCGCCTCCCGTTCCCCGGCCGGTGGCCGAGGCGCCGGTGGTCGCGCCTCCGGTGGCCGAGCCCGTCGCCCCCCCGCCCGAATCTCCGGCCTCGTTCTCCGAGGGCCAGCCGGATTTCGCCACCGCGGCGACGGACGTCTCTCATGTGCCGCCCCCTCCGAGCGAGCCCGCCGCGGGCACGCCCGGCAAGAACGCGGTCCCGGACGAGATCGAGGGCGCCGACCTCCAGCCCGTCGAGGGCACGCAAGAGCGCCCGCCCGCCGGCACCGCGGGCGACGATCCGGCGCGCGGCGCCGAGGCGGCCGACACCACGTCCCAAGCCTTCGCGCCGCATGGGGCACCGGACCCCGAACCGGAGGTCGCGACCCAGATCTTCCTGCCGGAGCCGGAGGCCGAGCCCGAGGGCGAGAAGCGCGGCTGGTGGAGCCGCCTGACGGGGGGCATGAAGCGCACCTCCTCGGCGCTGACCGAGCGCGTCACGGGCCTGTTCACGAAGCGCAAGCTCGACGCCGACACCCTGGAGGAGTTGGAGGACGCCCTGATCCAGGCCGATTTCGGCATCGAGACCGCGACACGGATCTCGGAGGCCGTGGGCAAGGGCCGGTACGAGAAGGGCATTTCGCCCGATGCCGTGCGGGAGATCCTGGCCGCCGAGGTCGAGCGGGCGCTGACCCCCGTGGCGATCCCGTTCACCATCGACACGACGAAGAAACCGTTCGTCATCCTGATGATCGGCGTCAACGGAGCCGGCAAGACCACCACCATCGGCAAGCTCGCCATGAAGCTGAGGGCGGACGGGCATTCGCTGATGCTGGCGGCCGGCGACACGTTCCGGGCGGCGGCCATCGAGCAGCTCAAGGTCTGGGGCCAGCGCACGGGCACGCCGGTCATCGCCCGGGCCCAGGGCGCGGACGCGGCGGGCCTCGCCTACGACGCCTACGAGGCGGCGAAGCAGCAGGGCACCGACGTGCTCCTCATCGACACGGCCGGCCGGCTCCAGAACAAGGCCGGGCTCATGGCCGAACTCGAGAAGATCCTGCGGGTGATCCGCAAGATCGACCCGGAGGCCCCCCACGCGGTGCTCCTCGTCCTCGATGCCACCGTCGGCCAGAACGCCCTGAGCCAGGTCGAGCTGTTCTCGAAGGCCGCTCAGGTCACCGGCCTCGTGATGACCAAGCTCGACGGCACGGCGCGGGGCGGCATCCTGGTGGCGCTCGCGGCGAAATTCGGTCTGCCGGTTCACTTCATCGGTGTCGGCGAGGGGGTCGAGGACCTCGAGCCGTTCGAGGCCCGCGACTTCGCCCGCGCCATCGCGGGATTGGACAAGGACTAGCGGCGCGTCCGCCAGGACCGGGCCCTCACCTCCAAAAGCCGCGACGCGCCGCGCGCGGCCCTCTATGACGGATGCCATGCAGATCGAAGCCGTTCCCCCGCACCGCCACCTGCCGCCGCTTCTGAAGCTCGCCCTCGAGCTCGGGCCGCTGGTGATCTTCTTCCTCGGCAACGCCTATGCCGAGCGGTTCGGGGTCCTCCCCGAGCAGAAGCTGTTCGTCGCCACCGGGGTGTTCATCGCCGCGACGGTGGTGGCGCTCGCCATCCACTTCGCCCTGGTGCGGCGCCTGCCCATCATGCCCCTGGTCTCGGGCGTGGTGGTGGTGGTGTTCGGCGGCCTGACCCTGGCCCTGCAGGACAAGACCTTCATCATGATGAAGCCCACCATCGTGAACACCCTGTTCGGGCTCGTGCTGCTCGGCGGCCTCGCCTTCGGCAAATCCCTGCTGTCCGTGGTGCTCGACAGCATGTTCGCCCTGACGGAGGAGGGCTGGCGCAAGCTCACCTTCCGCTGGGGCCTCTTCTTCCTCGTCCTTGCGGTGATCAACGAGGTGGTGTGGCGCACGCAGACGGAGGATTTCTGGGTGAGCTTCAAGGTGTTCGGCATCATGCCGCTCACGGTCGCGTTCGCCCTGGCGCAGACACCGCTCCTCCTTCGCCACGAGCGCAAGGATGCGGGCGCCGCCTGAGACGCGATGGGGTTCGAGGGGGCTTTGCCCGCCTCGAAGCCCTGTTCAGCCCAGGACGCGCTGGTACTCGGCCTCCGGGCCGCCGTAGGCGTCTCCCGCGATGGCGAGCATTTGCGACCGGTCGCAGATGCCGATGCCGCCACGCCGGGTCCTGACGGCACCCGCGTCGCTGAGATTGCGCAGGGCCGTGGTCACGCCGGCCCGGCGTACGCCGAGCATCAGCGACAGGAGTTCGTGCGTCAGCGGGAGATCCTCGCGATCCGTGCGGTCGTGGCACATGAGCAACCAGCGTGCGAGGCGCTGCTCGAGGGTGAAGCGGCTGTTGCACAAGCTGCCCTGCGCGAGCTGAATCGCGAAGACCTGCGCATAGCGCAACAGGCGATCGTGCAGGGGGCGGCATTCGGTCAGAGCCGCCCGGAACGCCCGCGCTTCGATGCAGAGCGCCCGGCATGGAATCTGGACGATGGTCTCGTGCGGCCAGCTGTCGAGACCATGCAGTAGGGGAAGTCCCGTCATTCCCTCGGGGCCGATGGCACCGACCTCCGCCTGCACGCCGGCGGGGGTGCGTGCCATCACGGAGATCATTCCGGGCTCGGGGAAACACACCTGGGCAATGGCTACGTCGGGGGTTTCCAGGACGATGCCGCTCTCGAACGAACGGCGCTCCAGTTCCGGCTGGAGTCGCGCAAATTCATCGGGGGTCAACGCTCCCAGCAGCCGGTTGCGTACTTCGAGTTGAACAATGCGCGACGTCAAGGCTCTGCCGATCCATAGGCACGATCAATTGCCACCTGATGCCTGCTGCCCGTCCTTATCAACGAACGATCCGCTTATAATACCCCCAAAAACCAGACCTGTGAACAGCTTATCTACGTATCAAAAAGTACGATCTCGTACATAAGGAAACTTTATATCGGAATCAAACTTTTTGAAAATCGCGAGAAGAGTTTATTTCTGCTTTATATTCTACCGTTTTCATCAAACAGTAGAAAAACACCCTTCCATAGATAACCCTGCTTATTCGCAGCCGAAGAAGATCTGCTTTGGCCGAAGTGACCCTGACCTTCCGACTATCGTAGAAGCAGTTCGCGCGAAGCACCGCGCAGAAACCCACGCATCCGCTGGCGATGCGGGCCTCGGGACTCTCGAATGACGCCGAAGCCAGAGCCGAGGATGGGATCCATCGTGATCTCGGGGACCACCAAGCGTGGGACGCTCCCGACGCCGAAGTGCGGCCTCGACGCGACCGCTAAGGCACGGCCTCGGCCACGGCGCCTGCAGCGCGCATCTTGTCGACGACGTTCCGGTAGTTCTCCGGCGTGACGATCCCGACGAGCTTGTCGCGGATGGTCCCGTCCGGCCCGACGATGAAGCTCTCGGGCACGCCGTAGACCCCGAAATCGATGGCGGTGCGGCCGGTGGAATCCATGCCGACCGCCCCGAACGGCACGCCGTTGCGGGCAAGGAAGCGACGGGCGTTCTCGGGGGCGTCCTTGTAGGCGATCCCCACGAGGTGGAGCCCGGGCTCGCGGGCGAGGCGCATGAGCTGCGGATGCTCGATCTGGCACGGCGCGCACCACGAGGCCCAGAAGTTGACGAGGGTCACCCGGCCCTTGAGCGCGGCGCTGGAGAGGCCGGGCAGGGGCACGCCGTTGGCGGTGGCGCCGGGGAGGGCGGCCAGATCGAAAGCTGGAGCGGGCCGGCCGATCAGCACGGAGGGGACGGCCGAGGGGTCCGCGCCCGAGCGCAGGCGCACGAAGAACAATCCCGCGAGCACCACGAAGGTGACGAGGGGCACGATGAGCAGAAGGGAGCGCCGGGCCGGCTCGGACCCGCTCATGCGCCTGCCCCCGAAGACCGGGCCGAGGGCGCAGCGGGCTCCTGCAGGGCCGCCAGGGCGCGGGTCTGGGCACGCCGATCGCGCACCGCGTGCCAGATCAGGCCGGCGATGACGAGGGCCGTGAAGGCGTAGGCCCCGAGGATGAAGCCCGCGTGGGGCCCGAGATCATGAGGTCCGAGATTCATGATCGTCACAGGCCCCGGATCGCCCCGAGGGGTACGCTGGTATCGAGCCGTTCGGCCTCGCGGATCGTCAGCGTCCGCACGCGGCGCCGCAGGATCTCCGTGCGCATGGCGGTGAGATGCAGGGTGATTCCCAACAGGGTGAAGGCGAGGATCATCTCGAGGAGCGGGTAGAGCATCGAGGGGTCGATGGACGAGCCCCCCATGCGCATGATCGAGGCCGGCTGGTGCAGGGTCGACCACCAGTTCACCGAGAACTTGATGATCGGAAGGTTCACGGCGCCCACGAGGGTCAGGATCGCGATGGCGCGGGCGGCCCGGCTCGGATCCTCGATGGTGCGCCAAAGGGCGATGATGCCGCAATAGATCAGGAACAGCACCAGCATGGAGGTGAGACGCGCGTCCCAGACCCAGTAGGTGCCCCACATGGGCTTGCCCCAGAGCGAGCCGGTGACGAGGCAGATCAGGGTGAAGGCCGCACCGATGGGGGCGGCGGCGCGCTGGGCCACATCCGCCAGGGGATGACGCCAGACCAGGGTGCCGATGGCCGAGACCGCCATGGCGCCGTAGAAGAACACCCCGAGCCAGGCCGCCGGGACGTGGATGTACATGATCCGCACGGTCTCGCCCTGCTGGTAGTCGGGCGGAACGGTGAACCAGGTGAGATAGAGGCCGAACGCCAGGAGTATGCCCGAGAGCCCGGCGAACCAGGGCATCAGCGGGGCGGTCCAGCGCAGGAAGTTGCCGGGATGGGCGAGGCGTGTCCACATGGTTCGCGATCTAGCCCAGGGTGCGGTGCAGCGGCAATGCGGGCGTTGCGCGCAAGGCTGCTTCGCACACAAGGGTGCCTGCGTGTGTGAAGGAGACGCTTAGAGCCCGTCCGATAATGTCCGGCCGGAGTTGAGTGGCCGGGATGGCGGTGATTCCAGAAGGGTGCTGAAGCCTCATCTGGACGTGCCATGTGGACCCCGACCACTCGCCGGCAGCATAGCCGTGCG
>NZ_LMMI01000048.1:0-7603 GCF_001422775.1 Methylobacterium sp. Leaf87 | reverse complement strand
AGCCCCACTTCCTCATCGACACGATCGCCGACCTGCCGGGCGTGGTGAACGACATCAACGAGCTGCTGGCGGCAGGACGCATGCCGCAGGCCTGCTGAAGGTCCTTCCTGCCGATCGGGCGTGATTTCGTGCGTTCGAACAACTTTCCCGTTCCACCCAACCCAGCCGTGAGGCAGACGGACGGGACCCGACCCATGCCAGACACCCCGGCAACCGTTAGGGCTCCCCGAAAGCAGCCATCCGTCGACCGTCCGGCAGCCTCAGCGTAGGGCACTGCCCCTTCAGCAGGTTGCCGCTCGGAGGTCGACATTCGGCTTTGCGCGCATGTCGGCCACTCCAGTGCCTATCAACAGAAACCGCATCCCGGGCCGAAAAAAGGCCGGGTTAGACGACCGCTGCTGGTCGAGAGCGTTCGTGTTGGTAAGCTCAGTCCACAACGACGCCATGACTGACGGCCGCCTCGGTATGGTTGGCACCGCTCCTCGTACCGTCCAACTTCCGCGACCGGAAGGCGTGTGCGACAAGCACGTAGAACAGAGGCGTGACGAAGACCGCGAGCACGGTCGCCGTGATCATGCCCCCGAGGACGCCGGTGCCGATGGCACGCTGGCTGTTCATGCTGGCGCCCGTGGCGATGGCGAGCGGCACCACGCCGAGGATGAAGGCGAATGAGGTCATCACGATGGGCCGGAAGCGTAGCTCGCATGCCTCCAGGGCCGCCTCGTGCAGGGATCGGCCCTGCTCGACGAGCTCCTTGGCCACCTCGATGATGAGGATGGCGTTCTTCGCCGTGAGGCCGATCACCGTGATCAACCCGACCTTGAAATAGACGTCGTTGGGCATGTCGCGCAGCAGCATGGCGTAGACCGCACCGACCACGCCGGTGGGCACCACCAGCAGGACGGCCAGCGGGATCGACCAGCTTTCGTAGAGGGCCGCGAGGCAGAGGAAGACGTAGAAGAGCGCCAGCGCGAGCAGGTACACGGCTTGGCTGCCCGAGAGCTTCTCCTGCAGCGACTGCCCGGTCCAGGCAAAGTCGAAACCTGGCGGCAGCTGGCCGGCGAGCCGTTCCATCTCGGCCATGGCGTCGCCGCTGGCGTAGCCCGGCGCGGCGCTGCCGGAGATCTTGATGCTCGGGTAGCCGTTGAAGCCGACGACCTGCGAGGGCCCCATCGTCCAATCGACACGAGCGAAGGATTGCAGCGGCACCATCTGGCCCTGCGCGTTGCGGACGTAGAGGTCGAGCAGGTCCTCGGCCCTCATCCGGCGCCCGGCCTCGGCCTGCACGATCACCCGCTGCATTCGCGCTTGGTTCGGGAAGTCGTTGACGTAGGCCGAGCCGAGGCTGGTCGAGAGCGCGTCGTTGATGTCGGCGAAGGCGACGCCGAGCGCATTCGCCTTCTGGCGGTCGAGGGTGAGCTCGATCTGCGGCGCCGTCGGCAAGCCCTCGACGTAGACCCCTTGCAGGACCGGGCTCCGGCCCGCGGCCTTCAGCAACTGGTCGCGCGCCGCGGCAAGGGCCGCATGGCCCTGCTGCGCCTTGTCCTGCAGGCGGAAGGCGAAGCCGCTCGAATTGCCGAGCGCCTCGATGGCCGGGGGTGACAGCGCCATGGCGATGGCGTCCGGCATGCCGCCGAGCGCAGCATTGGCTCGGGCGCTGATGGCCTCGGCGCCGTCCTTCGATCCGCGCTCCTTCCAGTCCTTCAGGGTCACGAAGGCGATGGACGCGTTCTGGCCCTGGCCGGAGAAGCCATAGCCCAGAAGCACGACCCGGCTGGCAAGCGCCGCCTCGCCGCCGAAATGGTCCTCGATGCGCTTGGCTACGTCGAGCGTGCGCTCGGTCGACGATTCCGGCGGGGTCTGCACGTCGACGATGACGTAGCCCTGGTCCTCGATGGGCAGAAAGCTCGACGGCATCCGGACGTAGCCCCAGCCGAGGGCGCCGACCAGCAGCGCGTAGACGAACAGAGCCCGCACGGGGCGGCGCAGCATCCCTGCGACCCCGGATCGGTAGGCCAGGGTGCCGGCCTGGAAGCGGCGATTGAACCAGCCGAAGAAGCCGCCCTTGGCGTGCCCGTGGCCGGCCTCGACGGGCTTGAGCAGGGTGGCGCACAGGGCCGGGGTCAGGGAGAGAGCCAGGAAAGCCGAGAATGCGATGGAGGTCGCCATGCTCACCGAGAACTGGCGGTAGATCACGCCGACCGAGCCGGGGAAGAAGGCCAGCGGCACGAACACCGCCACCAGCACCGAGGTGATCCCCACGATGGCACCGGTGATCTGGCCCATGGCCTTTCGGGTCGCCTCCTTCGGGGAGAGGCCCTCCTCGGCCATGATGCGCTCGACGTTCTCGACCACCACGATGGCGTCGTCGACGAGGATGCCGATGGCCAGCACCATGCCGAACATGGTCAGCACGTTGATGGAGAAGCCCGCCACCAGCAGCGCACCGCAGGTGCCGAGCAGGGCCACCGGGACCACGATGGTCGGGATCAGCGTGTAGCGGATGTTCTGCAGGAACAGGAACATGACCGCGAACACGAGGGCCATCGCCTCGGCCAGCGTCATCAGCACCTTCTTGATCGACACCTCGACGAAGGGAGTGGTGTCGTAGGGGACCGTGACGCTCACGTTCGCGGGCAGCGTCTTCGAGAGTTGGGCGATCCGGGCCTTCACGCCGGTCGCGGCGGCGAGCGCGTTGCCGCCCGGCGCGAGTTGGATGCCGATGCCGGCAGCGGGGCGCCCATCCAGGCGGGTCTGATTGACGTAGGACTGCCCCGCGAGCTCGATCTCGGCGACGTCGCGCAGGCGCACGAGCGAGCCGTCCGGGTTGGCGCGAAGCACGATCTCCCCGAACTCGGCCACCGTCGTGAGCTGGCCCTTCACCAGCACGCTTGCGGCGATGCGCTGGCCTTGCCTGGCGGGCTGCGCGCCGACGATGCCCGAGGCGACCTGGACGTTCTGGGCCCCGACGGCGGCTGTGACGTCGCCCGGCGTCAGCTTCAGCCCGACGAGCTTCGTCGGGTCGATCCAGATCCGCATCGCCTTCTCGGACGAGAACAGCGTGGCGCGCCCCACGCCGGGCACGCGCCGCAACTCGCCGAGGATGCGTCGGGCGGCGAGGTCGCCGAGGTCCGTCTCGCTCATCGAGCCATCACGCGAGCTGACGACGACGAACTGGAGGAAGGAGGTGCTCGCCTCCTCGACGATAACGCCCTGCTGGGTCACGGCCCGCGGAAGGCGCGCCTCGATGCGCTTGATCCGGTTCTGGACGGCCACCGTCGACTTCGACGGGTCCGAGCCCGGCGCGAAGGAGGCCATGATCTGGGCCTGGCCCGAGGTGTCGCTTGCGCTCTCGAAGTACATCAGCCCCGGGATGCCGTTGAGCTCCTCCTCGATGATGCGGGTGACGCCGTCGTAGAGGCGCTCGGGCGGCGCGCCCGGGTAGGTCGCCGTAACCTGGATCGTGACCGGGGCGACGTCGGGGTACTGGGAGATCGGCAGGAATGCGATGGAGATCGTCCCCACTAGGATGATGAAGATGGAGATCGCCCAGGCGAAGATCGGGCGCTCGATGAAGAAGCGTGTCATGACGGTCGGAGCCTGCGCGGAGGTATCAGGGTTGTCCGGATGCGGCGACCGTGCGGCCACCCTTCCAGGGCACGGGGTTCACGGCCATGCCGGGCTGGATCCGCTGGAATCCCTCGACGACGACGGTCTCTCCGGGCTTCAGGCCGTCCTCGACGATCCAGCCCGCGTCCGTCAGCGCACCGGCGCGCAGCGGGCGCAGCGCGAGGGTCCTGTCCGCGCCGACCACGAACGCCTGCGCGACGCCGGCGCTTGAGCGCTGGATCGCCTGTGCCGGCACGATGACCGCACCGGGGAGCTTCCCCTGCGCGACGCGGACGCGGACGTAGGTTCCCGGCAGCAGGGCGACCTCGGGGTTCGGGAAGGTGGCACGCAGGCTGACCTGCCCGGTGCCCGGATCGACGCCGACGTCCGTGAACAACAGGCGGCCGGCATCGGCGTGGAGCGATCCGTCCGGCATAACCAGCCGCACCTCCGTCTCATCCTTGCCCGACGCGCCCTCGGCAAGCCGGCTCGGGTCGGAGGCGGCGTTGAAGTCCGCATAGATCGGGTTGACCTGCTGGATCAGGGCGAGCCTGGTCGCATCGCCCTGCCCGACGAGCGCGCCCTCGGTGACGAGGGCGCGTCCGATGCGGCCGGCGATGGGCGCACGCACGGTGGCGTAGTCGAGGTCGATCCGGGCGCGGGCGAGATGCGCCTTCGCGCTCGCCACGTCGGCCTCGGCCTGGCGCAGGGTCGCGATGGCGATGTCGTGCTGGGCGGTGCTGGCCGCCTGCTTCTCCAGCAGCGTCTCGGTTCGCTCCGACTGCCTCAGGGACTGGACGCGTGTCGCCTCGGCCCGCGCCAGGGCCGCCGTCCTGGCGTCGACCTCGGCACGATAGATGGCGGGATCGATGCGGAAGAGGACGTCGCCCTTTCCGACGAAGCTGCCTTCCTCGAATGCGCGCTCCTGGATGATGCCGGACACCTGTGCCCGGACCTCGGCGACCCGCGTCGATGCGAGGCGTCCAGGGAGGTCGAGGGTTCGGGGTACGGTGACCGCCTCGACCGTGGCCGTCGAGACCTCCGGGGGGGCTCCCTCGGAGGTCGACGCCGCTTCGTTCGCGGGCTTGCAGGCGCCCATCGCCCCGCACAGCAGCAGGATGACGGCCAGGCGTCGGTGTTCACGCCGTCTCATGGATCAGCGGGTCCTTCGGTTCGGGTGATGGCGGCAGTGGGTGGGGGCGTCGTTGGATCGGCCCCGGCAGGTCATGGAAGGTGGCGGTCACGGGCGGCGGGGAAGCCGCCGATCACAGGGCGGCATCCTGAGGCCGCGCAGGTCGCCGGCCGGCCGCGGGACCGAACGGGACCGCGGGCCGCCAGGCTCGGAACGCGCGCCACGAATGCGCAGCTATCCGCGCTTCGTCATGCCCTCGGCCATGAGGTAGAGCAGGTCGACCGCGATGGTTCCGGCAGCGAGGGCCGTGATGCCTGAGGCGTCATGCGCAGGCAGCACCTCGACCACGTCCGCACCGACCACATTGATCCCGGCGAGGTGCCGCAGGACCTCCCGGGCGAAGAAGGTCGTCGGCCCGCCGCAGACCGGCGTGCCGGTCCCGGGAGCGTAGGCCGGGTCCAGCGCGTCGATGTCGAAGGTGACGTAGACAGGGCTCTCCCCGACGATGCCCCTGATGCGCTCGGCCAGTTCCGAGGGCTTGAGGTACAGCGCCTCGTTGGCATGGATGATGTTGTAGCCGAACTCGTTTTCCATCTCCGTGCGGATGAAGACCTGCGCGGAGCGGCGGGCGTCGACGGTCCCCTCGGCCGCGAGGTCGTGCGCGAACGAGCCGTGGAAGATCGCCTTTCCGCCATCGCTGCTCTCCGAATCCTGATGGCTATCGAAGTGCAGGAGCGAGATCGGGCCGTGCTTTTCCTTCGCGGCGCGGACGAGACCGTAGGGAATGGTGTGGTCACCGCCGAGGGTGAGGAGCTTCGCGCCCGACGAGAGGATCGAACCGGCGTGTTCGAAGGCATCCCGGATCATAAAGTTCGTCAGATCGGTCTGCATGCCGACGCCGACGTCCCCGTAATCGACGAGGCGCAACCGCTCCTTCAGGTCGTAGCTCCACGGATAATGGAAGTTGCCGGAATGAAGGGACATGTCGCGGATGGCGCGGGGCCCGAACCGGCTGCCGGGACGATTGCTGACGCCGATGTCGAACGGGATGCCCATCACGGCGATGTCGACATCCGTAAGGTCGCGCGTCTGCTCCAGGCGCCAGAAGGACGGCACCCCGGCATAGGCGAGGTAGCGTGAGAGATCGTTGGGCTTTTCGTCGGGCATGGGATCACCTTGCTTTCTGCGTGACGGGACGGTCCGGCTCACACCTTGGTTCGCGGGGTGCCGGCGGGGGGCTCACCTTCGTCAATGACCCGAGGTGAGCTTCAGGCCGCCGATGCAGCCGACGACGCCGAGGACGAGGAGAAGGCGCACCAAGGTCGCCGGCTCCCCGAACCAGGCCATTCCGACGAGGACGGTGCCGATGGCGCCGATGCCGGTCCAGATCGCGTAGCCGGTCCCGAGCGGGATGGCCGACCGGGTCGCCATATCGAGGAGCAGCATGCTCAGCCCGATGCAGGCGATGAAGGCCAGCGTCCAAGGGATGTTCCGGAACCCGTCGGTGAAACGCAGGCAGGTCGTGAAGCCGACCTCGAACAGACCACCCAGGGCCAGGTAAAGCCAAGCCACATCGATCTCCCGTGATTTGAGCGGGTGCCCGTAGGCATCCCGGTTGCGGGCTTTCAAATACGAGCGTATTTCTATCTGCGCAAGAGGGATACCGCTATGGGACGCCGCAAGACCATCGACCGGGACAAGGTGCTGGAGGTCGCCGAGGAAGTCGTCGCCTCAAGAGGCGCGTCGGGGCTGACCATCGATGCCGTGGCCAAGGCGGCCGGGATCACGAAGGGCGGCGTCCAGTCGTGCTTCGGCACGAAGGAGGCTTTGATCGCCGCCATGCTCCGACGTTGGCTCCAGGACTACGAGGAACGCGTCGTAGGCATCGCGGGTACGCAGCCGACGCCCGTGAGGCGCGTGCAGGCTCATGTCGAGACGACCCGTGTGCATGACGAGGGCTCGCAGGCGCGGGCGGCGGCCTTGCTGGCCCTGCTGCTTCAAACGCCGGAGCACCTCGCAGACACGCGCCGCTGGTACGAGGAGCAGTTCACCGGCCTGGATAGAACTGTGGCGACCGACCGTAGGGCGAGACTCGCCTTCCTAGCAACGGAAGGAGCCTTCTTCCTACGCTTCCTCGGCCTCATGCCAATCGACAGGACGACGTGGGACGCCATGTTCCGCGATATCCAGGAGCTTTTTGAAATGCCATCGCCAGTGACGGACAAGACGTAGAACGCCTTCCGTATCGAGCGGCGGCGACAGCGGTGTTGCTTCTGTCAACTCCCGCCCGGAAGCGGACCGTCGCAAATCCACCCAACGCGGTCGTAGAGTGGACGGACGGGTCCCGACCCGACGAGGTCGCTCACCGGCCCTTGCGGGCTACCCGATGCGGGCGTTCGATCAGGCATCCGCAGAACGTGCAGCGCGATCCGAGACATCTGCGATGGCCGCTCTCAGCTTCGGCGTCGCGTGATCGATGAACGCGCGCAGGGCTGCGTTCCGTCGCGGAATCGGATGGAGAATCAAATGAATCGGCAACGGCGCCGGCTCGAAGTCGCGGAGGAGCAATGTGAGGCGACCGGCCTCCATATGGTCGACCACTTGGAAGGCCATGACGCGGCAGATACATTCCCACAGAGCGCCGCGTCGATTGCGGCGCCCGTGCTGTTGAGGGCGATGCGAGGTCGTATGGCCGTCGAGAGCGGCCGGCGGCGACCCGGCGCGTGGTCGATGAAATGCCACTGCTCGCGTTCTGCGCCGTCCTCTGATCGGCCCCCACGAGGTGGTCCAAGGGTAAAGTTAGTGCACGGTGGGCCGTTCCGCCACGGGTAGCTTGGCCGGCGGAGCTGGTCGGGCGAGCGC
>NZ_LMMI01000047.1:0-7765 GCF_001422775.1 Methylobacterium sp. Leaf87 | reverse complement strand
CTCGGGCAAGCTGACGGCAACGCCGAACTCGGCGAAGGCCTCGACGAAGATCTGGGTCGGCGCGAAGGAACCGAAATCGACGACGGTCCCGGCCCAATCGAGGATCGCGGCCTGGAGCTTCTTTGGGGGACCATAGGACATGGATGAACTTTCAGCGCACGAGGTTCAAAGCGACGTCAAAGACGTCGAAGTTGCGCAGCGTACGCCCAACCGGGACGTCGAATCCACGATTGGCGATCATCGGAACTCGCTGCTCTGTAAGCCCGCCGTGGGAGCGCAAGGGCTCCGTCAGGCCCGAAAGGTCGTGCTTCGCCGCGGCCGTACCGAGCACTTTGTGTTTGTCACAGAGGACAACGACATCACCGATCCGATCAGCCGGCAGTTCGAAGCGCTCGCAGGCCTCTTCCGCGCTGATCGCAACGGCCACGCCCGGAATATCCCCGGCGATGCCGATGACGGCGTCCCGCCTGTCGGCGTCCACGTAGACGGTGGCGAAGGAGCCGAGGGCACCGTGGTGCGCGACGTAGGGATCCGTTATCGGGAGGATGACCCGGGTTGTTCCGGCACCGAGCTTCCCATCCAGGATCTCCTGCAGGTAGATCACATCCGGCTGTCCGTCAGCGTGGTGCTTGTCGTTCATGCCGTGGTCGGCCGTCATCACCAGCGTGCAACCGGACGCGTCGAGCGCTCCAACGTACCGGTCGAACATAGCGTAGAAGCTGTTTGCACCGTCCGAGCCGGGAGCCGCCTTGTGCTGTACGTAGTCGGTTGTCGACAGGTACATCACATCAGGTTCAAATGACTCGAGGAGCTTGATGCCCGCGGCGAAGACAAACTCGGACAGATCAGCGGAGTAGACGTCGGGCAGCGGCAAGCCGACGAATTTGAGGACGTCGTCGATCCCGTTCTGCTGCAAGTTCGCCGTGTCGGCCTTTTCCGAAGAGAACGCGACCGCTGTCCCAGAGGTGAAGACGAGGCCTTTGCCCAGCAAAGTGCGCAGCTTGTCCTTGGCGGTCACCATCGCGACCTTCATGCCTGCATGCTGAAACTCGGCGAGAATGGTGGGCGCGCGGAGGAAACGCGCGTCGTTCATCATGACCTCCTGATCTGCCTCGCGGTCGTAGAAGTAGTTGCCGGCGATCCCGTGCACCGCCGGCGGCCGGCCGGTGATGATCGAAAGATTGTTCGGGTTGGTGAAGCTCGGGATCACTGAGAGTGCCGTGGTACTGGCGCCGGTTCTCATCAGCCGCCCAAGATTTGGAGCAAGTCCCGCCGCGACGGCCGCCTCTATGTAGCCGGGCTCCGATCCATCGATGCAGATCACCACCACCGGGCGTGACGGGCGCCGATAGGAACGGCCGTTAGCAACAACGTCTGTATTCAGGTGAACAGGCACGTTCGAGAATCCTCTCTTCAGGCTGCTGCGGCTAAAACGGCATCACGGCTGCCGATGAAGTTGCGGCCGCGCTCGCCGAGCAGGGCGTCGTCGATGGCCGCCCGCCAGTTCTCGCCGGTAACCCCGTAATCGGTGGCGCGGGTCGAGACGCCGAGACCGTTGAGGAAGGCTTCGAGCGTGTCGGCTCCCGCTGCTAGATCGGCGCCGAAGATGCGCGTGAGAACGGCGTCACAGGCCGAATCGTGGCCGATCACACTTCGCATTACGGCGGGTAGGCTGAACGAGCAGGCAATCCCGTGCACCGTGCCATGATGGAGCGTCAGGTAGTAGGACAGGGAATGAGCGAGAGCCGTCTTGGTATTTGAGAAGGCAAGGCCCGCGAACAGACTTGCCCGGGCGATGCGGGTGCGCAGTGCAAGGTCGTCGAGCCTAGCGAGGAGCGCGGGCAGCGCATCTAGGATCTCCGTAGCCGCGCAGACCGCGTGGTTGGCCGAGACCGGGTTGGCGTTGACGTTCCAGATGCTTTCCAGCGCGTGCGACAGAGAATCGAGAGCAGTGCTCATGGTTAGGGCACGTGGCACACGCAGCGTCAGCGTCGGATCGATGATAGCATGCTCAGGGTAGAGTTCGGGGCGCGCAAGTGAGTACTTCCTTTTGGCACCCGTATCCCAGACTGTAGCCCAGGAGGTAACCTCGCTGCCCGTACCCGCCGTTGTTGGAATCGCTATGATCGGCAGGCGATGAAGACTCTCGGGTCCGGCGCGGCCTTCGAGAAAAGCCTGAACGCGGGTGAAATCACTGCCGGAGGCGGCCAGCACCTTGGCGGTGTCGATGACTGAGCCCCCGCCAAGCGCAACAATCACCTCCGGAGGCGTGCAGGCCTGGCCGAACGCCGCGCAGTTTCGGTGCAGGCCGCTGAAGCTCGGGTTCGGCTCGACGTCACGCACGATTACGGCCGGCGTACCGGCTGTGCGGCACACGGTTTCCACCAGCGTGTCGAAATACGGATGGTCGCTGTAGGTCAGCAAGCAGAAGCTGCGTCCGGCGAGCTTGTCTCTCAGGCCTGATAGCGCTCCTTCTCCGAAGGTAATGCCGACAGGATTCCAGTATTCCCATGCTGCAGGCATACGATCGATCCCATGTCCTAACTGCCTTCGAGCCCTGAAAGCATTCGCACTGACGATTTGTCGAATTGATAGTTTATACGAGCGCTATATAAAAAACCGATGACGGCGTGACGGGCAGAGGACCCCGTATGATCTACGGCGACGAACGCTTGGGTGACGAAGCTGTTTCGCAGGCAACGCGCCGACACCGGGACAATGCGCGCGATCAGCCGGCGATCGGATTGGAGTTCCGCAGGCCCGTGGCGACGTCCACGAACGCTGCGATCAGCCGCGACTGGACACGGTCGCGCACACAGACGATGTGCGCGTGATTGACAATTCTTACATCGGTCACCGGCAGGAAGGTCAGCCGCTCGTCGCCAATATACTCGGCCTGGGACACGAAGCCGAGGCCGACCCCGCTCGCGACCGCCTCCCGCACGGCCTCTCGACTCCCGATCTCCATAATGATGCGGGGCCTTACGCCGGCCTTGGCCAGGGCGGCCTCGCTAGACCGGCGCGTGTTGGACCCATGCTCCCGGTAGACCATCGGCTGTTCATCGAGGTCGGCCAGGCGCAACCCGTCGCGCTCCCGCGAGAACAGAGGGTGGTCCTTACGTCCGAACACGACGATTGGATCCTCGCTGTACTGCCTGACCCAGAGCCGGGGATCGTTCTCGACATAGGCCAGGACTGCGACGTCGCTCTTAAAATCCAGCAGGTCCCTGAGAACGCTGACGGAATTGCCGATGGACACCGCAATCTCGATCTCCGGATAGCGGCCGTGAAAGGCGACCAGCATCTCAGTGACATGGAAGGGGCCGACGGCCCCGACACGGATGCTGCCCGTCTTGAGTTCGCGACTCTCGGTGAGAAAGTGGCGTGCATCGGCCTCGTCCGAGAACAGGCGCCGTGTGATCTGCTGAAGTTTGCGTCCCGCCTCACTCAGGCGGAGCCGCCCACTGGCGCGCACGAAGAGTTCGACGGCATACTCCTCTTCCAGAGCGCGAACCTGGGCGGTTAGCGTGGGCTGGCTCACGTTGAGCGTCTGCGAGGCGACGGTAACGCTCTCGGCCGCGGCGACGGCGTGGAACGATCGGAGCTGCGTAAAGCGCATAGGTTTTTCCGATAGTAGCGCACCGAAGTTTCGATTGGACGAAGCCGGTCGCCTCTGGTCCTAATGCCTAGCTACACGAGGTCGAGCAAGCGCCTCTGAAATTTTCGGACCCGTCGGCGGTCGCCCGCAGCCATCGGCTCGACGAATTACCTATCAATATTGCGAAACTATTCCATCCACGCATTCCAAATCGGAATGCGTGGAGATTTGTGTTTCGAGCCCAATAATCAATCATATACTTTGACGGGATGCGGCCGTCATAAAACTGTAAGATTGAATGCTTACGGGAAGCAGTAGGTTCGGGACGGTCGGCGGAAGCTCCATGCCGATCTCGCATCCTTTGGAGAGGTCATGCTCGAGATTCAGGGTTTGACGAGGCGTTTCGGATCAAGCACCGCCGTTGCCGGCGTCGATCTTACGGTTCAGCCCGGCGCGTTCATTGGGGTGATCGGCCGATCCGGTGCAGGGAAATCGACGCTGTTACGGATGATCAACCGGCTGGTGCGGCCCTCATCGGGGTCGATCCGTTTTGACGGGCGTGACGTCACGGCCCTCAAGGGGGATGCCTTACGCATGTGGCGTGCGGATTGCGCCATGATTTTCCAGCAGTTCAACCTGGTCGGGCGCCTCGATGTGCTGACCAACGTGCTGATGGGACGCCTAAGGCACGCGTCTCTAACCCGATCGCTGCTGGGATTGTGGAGCGACGCGGATCGGGCCATCGCCTTGTCCGCGCTCGAACAATTCGATATCGCGCATCTCGCCTCCGAGCGCGCCGAGAATCTGTCCGGCGGCCAGCAGCAGCGGGTCGCTATTGCGCGCGCCTTAGTTCAGGAGCCGCGGATCATCCTTGCCGACGAGCCAATCGCCTCCCTTGATCCGCGGAACACCCGCGTTGTGATGGACGCGCTCCTGCAGATCAATAAGCAGTACGGCATCACCGTCCTGTGCAACCTGCACTCGCTTGATCTCGCCCGTACCTATTCCGATCGGCTCGTTGGCATGTCCGCCGGTCGCATTGTGTTCGAGGGCACTCCCGACGAACTCACGGATGGCGTTGCGCGCACGCTTTACGGGCTCGAAGCAAACGAGGTCGTCAGCGAGACCGCCGCAAGGCCAACCTTCGAGTTCGCCGAACTCGGCCGAACCGCGACAGCCGCCTGACGCGCGCTCGTTCTCACTCGCAACAAGGATCGACACCATGCTCAATCGCAGAATGCTGCTCGTGCTCGCCTGTGCGACCGCTGCGCTCGCGCCCGTCGCAGTGCAGGCGCAAAGCTGGAGAGCAAAGTATCCAGAACTCACGTTTGGGGCGATCCCGACCGAGAATCCCACGGTGACGACCGAGCGATACAGCAAGCTTGCGGACTACCTATCCCGGGAGCTCGGCGTGAAGGTGAATTTTCGGATCGCCAACGACTACGCGGCCGTCATCGAGGCGCAGCGTGCAGGCAATATTCAGATTGCGTACTACGGCCCGGCCTCTTACGCGCGCGCTGTGATGACAGGCGTGGAAACCGAGCCGGTAGTGCTAGCACGCCGCAACAACGGCGCTATCGGTTATAACTCCGTGCTCTTGGTGCGTGCCGACAGCCCCTATCGGTCGGTCGAAGACCTGAAGGGCAAGACCCTCGCGCTGGTCGATCCGAACTCAGCGTCGGGCAACAGCGCGCCTCGCTTTTTTCTCGACAAGAAAGGTGTGAAGGTCGATTCTCACTTCGGCAAAACTTTCTTTGCAGGAAGTCACGAGAACGCCGTCCTGGCACTCATGCAGGGCACGGCGGACGTCGCTGCCAATGCATGGTACGCAGACACCGACAATCACATCCTGCGCATGGCCTCCAAAGGCATGCTCAAGGATGCGTCTGGTAAGGCTCTGAAGGCTGATGATTTCCGTGTCGTCTTCAAGTCGGACATCATACCGGGTGACCCCTACGCGGTCCTCAAGAGCCTTCCGGAAGACCTGAAGCAGGCCATCAAGCGGGCGATGCTCGATATGCCGAAGAAGGATAAGGCTAACTTCGACGCCCTCTCCGATGGCAAGGATATCGAGTTCGTCACAACGAGTGCGAAGGACTACGAGCCGATCATAGATATGCTCAAGTTCAACGATCGCGCACGCAAGGCCGGCTGAAGCGTGACGCATCGAATAGTATCGGTTCTCCCCATGAGATCGCGTGTCATCACCGCGCTGGGTCTGCCGGAAGGGCAGGCTCGGGCCGTGCTTCAAAGTTATAAACGGTCGATCGTGCGCCGGCGTTGGCGCATGATACTGGTCGTCGGACTAGTCGCAGTGTGTGCGCTGGTGTCCGGCTGGGTCGCGGAGGTAAGGCCGGACACGTTCTTTGCCAACCTTCATCGGTTCACCAGCTATCTCGGGCGCATCATGCCTGAGGTGAGGTGGTCGACCGCCCTGGCCGACAGTCGGGAGTGGTACTGGAACGTAGGCCCCTGGATACGGCTGCTGTGTGAGACCCTGCTGATTGCCTATGTCGGCACGCTGCTGGGAACCCTAGTCGCCCTTAGCCTCTGCTTCACCGCCTCGGCCAATCTCGGCGAGACCGCGTGGCTGCGCTTCGCCGCCCGTCGGCTGCTTGAGGTCTTGAGAACAGTGCCGGAAATCGTCTTCGCGCTCCTGTTCGTGATCGCCTTCGGGCTCGGGCCGATGGCGGGCGTCTTGGCAATCGCGCTCCACACCGCGGGCGCGCTCGGCAAGCTCTTTTTCGAAATTGTCGAGAACATCGACATGAAGTCGGTCGAGGGAGTGCGCGCCTCTGGCGGCGGCTGGTTGCACACGCTGCGCTTCGGCGCGATGCCGCAAGTGGCGGCTGGTTTCACCTCCTATGCGCTGCTGCGCTTCGAGATCAACGTCAGGGGCGCTTCGGTCATGGGCTTCGTCGGCGCCGGCGGCATCGGGCAGGAGCTGATCTCGGCGATCCGCCAATTCTACTACCCAGACGTGAGCGCGATCCTGTTAATGATCATTGTCACCGTCTTCCTGATCGACATGGCGGCAGAGCGGGTGCGCCACCGCCTAGTGAGCCCCGGTGCCATGTCGTGATGAGGTCCTCCGCCCCAAAGTCACGACCGGCATTCGCTCAGGAAATCGCGCGGATCAGGGCCTCCTATCCGGAACGCTTCACGAACCGTGCACGCAGCCTCAAGCTCGCGCTTTGCCTAGGGGGGGGCGCACTTCTGACCGGCTTGGCGATGTGGTGGCTCGACTTTTCACTCGTCCGGATCGCTAACGGACTCGGCCGACTCGCCGATTTCTCGCTGATGATGTTTCCGCCCTCTACTGGCGATCGACTAGGGCTCTATCTCCAGGCCCTATTCGAGACCCTCGCCATCGCCTTTCTGGGGACGCTCGTAGCGGCTCTACTAGCCTTCCCCATCGCGTTCCTCGCCGCGAAGAACGTCGTTCCAAACTTCTTCGTCCACTTTGGAGCCCGGCGCCTCCTCGATGTCATTCGTGGCATCGACACGCTGATTTGGGCTCTGCTCTGGGTCAGCGTGGTCGGCCTCGGTCCCTTCGCAGGCGTGCTCGCCATCGCGTGCTCGGATTTCGGTGCCCTCGGCAAGCTGTTCTCGGAAGCGATCGAGACCGCCGACAGGAGGCCGGTCGAGGGCGTCGCCTCCTCTGGGGGAAGCCGGCTACAGCAGGTACGCTTTGGAATTCTGCCACAGGTCGTCCCGGTGATCGGTGGGCAATGCCTGTACTACTTCGAATCGAACACTCGCTCGGCGACGATTATTGGCATCGTTGGTGCTGGCGGGATCGGCGTTCACCTCGCTGAACAGATCCGGGTGTTGAACCTCCAGGACGTGTCCTTTCTCGTCCTCATGATCCTTGCCGCCGTGACCCTGATCGATGTGGCATCGAGCAAGCTGCGGGCGTCCCTCATAGGCCGCCGCCCTATTCCCCTCGGGTGAATCAGAGTGCGGCTTTGGTCGCGGAACACTGATCAATTTGCGGCATGATGAACGACTGATTTTGGAGGATCGATATCAAAACTTCGACGTATAAATCGGGTCGGGAGCCGTTCGTCGTACGCGTCCGGTGATGGCCGCGGTCGACGGCATCGCGCACTCGGCTGAAGCCTGACCTTAATGCTGGCGTTAAGGTCAGCGGGTCGGGGCGATGCG
>NZ_LMMI01000046.1:0-8332 GCF_001422775.1 Methylobacterium sp. Leaf87 | reverse complement strand
CTCTCGGCCGCCACCGGCACCATCACCAACCTGTCGGCCACCAACGGCGCGATCGCCAACCTGCAGGCGAACAACGCCACCATCACCAATCTGTCGGCCGGGACCGGAACGTTCGGGGCCTTGAGCGCCACGAACGGGTCGATCGCTAACCTGACGGCTACCAATCTCTCGGCCGCCACCGGCACCATCACCAACCTGTCGGCCACCAACGGCGCGATCGCCAACCTGCAGGCGAACAACGCCACCATCACCAATCTGTCGGCNCAACCTGTCGGCCACCAACGGCGCGATCGCCAACCTGCAGGCGAACAACGCCACCATCACCAATCTGTCGGCCGGGACCGGAACGTTCGGGGCCTTGAGCGCCACGAACGGGTCGATCGCCAACCTGCAGGCGAACAACATCCAGGCAACGAACGGGACCATCACCAACCTGTCGGCCGCCAACGGCGCGATCGCCAACCTGCAGGCCACGAACGCGACCATCACCAACCTGGTCGGCACGACCGCGACCTTCGGGGCGGTCAATGCATCCACGGTGAATGCTACGACGGGCAATTTCGGCACTGTCAACGCGAGCAACGTGGCGGCGACCACCGTGTCCGCCACGACGGTGAACGCCACGAACGTCACCGCGCAGAGCGGCACCTTCGCGCAGTCGGTGACGGTTGCCGCCAGTCAGGGCGTCTCCATCGGCGGCGGGTCCATCACCGGCCTCGGCAGCGTGAACGGTCAGTCCGCTCTCGCCAGCGCGACCTCGGGCATCGCCATCGGCAACACGGCACGCGCCACCGCCGAAGACACCACGGCCATCGGCCGGGGCGCGCAGGCGAGCTTTGCGGGCGCGGTCGCGATCGGTGCGGGTGCCCGTGCGGTGGCCGACCCGACCACGGCGGTGGGCAACAACGCGCTTGCCTCCGCCAACGACGCCTCGGCCTTCGGCGCCAACGCCGGCGCCACGGGTGTCCGCTCGGTCGCCCTCGGCGTCGGAGCCCAGGCCTCGGGGGCCAACTCCGTCGCCCTGGGTGCCGGTTCGGTGGCCAACATGGCCAACACCGTGTCGGTCGGCGCCCCCGGCAACGAGCGCCGCATTACGAACGTGGCGCCCGCCGTCAGCGGCACGGACGCAGTCAACCTCGACCAGATGAACCAGTCCGTCGCGCTCCTGCGGTCCGACAACGCTTTCCAGATGCAGAAGCTGCGTCGCGACGCCTTCGGCGGTGTGGCGACGGCGATCGCCCTCGCCGCGCCGGCAATGCCGACGCGGGTCGGCGGGACCACCGTGGGCGTCAACTACGGAAACTTCGGCGGCGAAAGCGCCATCGGCGTCACGTTCAATCATCTCCTGGCGGTGGCGGGTGGAACGCCGATCACGGTCAATGGTGGTTTCGGATCGGACGGTCGGCGCCTCGGCGCGCGGGTCGGCGTCGGCGTCGAGTTCTGACGATCGGGCGAGGTTGGGGCCCGGGACGTCCGTCGGGATGTCTCGGGCCCCACTCGATCCGCGTCGCGTGTCTCTCTCGGAACGACCGCCGGGCCGAACTGCGAGAGGCGGGGCCTGCGACGACCAGGATCTGTTGCGCGGCCCTGCAAGCTTGGAATTGATCGCCGACCCTCTATCGTGACGTCCGCTTGGCGTGCAAGAGACCCGACCAGACAGATCAGGCGATCCGCCAGGCACGATGTGATGAGCAACCTCTTCGATACGCTGACCGCGGCCCAACAAGCCTTGGCGGACGGAAATATCTTTTACAACGCCGGGCAGTTCTCCCGCGCAAAGCAATACTTTGATCGGGCTCATCTTCTCGGTGCCTCGGCGAAGACGGCGTACAGTCTCGCCCTCGTCCACGGCAGTATGGGGCAGGTGCCGAAATCGACCGACTACTACGAGGCGGCGTTGCGTCTCGACCCGTTCTTCTTGGAGGCGCGTGTCAATTACGGCAGCGTCCTGAGGGATCGGGCCAATTTCGACGCCGCGCGCAAGCAGCATACCATCGCCCTCGGCCTCGCGCCCGCGCATCCCGTCGCGCAGCTCAATCTCGGCCTGACCTATGTCCGCCGTCGCAACTTTCCCATCGCCCGCCACCTGATCGAGGCGGCCCTGGCGCAGGCGCCGGATCTGAAGCTGGCGACGCAGGCGTTGGCCAAGCTGCCGCCTGCGGTCGTGCCTCACCCGGATTGGAGCCTCGCCGATCACGCCGCGCTCGGCGAGATCGGCGCGGGTCGCGACGATGCGGCGATCGCACGGCTGGCGCCGTTCCTCGCGCAACACCCCGGCAGCGCGTTGGGCTGGACGGATTACGGTGCCGCCCTGATCCGCCTGGGGCGTGCGGCCGAGGCGATCCCGGCCCTGGAACGTTCGCGGGACATCAAGCCGGATCAGGCCCCGGCCTACCACAATCTCGGCTCGGCCTGGATGACGGTCGGCGACGAGGCCAAGGCCTGCGAGAACTACTTCCTCGCGATCGCCTGCGATCCGACCCTCGTCGAGAGCTGGCTCAGCCTGTCGGACCTCTTCACGGTTCGCGGTGCCCATTTCGACGCATGGGAAATCCTGCTTCCCAGTGCGCGGACCAACCCGCCGAACGTCAAGCTCCTCATCGCCTTCGCCGAATGCTCACGCAAGATTCAGCGCCGGGACATGGCGCTCGAAGCGATGAAGAACGTCGGCAGCCTCCTGCCCGACAGTTTCGTCGTTCACAACAACAACGGCACGTTCCACCTCGAGAACGGGAGTCTGGCCGAAGCGACGGCTTCGTTCGAGAAGGCCGCGGCGATCGAGCCCGGTTCGGCGATGGTCGCTGGCAATCTCGGCGCGAGCTACGAGATCGCGCAGCGCTACGACGAAGCCCTCGCCCAGTACGAGCGGGCGAGCGCCCTCGATCCGGACAACCTCGCCTTCGTAACACGGCGGATGCACGTCGCTCAGCACCTCTGCGCCTGGGAGGGCATCGAGGCCTTGTTCGCCCGGGTCGCCGCCGCCTCGGCGCTGGATCTCGCCGAAGTGCAGCCCTTCGGGATCCTGTCCGTGCCCGGCGTCGATGGGGTGGTCCACCGCGATCTCGCGACGCTCCACGCGCGGCGGCATTTCCCGGATCACCGGGTCGAGCGGCGGCACGCGAAGTCCTCGGGCCGCTATCGCATCGGATATCTCTCGAGCGATTTCCACGATCATCCGACCACCTGGTTGATGATTGAGTTGCTCGAGCTTCACGACCGCTCGCGCTTCGAGATCTTCGCCTACAGCGCGGGTCCGAGCACGTCGGACCCGATCCGCGATCGCATCCGCAAGGCGTGCGACCGCTTCGTCGAGATCCGGGCCCTCTCGGACCAGCGCGCAGCGGATCTCATCGCGGGCGACGGCATCGATATCCTCGTGGACGTCAAAGGCTACACCCTCCACACCCGGTCCGGCATCCTCGGCTACCGCCCGGCCCCGATCCAGATCAACTATCTCGCCTATCCGGGAACCATGGGTTCGCCTTACGTCGACTACATCATCGGCGATCCGATCGTTACACCCCCTGCCTTGGACCACCACTATACGGAAACGGTCCTGCGCCTTCCGCATTGCTATCAGCCGAACGACCGGCGCCGCCCGCGCCCCGTCGCACCGACGCGGGCGAAGGCGGGCCTGCCCGCCCGGGGCTTCGTCTTCTGCAGCTTCAACAACGCCTACAAGGTGACGCCGGAGGTGTTCTCGTCCTGGTGCCGGATCCTCGCGGCCGTGCCGGACAGCGTGCTCTGGTTCCTCAGCGGCAACCCGCGCGTGATGGACAATCTCCGCGCGGAAGCCGCGCGTCGCGGCGTCGACCCGGACCGCCTCGTCTTCGCGCCGCGTCTGTCCTTTGCCGACCATATGGCGCGCTATCAGCTCGCCGATCTCGTCCTCGACACATTTCCCGTCGCCGCCCACACCACGGCCAGCGATGCCCTCTGGTGCGGAGTGCCCCTGGTGACCCTGATCGGCGAAATCTTCGCGAGCCGGGTCGCCGCGAGCGTTCTCACCGCGGCGGGCATGGGCGAACTCGTGACCGGATCGTTGCCGGAATACGAGGCCCTGGCCATTGCCCTCGCGTCCGATCCCGAGCGTCACGCCGACGTGAAGCACCGGCTCGAGGCGGCACGCATGGTCTGCCCGCTGTTCGATACGCCCCGCTACACGGCGGATCTGGAGAAACTGTACGTCGACTGCATCGCTGGGCGGGCGCGTCGTGCATGAGGCCGCGCGCGATCGCGCCGTCGTGACGGACCGACCGATGCACGGCGTGCCGACGCGGCTTCGCCTCGACCGGCGGCGCGCGAGCGCGTGTGGCCTTCGGGCCGGCCTCCTCGCCGCCATCGCCATCGCCATGGCCGGGGCGGCCCATGCCCAGCCGAAGCCCGCCCCGCCCGCCGTGCCGGGACCGACGGCACCCGACCTGCCGGCGGCCTCGAACCCGGCGCCGGGTGGCAAGCCCGCCCATGCCCTGGAAGGCACCTGGAAGGTTTTCTGGCTCGACCGTAACAAGTCGACGGAATTGCGGGTGGGACAGGTGTCCGTCACGCCCAACCTGACCAGTCTCGTCGGTTCGATGGCGACCCTGGAGGGCGAGGCATGTCCCCTCACGGGTTCGGTCCTCGACACCCTCAACGGCACCTATATCGATGGCCTCGACACGAAATCGCAGCAGATCTCGGCCTATGTGGTGATCCGCGCCCAATGCCCGAATCGTCAGATTTGGATCGAGGGATTCGGGTTGCCCAAGGGACGCGTCCTCATCTCGGGCCGTGCCACGAGTATCGAGGCGAATGGATCGCGCACCTACCTCGCCGTAGGCCTCGGCCGATGACCCGCCTCCTCGCTTCCAATCAGTCGGGCCGGACCGCCACGGCGTCCGCACCCTCAGGCGACCGTTCATGACAACCAGCGCTGCGACCAAGCCCGATCCGGACGCGATTTTCCGGCAGTGGATCTTCCAGCGGTTCGATGGGGCGGATTGGCGTGACGCCAAGGTCCGTCAGGCCGTCTATGCCCATATGTCCGACGCCATCGACCGTATGCCGGTCGAGACGTTCGGCGAAGGGGTAACGGACGCGTATCGCACCGCGCTGTCGCGCATCACCGAGCGACTGGAAGCGCATGTCGGCACGAGCGCGAGCCTCGAAGACCTCGGAAAATCCCTCGACGGTGGCCGGGAGATCGTTCCGGATGGGAGCGCTCGGCCGGTCGAGGCCGCTTTCGATCCGATCAGCATCGAGACCCCCGGCACGATGGTCGCCGAAATCGCCGCCATGTCGGCCCCTTCGGAATTCAAAGCCCAGGACTCCGTCGCGCCCCGGCAGGCCGCGGGTCCGGGGATCGAGCCGCCGCCGAATGCTCCCGCTGCCGCGCGCGCTGCGCCAGCGTCTCGGAGCAGCCATCGATCCATCCTGTCGATCGGCCTGGCGGTTCTTCTGGTGGGCTCCTTGATCGCCGTCGCGGTCCTGAGCTTGCGATCTGCGCAGACGACCTGCGGCCCGATGTCGACCCGTTGCTTCGATTCCGGTTGGCAGCCCGTCTCGAACAAGACGACGACCGCCTACTTCTTCCGGCACAAGCTCGGCATCGCGCCGCGAACCCTGTCGATCTGGTTCTCCCCCACGGCGACCGGGGAAACCGCGTTTCCTCTGCTGTGGAAGTTTCAGCGCAACGAGGCCGGAAATCCCGTCTCGATCGAGGCGCGGGCGGACCTGATCTTGCTGAACATCTGGAACGGCGTGCCGCTGTTCGGGTCCTATGACGCCAGCACGGATCGATGGACTACCTATACTGATGGGTACTACCGTGTCGTCGCGGAGCAGTAGATCTGCATGAACACCCCCTCCGCTCGCCCGTCCGATTCTTCTTGTCCCGGTCGACCTTCGACGAGGCCTTGCGTTCCCCGGGAACGGGCCCCCGCGCGGCGGCGCGTCCAACCGACAGTACGCGCGAGGACGCGAGCCGTCACGACGCTTCGCGTTTCACGGCGTTTCCTGGTCCGAGGACCGCGAAACGCACGGGCGTCGGACGCCCCCTCATCCGTGCGTCCGTCGCGGACCCGCTCGAGGCTTTCGCAGGCACCGGCGTCGGCACGGCGCACGCCCGGCCGGTCCAGCCCTTGACGTCCGGGTCCGTCTGCCGCCCCGGGCGGAATGGTCCTCACCCCCCAGCGAGCCGCAGGTCGTAAACGGCTGCTTTCGAAGATTTGGAGAACACCATGCAGAGCAAGGCCCTTTTCTATCAATCCATCGTCGCCCTCGATCGGTCGGTCCATGCCAGCAAGCGCGTGGTCTCATCCGAGCAGGATCTGCGCTTTGCCCAGGGCAGCCATCTGATCCCGGCCGTGATCGACGAATTCGCGATGGCCGCGCATCGCCTGCCGATCGTGTTCGCGGGAAGCGGGGAGCACTTGACCCCCGTCTTCCTGGTCGGCCGCAAGCCGGGGGAGAACACGATGGTCGATGCAGAGGGTACGTGGCTCGGCTCCTACGTTCCGGCGTACCTGCGTCGCTACCCCTTCATGATCGGCGAGGTCGAGGATCGGGGGCCGATCGTCTGCGTCGATGAAACCAGCACGCTCATCGGGACGGAGAAGGGCGAAGCGTTGTTCACCGAGGACGGCGAGACCGCCTATCTCGAGGACCGGATCGTCTTCCTGAACGAGTACCTCGACGCAGCCAAGCGCACGAAACAGTTCTGCGCCGCCTTGGCAGAGCACGACCTGCTGGTTTCGGCCGACATCAGCTTCAACAACGAGAATGGCAGCACATCCGCACTGCACGGGCTGCTCATCGTCGATGAGCAGCGCTTCGCAAGCTTGGACGACGGCGCATATCTGAAGCTGAAGTCCGAGAACATCATCGCGGTGATCTACGCTCATTTGTTCAGCCTCCGTGCTGTCGAGCAGATCCGCGAGCCGACCTCCTAGGACGCCGGCGTACAATTCCCGCAGTGACAGCGTCGCCGGCTCACTGCGGGCCCACTTCGGTATTCGGTCCCGAGATGACATCGTTCTCAGCGCGCGCGAGCCGGACAACCTGCCCCATATCGGCAGGGAGGGTCGCCTATGTCGCGGGACGTTGAGACCGGGTCGAGGGTTCGGTCCGTCCTGCGCGGAGGTTTCGCAGTGGACCTAGCTCAACTCCATAGCTCCTCGAACTTCACAGGGGGTGGATCGGCTTCGAAGTATGGTTCATCCGCACTTTTAGTGCTGACAGAGTCAGATCTGGCTCTTGAGCGTTGATAATCACCATGGACTCGACCTCGACAAGAACATGTTCGAAGTGCACGGCGTCGATGCTGGTGGGTATGTCGTGTTTAAGAAAAAACTTAGACGATCGGAGGTCCTCCAGTTCTTCGAGGCGCTGACGCCCTGCCTCGTCGGAATGGAGGCTTGCGCCACAGCGCATCACTGGGGGCCGTTCCCTGTCGGTATTCGGTCATCAGGTTCGGCTGATCCCGCCGGCCTACGTGAAGCCATACGTTCGGCGCCAGAAGAACGACGCTACCGACGCGCAGGCGATCTGTGAAGCTGTCTCGCGACCGACCATGCGGTTCGTCCCGATCAAGACAGCAGAACGTCAAAGCGTATTAGCACTACTTTGGCAGATCGTTCTCAAGGGGGCTGGTCGAGGTCAGCGTCACAGTGCGGGCATCGCCGCGGTGGTGGCCGGCTGAGCTGATCCAGGATGGCTTGGCGGATCGCCGGCATCGAGGGCTGGGGCGGTGGGCAGGCGATTCTTTTTTTTCCGACCCGCTGCTGCGAGACGCCGGGACTGGAGGAAGGCGTAGGCCATCATCGTCATCAGCGCGTGTCGATGTAGCCCGGTCCAGGCGCGGCCCTCGAAGTGGTCGAGGCCGAGTTCCTCCTTCATTTGCTGATGCGCCTGCTCGCAGATCCAGCGTGCCTTGATCATGGCGGCGAGCCGCTTGAGGGTTGCATCGGCCGGCAGGTTCGAGAGGTAGTATTTACGCTCGCCCGAGCCGCGCTCCTCGCGCACCAGCCAGACGGCTTCCCCGGGTAGGTGCTGATTGCCCATTGCGCCAATCCGCTGGGTCGGACCATCGGCCATCCGGACGCGCAGCGCACAGAAGCGGGCTCGCAGCCGCCCTTTGGTACCGTGTCGCCAGGTCACGGATCGGCCGGTCATGTCCGCCATGATCGTCTCGGCCGCGACCTGGCCTGCCCCCTGAAAAGTGGTCCTCCCTGATGTATGGCCTTGGGCCATTTGGAGGATGTTTTTATGGGACGGAAGAATCATACGGCTGAAGAGATCGTCGCTAAGCTGCGGCAGGTAGATGTCCTGGTCTCGCAGGGTCGCAAAGTTGCTG
>NZ_LMMI01000045.1:0-469343 GCF_001422775.1 Methylobacterium sp. Leaf87 | reverse complement strand
CGGCCAGAACCCCATCGACCAGCTCAAGGTCGTCGGAAAGGCCACCGACCGGATCGACGGCAAGTACAAGACCACCGGCACCGCCCCCTACGCCTACGAGCGCCACGACGTGGCGGCGAACCAGGCCTACGGCTACGTGCTCGGCGCCGGGATCGCCAAGGGCCGTATCCGGGCGATCCACACGGAGGCGGCCAAGCGCGCCCCCGGCGTCCTCGCCATCGTCACCACCCTGGAGACGCCCCGCCTCGAACGCGGCACCATGAACGCCGCCTACCTGTTCGGCGGCGACCGGGTGCAGCACTACCACCAGGCCATCGCCGTGGTGGTCGCCGAGACCTTCGAGCAGGCCCGCGCGGCGGCCTTCCTGGTCAAGGTCGACTACGCCCCCGAGGCCGGCAAGTTCGACCTCGCCACCGAGGCGAAGGGCGCCCCCCCCGCGCCGGGCGACAGCGGCGAGGGCAGCGGCGGCGACGGCGTCGAGCGCGTCGGCGATTTCGAGGGCGCCTTCGCGTCGGCCCCGGTGCAGTTCGACGAGACCTACACCACCGCCGACGAGAGCCACGCCATGATGGAGCCGCACGCCACCGTGGCGGCCTGGGACGGCGACAAGGTCACCCTCTGGACCTCCAACCAGATGATCGGCTGGGGCCATGGCAGCATGGCCAAGATCCTGGGTATCCCGAAGGAGAACGTCCGGCTCGATTCGCCCTATGTCGGCGGCGGCTTCGGCGGCAAGCTGTTCGTGCGCGCCGACGCGGTGCTGGCGGCGCTGGGCGCCAAGGCGGCGGGGCGCCCGGTGAAGGTGGCGCTGACCCGGCCGCTCGTGGCCAACAACACCACCCACCGGCCCGCCACCATCCAGCGGGTGCGCATCGGCGCGACCAAGGACGGGACGATCACCGCCATCGCGCACGAGAGCACCTCCGGCAACCTGCCCGACGGCGATCCCGAGACGGCGGTGAACCAGACCAAGCTCCTCTACGGGGGTGCCAACCGCATGACCGCCATGAAGCTCGCCCATCTCGACCTGCCGGAGGGCAACGCCATGCGGGCGCCCGGCGAGGCGCCGGGCCTGATGGTGCTCGAAGTCGCCATGGACGAGATGGCGGAGAAGCTCGGGATGGACCCGGTGGCGTTCCGCATCCGCAACGACACCCAGACCGACCCGAACAAGCCCGGCCGCAAGTTCTCGCACCGCGACCTCGTCGGCTGCCTGACGCGCGGCGCGGAGACGTTCGGCTGGGCCAAGCGCAACCCGAAGCCGGGCTCGGTCCGGGACGGGCACTGGCTCGTCGGAATGGGCGTGGCCGCGGCCTTCCGCAACAACATGGTGATGAAGTCCGGCGCCCGCGTCCGGCTCGACGCCAAGGGCACCGTGACCGTCGAGACCGACATGACCGACATCGGCACCGGCAGCTACACCATCATCGCCCAGACGGCGGCCGAGATGATGGGCGTGCCCCTCGACCGCGTCGTGGTCCGGCTCGGCGATTCCGCCTTTCCGGTCGCGGCGGGCTCGGGCGGCCAGTGGGGCGCGAATTCCTCCACCTCCGGCGTCTACGCGGCCTGCGTGAAGCTGCGCGAGGCCGTGGCGCAGCGCCTCGGCATCAACTCGGACGATGCCGTCTTCGTGGACGGCGAGGTGCGGTCCGGCAACCGCGCCGTGCCGCTCGGCGAGGCGGCGCAGGCCGGCGCGCTGACGGGCGAGGACAGCATCGAGTTCGGCGACCTGTCGAAGACCTACCAGCAATCCACCTTCGGCGGGCATTTCGTCGAGGTGGGCGTCGATGTCGACACCGCGGAGGTGCGGGTGCGCCGGATGCTGGCGGTCTGCTCCGCCGGCCGCATTCTCAACCCGAAGACCGCCCGCAGCCAGGTGATCGGCGGGATGACCATGGGGACGGGCGCCGCCCTGATGGAGAAGCTCGACGTCGACACCAAGCGGGGCTTCTTCGCCAACCACGATCTCGCCGGCTACGAGGTCCCGGTCCACGCCGACATCCCGCACCAGGAGGTGATCTTCCTCGACGAGGTCGATCCGATCTCGTCGCCCATGAAGGCCAAGGGCGTGGGCGAACTCGGCATCTGCGGCGTCGGCGCCGCGGTGGCCAACGCCGTCTACAACGCCACGGGCATCCGGGTGCGGGACTACCCCATCACCCTCGACAAGCTCCTGGACCGGATGCCGGAAGCCGCCTGACCGGGCGGACGGGGGGACCCCTCCCCCGGGAGCCGCCCGACAGAGCGGACGGGGGAGCCCTCCCCCGTCCGCATCCGGCTCACGGGTGCTTGTGGATCGGATCGACCCACGGGACCGTCTCGGGGCGCTCGACGGGGTCGACATCCGTGATGTTGACCACCACCGCTTCGTTGTCCGAGCGCACCAGCACGCAGTGCAGGGGCTCGTCCGGGGAGGCGTTGATCTCCTGGTGCGGCACGTAGGGCGGCACGAAGATGAAGTCGCCGGGGCCGGCCTCGGCGACGTATTCGAGCCGGTCGCCCCAGCGCATCCGGGCGCGCCCCGAGAGCACGAAGATCACGCTCTCCAAGGCACCGTGGTGGTGCACGCCCGTCTTGGCGTCGGGCTCGATCGCCACGGTGCCGGCCCAGATCTTCTGGGCGCCGACGCGGGCGTGGTTGATGGCGGCCTGCCGGAACATGCCCGGCGTCTGCGCCGTGTTGGGGTCGAGCCTGTCGCCGGGGATCACCCGGATGCCGTCGTGCTTCCAGCGCGGGGCGGCGTCCCCCGGCGGGGACGCGTCGTGGTCTTGATCGTGGTCCTGCATCGCGAAACCTCCCTGGGGGTCGATCGAAGGGCCGGCCGCTCAGGCGGCAGGCAGTTCCCCCACGATGGCGGTGACGATGCGGGAATCCGTCGGCTCCATGGAATGCGGGAAGGCCGCGAGCAGGCTGCCGTCGCGGGCGACGAGGTACTTGTGGAAGTTCCAGCCCGGGGTGGCGCCGGGCTTCTCGGCCGCCGCCCAGCGGTAGAACGGATGGGCGGCGGGGCCCTTCACGTGGGTCTTGGCCACCACCGGGAAGGTGACGCCGTGGTTCTTGCGCGCCGCCTCCGCGATGGCGACACCGTCCAGGGTCTCCTGATTGCCGAAATCCGGCGACGGCACGGCGATCACCGTGAGGCCGCGGGCGCCGAACCGGGTCCACAGACCCTGAAGCCCGACGAACTGCCCGGCATAGCCGCAGGAGGTCGCGGTGTTCACGACGAGGATCGGCTTGCCGGCGAACTCCGCGAGGGCGAGGCCGCCGCCCTCGGGCTTCTCGAAGGTGAAGGCGCCCGCCCGGGTCTCGCCCGCCTGCGCGGCCCGCGCGCCGCCCGCCAGGGCCGCGCCGAGGAGGATCAGGGCCCGTCGGCGGGGCAGGGTCTCGCTGAGGAAGGACGGCATGGCGGGGCTCCCGGGGATTCGCGGCGCGGGGCACCCGCGCGGTCTCTCGATGTGAATCTAGGGCGCGAACGGCCCCCGTGTCTCGCGCCGATCGTCCCAGGTCGCGCCTTCGTGCATGCAGGGGATAGGGATCCGTGCGCGCGGGCGGAGCGATCCGTGCACGTGGGCGGAACCATCGGGCCGTCCCGAGCTTGAGCGTTCGACACGGCCCCACCCGGCCCCACACGCCCCTTGACCCGGAAAGACCAGCCTCCATGCGCAGCCTGTTGCTCGGCACCACCCTCCTCGTCGCCGGCACCCTCGGTGCCCTCGCGCAGGCGCCGGAGGCAACGGCGCCCGGCACGGCCCCGGTTCCGGCGGCCCCCGCCACCCTCGCCAACGACCTGCGCCCGACCTTCGTGGCGCAGAACCCCACCGACATGGTCACCTCGAAGCTCGTCGGACTGACGATCCAGAACGGCGCCAACGAGACCATCGGCGAGATCGCCGACGTGGTCCTCGACGAGAAGAGCACGGTGAAGTCGTGGGTGGTCGGCGTCGGCGGCTTCCTCGGCATCGGCACGAAGTACGTCGCCATCGACCCGAGCGCCCTCAAGCTCTCCCGCACCAACGACACCACCCTGAAGGCGACCATCGACACCAACAAGGATCAGCTCCGCGCCGCCCCCGAGTACATCTACCTCGGCAAGGCCAAGACCGATGCCAAGACCGATGCGAACACCAAGCCGGCCGAGCCCGCCAAGGCGCCGTAGGATCGAGATCCCCTTCGCGGGAAGCTGCGCAGGAGGGTTCCTCGGGCACGCATCGGGCGGGGATCGCATCCGGCGCATCGTCGACGGACCGTCTCGACGCGGCCCGATCGATCGGCCCGGACCACGCAGGTTCGTCCGGCCGGTGACGTCGTGGATCAGGCCCGTCCTTGGCCCGGACCTCGCATGAGCCTGGGCCGCCATCACGGCAGCCCGGCACCGCCGAGGGCGGAGGCGCCGCCGGTCGCAGGTCCGGTCCGCGCCGGACCAGGGTCCAGTCCAGCGAACGACGGGATCATCCGTTCTCCGGCAACGGAATTTCGATCCGACTTGGTTCGGTCCGACTCGCGGGCTTGGGCCGACTCGCGGGACTGCGCCGGCCGACGATACGGTCTGTCCGGCGCCCGTCAATGCAAGTATAGATCTTGACAAATCCGCATAAATTACTATATCTATCGGTGCCGTATTCATATCTCAGGCTATCACGATGTCCTCGGCCGACTTGGTCCCTGTCACGCCGCGGGATGAAGCCCTCGACATTCTCCGGCTCGTGGCGGCCGATGCTCCCGTCGCCACGCTGGCCCCCTATCTGCGCAGCCTGATGACCCACGACCATGAGCAGGCGTTCGCGATCATGCGCGGCTCGGGCAACGCGATGTCGGCCTCGCTCCAGCTCCTCACACTCCTGGAAGACCGGGGCCTAATCACCATGGAGGAGGTCTTCGCGGCCGAAGAGGCACGTCTCGCTACCGGTGACGCGCGCGGGGCCTGAGGGCGGACGAGCCCATGCCGCCCAAAAGACCGAGGCTCTCGGGAGTCGGGTCGCCGTTAGAAAGTTCGTCCCCATAGAGTTTGGAGACAGGGAACGGGGCGACGATCGTCAGGGCGCCGATCACGCGCATGGCGATGCGCCTCGTCCGCGTGGAGGGCCGACGCGGGCCTGGAGGATCCGGCCCCTGTGCGTCCGATCACGGTCCGCGCCATCGACGCGGACCGAGCGCCTCCCATGGTCGGCGTCGCACCGAACCTCACCCGCCGGACGCGTTCAATCCCGCTGGCGGATGAAGCTGTCCGGCGTGCCGGTGCCGGCCTCCACGAAGCGGATGTCGCGGGGTTCGCGCCGGGGGGTGTCGACGGAGAGGAACACCATCGGCTCCTCCAGGATCTCCGGCACCGAGTGGACCACGCCGCGCTTGAAGAACACCAGGGTGCCGGGGCCGACCTCGATGGCGGGCTCGTCGGCGAACTTCATGAGGCAGCGGCCCGACAGGGCGTAAAGGTACTCGTCGCAGGACGCGTGGCTGTGGGGCGGCGTCGGCCGGTAGACCCGGAACACCCGGGCGCTCGCCGCCGGATCGTCGGTGAAGCGGTGATCGGCCACCATGGTGTCGGCGGTCTCGGGCAGTTGGGCGGCATGCGCCGCGACGTCGAACACACCGTGGGCGGTGAGGGGGGTCGGGCTGTGGCTCATTGGGGGTCGTCCTCCGGCGGGGTCTGATTTTCGCCGGAGGGTACCGGGTTTCCGGGGCGCACCCAAGGGTGGGGGTCCGGCCCACCCTCGGCACGGCGTCAGTAATTCCACTGCAGCTGCCCGCGGAACAGGTGGCCTTCCGCTCGGCCGAGGCGGCGCTCGTCGGCCTCGCGGCGCTTCATCCGGGCATACGCCAGGGTGATCTCGAGGGGCTTGATCGGCTGGAACTCGACGCCGACCTCGACCTCGTCGGTGTCGAGGCGGGGCGCGTTGGTCGCCACCTTCCAGCCGCCCCCATAGGTCTGCCAGCGCGCGTAGGGCATGAACGGGCCGATGGGGGAATGGTCGACCCGGACCATGGCCTGGACGTAGCCGCCGCTGAGCGGCTTCTCCGCGATCATCCGGGTGACCACGTCGAATTCCGGGCCGCGCCCCCAGTTCCACTCGGCCTGGAGGCCGAAGGGTTGCGGATACAGGATGGCGTGAAGGCCGACGCGGGCATCGCTGAACGCCGCCGGGCTGACGCCGCCCGTGCGGATCTCGGGCTGGAACCGGTTGCGGTAGGCGGAAGCCCCGACCTCGAGGACCTGGCCCTCGAACGCCGCGCCCAGACCGTCGAGGGCGAAGGGCCACGTCGCCATGCCGGCCACCATGAGATCGTCGTTGCGTTCCGTCCGGTTGATGGTCTGGCCGTTGTAGATGCCGACGCCGAAGGCGCCGTAATTGCCGAACAGCTTCTGGCCGCCCTTGGCCAGCCGGTCCCAGAGTCCCTGGACGTGCGCCGGCGTGTAATAGGCGGTGATGCCGATGTCGCGCTCGCCCGGAATGGCGCTGTTGATGGCGTCCGAGCGGTCGAGGGTGAGACGGTTCTGCGAGGATTGCAGGTTCTCCCAGCCATACGGCACCTTCTGCTGGCCGAAGCGGATCTTGGTGCTGCGCCCCTCGTCGAGGAACACGTCGGCGAAGGCGTCGCGCAACTGGGCGAAGTTTCCGCGCCCCTCGGTGCCGGCCTGGTTGGCGACGTTCACGGCGAAATCCGGCTGGAGATAGATGAACACCCGCTCGTGGATGTCGCCCTGCAGGACGAGGCGCACCCGGCGGAAGGTGAAGTTGCCCCGCTCGGTGATGCCGCCGTCGTGGACGGAGCGCAGGCGCGACCGGCCGGCCGGCGTGGTGCCGTCCCCCGAGAGGATCTCGTTGACGCGCATCTGGGTGTAGCCGCGCAGGGACAAGCGCTCGAACCAGGTTTTCGGCGACCCGGCGGGCTTGGGGCCGTCCACCCCGGGCGGGGGCGGCAGCAGGGCGTCGATCCAGGTATCCGGTCGGTCGATGGCGAAGGCGGGCCGGTCCGCGTGGACGGCCCGCGTCGCCGCCGGAGGAGCGACGGCCGAGTCGACGGGCCGGCCCGCCGCCGGCCGAGTGCCGGCTTCGCTGCGATGCGCGACCCGGGCCGGGGCCGCCCGCGCGCCGCGGCCGGATTCGGCCTGCGCCTTGATCATCGCCTTGAGCTCGTCGATCTGGCGCTGCAGCTCCGCGACGGTCTGGGCCTGGGCCGGCGCCAGCGTCAGGACGCTCCATCCGAGGGTCGCCGCCAACAGGCCGAGCGTCGGCGCCAACAGACGTTGTCTCATCTCTCGATCCTTTGCATCTGCAGCATGCCGGCCGGCATCGGCGGCCCGTCGAACCCGAGCCGGCCGCGCGCATCGCCTGCACCCGCGGCGTCGAGGCATCGCCGCAGCAACGCCTCGACAAAGCGGTCCATGTTCGAAGCATAACCTTGCTGGGCGGCGCATTAGGCTTGGCGAATGACGCTGCCGTGACGCGAATATTCCGCGACAAGTCGGGATTACAACGTGATCTGTCTGCGTTCGCGCGATGCCGCCCGCCGCCCGACTTGCCGTGCACCATGGGGGGCGGCAAGTCGGACCGGGTGAAGACGGCTCCACGGAGCATTCCGCGCACGTCGGCTTAATCCATGGTGGCGCGTGCGTCGCGGCACCTTCAGAATGAAATCGAAGCCCTATGTTATTTTTCAGAAGCAACAGACAGACCGGAACGCCGGTTTGTCGCAGAAGCGGATTATAAGATAATGACAAAGACCCGTATCGCCGCCCTCGCCACCGCCGTTGTTCTTGGCGTTGCCTCGCTCTCCCCGGCCATGGCCTACGAGACGAAGGGTCGCTACACCGGCTTCCTTCCCCCCGAGGTCGAGACCACCGGTTCGGTCTATGCCCCGTCTCGCGTGCCGACCTATGGCGGCTGCGCCATGAGTTCGGCCGCCGAGGGCAACGCCAACCAGCAGAACTTCCCCGTGATGCAGTACGGCCAGACCTCGGGCGGAAACCGCTGCTGATCCGATCTCACACAAGTCAGCAACAGCAAGGTATAGACATGGTCCTGAAAAGCTTTTCCTACGGCATGATCGTCGCCTTCGCCGCCGGTCTGGCCTTCACCATCGTCGGCACCTCCCAGGCGATGATCGGGCTGTAACGACCGCTCCGGGCGAGCGACCGTCCTCGAGATTGCCCGGGGTGGCGCGTCGGCCGCGACATCCCGGAAGCAGAACGCGCACCTCACCTCTCCTCTTTTCAATCATCGGCCAATCGTCGGCCCTGGTCCGCAGCGCGGATCGTCCTGAACAGGATACTCAGATCATGACCAAGACCCGCATCGCCACCCTCGCCACCGCCGTTGTTCTTGGCGTTGCCTCGCTCTCTCCGGCCATGGCCTACGAGAAGAAGGGTCGTTACACCGGCTTCCTTCCCCCCGAGGTCGAGACCACCGGTTCGGTCTACGCCCCGTCCCGCGTGCCGGCCTACGGTGGCTGCGCCATGAGCTCGGCCGCCGAGGGCAACGCCAACCAGCAGAACTTCCCCGTGATGCAGTACGGCCAGACCTCCGGCGGAAACCGCTGCTGATCGGAGCCCGGAAGGCGACGCCCATGGTTCTGAAGGGGTTCTCCTACGTCATGATCGCGGCCTTCGCCGCTGGTCTGGCCTTCACCATAGTCGGCACCTCGCAGGCGATGATCGGCCTCTAGACTTTCGCCCCGGCCACGAGTCCGGCCTGCGAACAGGGATAGTGGAGCCCCGGCTCCACCATCCCTGAAGGCCGTTAAAGCGAGCCTCAATCATAAGATCTAAATCCCAAAAATAGGAATTTATGATTGACAGCGCGACGCTCCTGCGGTATCATTACCCCACGCTCAAGAAGTGTGGATGGAGAGGGGGCGGCGGCGATGAACCTCACCCCCGTCGATGCGGAGCGGAAGGCGCAGGCCGAAGCCCTGTTTCGCGAGACCGACAAGACCGTCCGGGAGATCGCGGCGGAAACGAAGCTTAGCGCCGCGACCCTCCGCAAATGGTGCCGCCAGGAGACCTGGCGCCCTCCCATCGCGAAGACCGCACCGGCGGCCTGGTCGCCCGCGCGCTGCGCCGCCCTGGCGCGGGTCGACCGCGCCTACGGGGTCACCCGCGCGGATCTCGCCGCCGTGCTCGGCCTGACCCGCCGCACGGCGCCGGCCTTGTTCTCGTCCTGCGGGCTGCCCGAGGCGGCGGAGGGGCCGCCCCCCGGCCCCGCCATCCTCCGGGTGGCCCTGCTCACCCACATCACCCGGCAGGTCGCGGCCTTCGACGTGGCCCTGAAGGAGGCGCCCCCCGGCCTCGACTCGGCCCGGGTGCTGCGCGACCTCGGCGGCCTCAAGCGCCTCCTCGACGACCTTGCCGCCGCCCCCAGGAGCGACCCCGATGCGACACGCGGCGCGCACACGGACGGCCCCGGCGACGCCGGCTCGGGCACCGACCCGGACGCAGAACGGGACACCGACCTGCCCGCCCTGCGCGCGCAGATCGCGCGGCGCTATGCGGCGTTCGTCGGCGAGCGGCCGGATGCCGGCTTTCCTGGAGAGCCTGCCGCCACATCTGATCCGGGCGCTCGCCCGTGACTGGCTCCACACGGCGCGGGCCGACCAGCTGCCCCCATGCCCGACACCTGCATGCCCGGAAGACGCCTGGACCACCTGGGCGGTGGTGGGCGGGCGCGGCTCGGGCAAGACCCGCACGGGGGCCGAATGGGTCCGGGCCCTGGCCCAGGGCGACCCGGCCTTCACCGCCCGGCCCGTGGGCCGCATCGCCCTCATCGGCGAGACCTTCGCGGATGTCCGCGACGTGATGATCGAGGGGCCGTCGGGGCTGCTGTCCCTGAACGGCCTGCGCCCGCGCTGGTCGCCCTCGCGCCGCCGCCTCGACTGGCCCAACGGCGCGGTGGGCCTCGCCTTCTCGGCCGAGGAACCCGATTCCCTGCGCGGCCCGCAATTCGGCGCCGCCTGGTCCGACGAGATCGCCAAGTGGCGCTACGCCGATGTAGGGGCTGTAATAATTTACCGCAGAAGATGGGGTAAACCGCCGCAATTTCGGAAATAGCTTACCGCAATCAAAGCAAACACCATAGATCTCCGCGATAAATCTACCGCAATTTTGCGCACCCCCAAAGGAATGCGGCTCACCGCGGACCATGCCGGCTTCGTTGAAACCGCCGCGAAAACCTATGTCGAAGACCTTGGAGCTGCTCGTTCCAGTGCGCTGGGATCAAATCACCAAGCGGCGCAGGTTATCACTCATGAGGGCTTCCACTGCCGAGAGCGGCATGTCCCAGAGATCCGCGAGAATCGGAATGACGAGTTCGCAGTCCCAGGGCGTGAGAGGTTTGCCGCGTGATTGCCCGAATGGCCCGTCTGTTTCAGGCAAGACACGGTCGCGAGGCATGCCGGCAGCAAGGAGGCGCCCCTTCTTGGAATTCAACATTGCGGGACCGACGCTGAACCAGCATCCGAGACCCGATGCCCGGACCATTTCGTCCGGTGTTCCACCGAACCAGTGCATGACCGGCGTCCCGATGGGGCCGGCCTGCTCGATCTCGTCGAGGACTGCTTGGACCGCCATTCTTGAATGAAGGCTGATGACCCGCCCCCCCTGGTCGCAGCAGGCCTTGAAGATGGTCCGCAACACATTTCGCTGGGTTGCGAACGTTCCCCAGTGCTGCGGGGAGCCGTCAAGGCCGACCTCGCCAACGTAGCGTGTGCGCAACAAGGCAGCGCAAACCAGCCCAACCTCTGCATGCCTCTCCCCAACGAGCTCGGGGTGCAGCCCGACCGCCACCCGGATGCGCCGATTCGATCCAACGAAGCGCAAATTGCCTTCGAAGGCTCTCGGTGTGGTCGTGACGGCAAGGACGTACATGCCCCTCTTCGCCACCTCTGCGACCACCTTCGCCGGCTCCGGGTAGAGATCGAGATGGCAGTGGAAATCAATCACAGAAGGCCCGCGGCGAGCATGAAGGCCTTGATCTCAAGTAAGCCCCGGATGGCGACCTGACGGCAAGCCTCCGCCTCGGGGACGGTCGACGCCGGAATGGCCGACCCAATCCAGCGGCGGGCGCCGCGGCGGTCCAATGTGTCGATGGCGCCAAGGCACTGCATAACATCGTCGTACCGGCTGAAGGCCAGGTCCGTGAACGCGCCACCCAGACCTGGATGCCTGTAAGGGGGCATCGTCGTATCCGCAGCCAGCGTCCCGCCATGCCTTAGGAACGCGGACCGACGTACCAGGCACGGGAGGCACTGGCCGCAATGCCCGTTGATGCGGCCGCCGCGGCCGCAACTCATTGAGCTTGGCGCCAGACGCGAGATCAGCGCTTGGTCGGAACATTCCAGCATCATCTCGCCCTTGGTCTTGTGCCGATAGGGATTGACCAGCCTCACCCTTAACCCAAGCCCGTCGATGACGGCCTGCAGGCCGGCGAGGAACCGGGGATGGGTGGTGCGTGTGCTCAGGCTCCCCGAACGCAGGTGCGTCAGTGGGACGTTGAGGCTGATGAAGCCGTTCTCGGGGACGACGAGATCGACGACCTCCCCTGCTAGGTACCTATCCAGCGTGGTGGCAGCGAGGACGCCAAACGCCAGAAAGGCGAGCGAGCGGGGACGTTGCGAGATCTCGGGTGCAGTGTGCCTCACGCGCGCGTTGTGGTTCAGAGATAGGACATGCTGGCGGGCTCCGACGGCTTCGGCGAAATCCGCTTGCTTGCGGCAGTCGCCCTTGACGCGATTGCTGACGAAGATCGGCCTCTCGCCGCTGGCGGCCAAGTCGATGGCCCCGATGAGGCTGTCGAGGCCACCGGAGAGCAGCGACACGCACGTCTCCGGCCGGTTGCCGACGGTGTGGGCGGGCGGGCGCGGCTGCACGCCATCCGGCAGGAAGGCCAGGGACCACACGTCCCCGGTGAGGAAGCCCAGCGTATCCCTCACCGTCGGCAACATCGCCATCCAGCGCGCTGGGTCCGTGACCGAGACCGTGAGTTCGATTTGCCTGGTCCAACCATCCTCACTTACGGCGGCGCGGTTGACGTACCTATCGGCACCGATGACGGCGAGCGCTACCGCCGCCAGGTCCCATGCCGCCGCGACGGGCGACCGGCCCAGCGCCTTGTGGGTCTCCCGGATGAGTCCCGTCCCGACGCTGCCGTCGAGACCGGCGGGGGCACCCTCGAAAAGAGCGAGACGCGCGTTGACGCGTAGGCCTGCGGACCCGACGCGGTTGGGTAGGACAGCGACCCTCATTCCATCCATCCTTCGTAGACGTCGAAGACCAGGGAGGTGACCTCCTTCGCAATGGCAGCAGCGTTGCTGCGGTCGACGTTGCGTCCTGCCGCCGTCAACTGCCCGTACTGCTCGCGGAAGCTCTCGCGCACGAAGTCGCGGATCTCATAGCGGCGGTCGTTGAAGACCTTGGCGTCGCCGAAAGCCCCACGCTGAAGGCCAGCCCCCAAGTCGAGCATGATGTCCTCGAACACGTGGTAGGCCACAGTTCGAAGCCAGACCTCCTGCGTGTGCTCGACCGGCATCGCGAGTGGGTCGGTACCGGGATTTTCAGCCAGTACCTCACTGAGCGCCTCATTGACCGCCTCACGGCCCGCGGCGTCGTCCAGCGTCGTATCGTTCCGGCAGATCACATCGACGAGGGCGTCGATGACGTCGTCCATGGGAGCCCCGGCGACGGTGGCGGGGTCGAAGCCGAGGTCCTGCTGCGTGACACTGCCGTCTGCAAGTCCGCTCAAGACATCGTAGGCGCGTCCGGCCGAAGTCGCCGCTTGTCCCATCCGCGCGGAGGCGGTGCGCCCGCCGCGGTAGCCCTTGCCGACGTAGCTGCCGAGCCCGGCCCTCAGCCTTTCCTTGTCGCCTGACGAAACGTATGCGCCGACTCCGCGCCGCGCCTCTTGGAAGCGCTTAGGCACCGCCGTACCTGGCGGTGGCGGCACCGAAGGCTGCGAAAGCAGGGGCGGCGTCCCCGGTACCGGAAGAGATGGCGCCTGTGGGCTCGGGCCACCGCTGGGCGCGACCGAACCAGATGGGACGGCTGATGGGGGCACGCCGGGCGGCGTGTCGAGCCAAGGAGGGACTAGGCCGACACCCTTCCCCGGTCCCGTGCTCGATTTCGAGGTTCCCATCAGACCTTCACCTTCCTAGGTGCCAAGATCCTTTTCATCTGGTCTGGCATGTCGCTGCGGCCGCGCCATTCGGTGACCACTTCGCCTCCCCAGGTCGTGTCGCGGATGCGCGGCACTATGGGCGGTCGGAGCGCGGCGCTGTCGAGGTTCGATAGGAAGACGACGAGGCGCTTGGCGGCATCGAGGTCGGCTTCCGCCACCATCGCGAGGCCCCATAGAATGTCGGGGGTCCCCCACTCGGCCTCCGAGGCCGCCCGTTCCATGAGCTTGCCCACGAGGAACGACTTCTCGTCCGGGATGAGCCTCGTGAAGCGAGCGCGTAAATCTGCCGTTGGCTTCAGCCTCAGCGAGACTGCCTCCGCCAGGATGTCCTGCGCCTCTTTCGAAACCCGATCGTCTGCCGAAATGATGGGGAGGCTCTCACGGCCGACATGGATAGCGCCGCGGAGGTCCACTCCGGACAACGGCGGGTCGAGCTTGAGCCAGTCCATCACGAAAGTGCGATCTGCCGACCATGCGTCCTTGTCCTCGGGTAGATCGCCGCCACCCCGCACGACGCGCTCCGCCATGCGCAGGTTCTCCGACTTACCATCGACCGCCTGCGTGACCGATTGAACGAGGAACTCGAATGAGGCAGGCGCCGCGCAGCGCTCAAACAGCAAAATCTTAGCCAGTACGGCGCCGTCGACCGGGATGCTCTGCGCCGCCGCCAACTTTCGCCGAATGGAAAGCGTGTTGAGGAACCGCTTGATAAGGCGAGGGTTGCCCGCGATCTTGCGAGACGTGGCCATCTGCTTAGCGAGACGATCCGCTAAGGCGAATTCCGACTTCAGGGTAGTGGAGCACCCCTCAATTTGCTCGGCGACGAACGCGGCATCGACCGAAAGCCCTTTCCAGCTCGCCGCCAGCCTATCGTTCACAGCCTCCCTGACTCGACGCTTCGGATCGGCGTCGAGTTCGGCGTTCTCGGTTAATAGGAGGAGAAGGTAAGCGCGGACCTCGTTGATGCCGAGCGGCGGAACGCGAAGCGGAACCTGGATGAGTTTATCAAAATAGCTGACGACCAGGTCATCGTCGAGGCGCGCTTCCTTGAAGTGGATGCGAACCGCCTCTTTGATCATCTTGTCGTCGGCCGCGATGACGAATGCGGTCCTGTCCATGAACAGGAATAGCCTCATGGCTTCGAGCGTACCGATGACCGTCGACGGCAAACATCGGTCGAGGTCGTCGACGAACACCACAAGCGTGACGTCGAGCTCCTCCAATGCCTTCTTGAAGTGCTCGCGGAAGGCATGGATCGCCTGAGGGGGCGTCTCGGGAGCCTTCTTGGGCTTGATCAGGGCCTTGGCTTCGTCCTTGTGCTCCTTGGCGAAATCCTTGGCCTCGCCGAGATCCTGCTTGGATATTTCTCCATCTGTGAGATGCTCCCAGAGGCTCTCCAATCCCTTGGTGAATGCGCCGAAGGGAACACCGCCCGAAGCGTAGGTCGCTGCCGCCTCCGCACCGTACCTTGCCACTCTGAAGAAATCGATCCGCGATCCAAGTTCCTTGATGCGGCCTACGACATCCTTATTGCCTTCGGCGTGCTTAAGGAGCGTCCGCGCAATCTCCTCCATCAACGCCGCCTTAGCGTCGTCGTGCCCCTGGTAGAGCCAGGCGTTAAAAGTAAGGAATACGAGTTTCTTCGACGACCTACCTTCGAGGTCGGAGGCGATCAACTTGACCATAGAGGACTTGCCAACGCCCCAGCCGCCCGAGATGCCGATGCTAAGCGGTTTCCCTCCAGCGTCGAGGATCATCTGCCCCGCGAGGTTGGCCATGACCCGGAAATTTAGAAAATCCTGGTCGGTCTCGACGTCTGACCACATAACGCTCTGCCAATCTTGAGTTGCAGATGATTATGGAAAGTTCCGTCAAGACGAGCAAGCGCCCGTAGCTGTTTACCCCCCGCTTGTTCACCTAATTGGGCCAGGACACTCGGCTTTTGCCACCGAATTCAGGTAGCTAAACGTAGGGTATCCGGAACTCCGCCAGGGAAGATTACATCAGCGCTTTTATTTGCTACGATATTATGAGGCATGACAAGCTAGGAACGGACCGCTGCTCTTGCCAAATCTTTGCATATGGAAATCGAATTTTCTAAGTCTCTGAGTATTGGAACGTTGCTTCTCAGACGAATTATCTCCCTGGGAGCAAAATAGCGATTTTAAGCTATAGCCCAACAAGTGCCCAGACATGCGTTTTGCACCGGCCTAGGCTATGATAGGCAAGGACAGAGCCTTTAATCAGCGCAGCGCAATACCGGCAAGACGCTACATCTGAGTAGAATTAGGTAGACGGCGTTCAGGCGGCACTTCGCCGGGCGCAACTTAAGATGCTGGAGCCATACGTCAAAGCCTGATCAATAGCCATCAGGCACCTCCGATTAACCTGACTTCTTATGATTATCTTGCGTCAGCATATGGCAATTACGCGATGATTGGGGAACTGTCTGCTGTCGCCCACGGCCGGGACGGGTACGAACCGTACAAGACCTTCGGCTGCTCGGACGTGCGTCGCCCTTGTTTGAATATCCTAGTATGAATGGAGCTCTGGCGTAAAACAACCTCCCGTCTGGGCAGGCGATGGACGGCTGTACCCCAGATTTTTCCAGGGCACGAACGATGGCACTCGCCGATGTTCCGCGCGACCGAGCCATTTCGGCCGCTGAGATATAGGCGGCTTCGAAACGTGCCCATTCGCGACGCGGTACGACGCGACGCCTTCTGTTTCTGAACCCCGCCGGCACGACCGACACTGTTAAATGGCCGGAACGCACGAGGGTATCCGCCGCCGAACGGCTACCGAGTTCGCCGACGATATCTCTCCAGGGCATGAGATCGTGGTCGAGGCAATTATGCAGCGCGAGGACGTCTGCCGTGTCGACCAGCACCGCCGACAATCCCTCGCCCCCGCTTAGCCTGCCTGTAGGAATGAGAGCACCATCCAAAATCGCGGCGATGATTTCGCCCGTCGAGGACATCGCTGAGCGAACGGCCGACGGGAGCGGCGCGGAACCGGCGTGAGGACGAACCATGGTCCGCAAGCCTCCCATGACCATCTCGCGCAGGCGTAGGATGTCAGCCTTCCGGAACCGGTCCTCCCTGGCACCCGTGGCCTGTCCGTCCAATGCCTTGGGCAGGCAACCGGCCTTCACGATTGAGGCGAACGCAGCCGGAGGCAGCCCGAGGATTTTGCGGGCGTCTCGGCCCCAAACAGTTGCCGCGGCCAAGTCGGCTGCACTTTCGACCTCGGAGCTGGAAAATAGTGGTAATTGGCCTGCGACATGGCGCGGCCGTGCACCCGCGGACCAAAGCAGCCGGCCGGCAAGTGGCTTTTCAACCGCCAAGCGCTCGGCTGCCTGTGCGAGGGTGTAGATGTTTTGGCGCCGAACGGCGGAGCCGAGGATCGACTGCCCCTGCGGGATCGGAAGGTTTGCGAGCGCATGTTCTCGGACGAGCCCACGGATCTCGTCGAAGGCCGGATCGATCTCCTCGGAGGACAGCATCGTGTAGAGACGGCCATATACGGCGTTCGGGAGCAGGTGGTCTCGCACGGCGGGCGCGTTCCGGACCAAATCATCTAGGTGGGCGAGGAACGACGCAACGCCACCGGCGAACGGTCCAAAGCCGAATGAAAGCAAGTCGGCCTTGTCCACCCGGCAGATCTCACGTTGGCCCCAGCGACGCCCGTCGGCAGCCGCTCCAACAACTTCGAGAATCTCCACTGCACGAGAGATCGGAAGTTGGTCGAGCAAGTCCAGCGGGCGGGAGGGTGAAAGGCCTAAACGTCCCAGGATATAATCCTCGCCAGCCGTCCGCGTCCGCGGCGTGACCTCGGCGGGAAAGCCCTGAGTGGTGCGTGCAGCCCGGACGGCCTCGATCCCTCCGGAAACCAACACTCCCCCATGGATATGGCATCGACGCAGGGGGAGCACGTCCCACCATGTTCGGTGCCAAACGGTTCCCGCCGAGCCTCCTTCCGAAAGGTCCTCCCGCAGGCAATCGACGCAGACGCGCGGACGCAGGCACGACCAGTGGTTCCGGTCGAGCACGCGACCGCGCAGCGAGACCTGTCCGTCAGCTAAGACGAACGTAGCGGCACTGACCTCGCTCAGCACCTGCCCTGCGAGGACTGCGACGGTCTCGACAAGCTTCCCGTCGAGCAATGCTCGATGACTCAGGCCGAGCTCCCCCGCAAAGGCCATCCGCGACGTAGCGCTGAGGCGATCGGCCATCCGCCCGAACAAGGCGTAGGCCGGCTCCCCGGATCGAAAGGGCACCCGCAGCGGCAAACGGGCGATGTGGATGTCCTTGCCCAAGCAATCTCACTCCGCTCATTTTGCGAACGATGGTTCCCGCGTCTGGCCCTTCCCTCGCCCGCTCATCTTCGGCTGCGCGACCGCTGCCTGGAGGATCTCCGCTTGAGGAACCGTAGGGACCGGCAAGGATGTAGGAGGTGTACAAAGCCTGCTCGCCACCTCGGGCATCTTCATCAAGAACGGATTTTCTCTATCGCCGAGACGCTTCCAGCGCTCGTAGGTTACCGATAGTGCCTCACTGATGTCGGGGTCGCCGGCCATGAATGCCATCTCAGCCGCGTCCTTCAGGAGACGACGGACCATCTGACCGTAGAAGCCGCCTGTCGCCAGTTGGAAACGTGGAGCCATTTCGGCCAGTCCGCTTTTCCGGCCAAAATGGATACCCGACAGCTCCTCGTCGTATTTATCTAGGAACGCTGCGAGTTCGTCCTTATCCGTGGGCCATGCGAACGGCTGCATTGCAAGTTTCCGCCCGCGGCCTTCGAATTGCTCCCAACGGTGGAAGAAACTCATTACTGAAGGTTCGCCGGCGATGATCCATTGGAAAGGCGCCTTGTTAATTTGTGTCTTAATATTCTCCGACGCGATTTTCTCTTTGTCCTCGTTCCGGCTTTGGTTTACCCTGACGAAGCTGTTCACAACATGCTGGAACTCGTCAATTTTGATGACCTTCAGCCCCCTCGCAATCCCGATCTTCGTGAAGCGATCAAGCAGCATGGGCTCCGAATCCCGTGCCGGGACGGCATAGCCGAGCACCTTTTCGAGCAGCCTGGCAGCAAGCGCCTTTGTGTGGCCTGGCGATGGTGCATCGATTGAGATCACCGGAAGCGGGTCAACGAGCGGCCCATAATCCTGTGTGAACTCCGATGCGAGGAGGTTACGCTCAAGCAGCCAGCTCTTGCCGGATCCGGACCGTCCCCCCACTACAAGACACGACCCCTCCCCCCGCCGGGCACGCCGCCGAAGCCATTCTAGTTCCCTCACGCCTTGATCAAAGTTCGTGGTGGGAACGTGGATGTGTCCAACCGCAACCATGAAAGCATCGAGCTCGGCTGCCTTACCGGCTTCGTTCCAGTCGATTTTCTGATCCGTCATGGAGCCCCTCACGCATACTTTGTCGAGCGCACGGCCACCGAAGCCGTGGCGATGGGCGAAGATTGAAGGACCGCCGTCGGCTTCTTAGGCGCCATCGTCGCTGCCGGCGGGACACCGGCTTGTTCCTCCGCAAGCCTGGCCGCCTTTCGGACCTGGGCCTCCTCCTTAGCCGCCCGCTCGGCGAACTTAGCCTCACCCTTAGTGAGCTTCTCGCCGGCGAGGTCGTTTTCTCGTGCGACCCGCATCAGCTCCTTACGAGCCTCGAACATAGTCTCGCGCCGCAGGCGCTCGCCCTCCGGAGTGCGTTCACGGCCGCGATTGCGGACACGCTCCCACATGTCGAGGTCAATGCCTTGAACGAGATCCTTGTCGTCGATCTCCGCCACGTGACGGATAACCTTCGTCTCTGTCTCCGTCTCCGTCTCTTCGATCACCTCCACCGTAAGCAGGTTCAGGGGGTCAATCATGACAGGGAACTTCCTCCCAGTTCCATATTTACGATGTAACCCGGCAAGCTCATCTGAATGCCAGAACAACCCGAGGTACTCGATGCCACTATCCTTGACTGGCTTGTGGAGGACCTTCCTTGTTAAAACCTCGATATCCTTCACGTCGGGTGGTATGCCGACGCCGAATTGAGCGAGCTCGTCCCAGACCTCGGCCGGCGTCCGCCAAAAGAGGCCCCTGTGGGGGCGGTGGTGATGGATGCCAGCCACCCACTTGTCGAACATGTTCTCGATCACAGGGAATGTAAGCGTGGCGTTACCCTCGGAGTCGTAGTCACCTCTATCGACGGTACTTGAAAAGGTTCTTCCCGGCTGCGCCGCGAAGTCCTGTTGTACTTCGCGGAAGAATCGCTCAACTCGTCCGCGCTCCCACGGGCGGTGGCGTCCCATATGCCTCACTTCAAAATTCAACGAGGCGGCGGCAACCTTCAGACTCAGACTGTGGAAGTCTTTGCCGTTGTCGACATGCACAACCTTGGGAAGGCCGAAGCATGGGTTGGCGACCGTAAGCTCTCCCAATTGCACGTCCGCCTTCTGTGACAGCATATTGCGGAGACAGCGCATCACTGAGACATAAGACGGTGGATCGAGTGAGAGAGACCGACCTACCACGCAGCGGGAGGCCTGGCATATTGCGACCGTGACCCAGACACGTCCGGCAATCCCCTTCTTCAGCTCGGGAGCATCATCCTCCGACTCAAGCGGGATGCCGGTCCGCTCCCGAACAGCGATGATGTCGAGGAGGGCATGGTCAATCTCCACGATTTCCATCAACTTCTTAGGCGACTTTCGCCTACGCTTCGGCGAAAACCTCTCTCGCGCGACTTTGGCGCCCTCTCGCAGATAGCATTTCTCAGCTTCATCGAATTCCTGGTCGATGATGCGGTAAAGCTGGGCCACAGTCGGCGCTACGTCGTTCGTGCCGAACTTTTTATTGTGCGCATCGATTAGGTCGAGCACGTGAGTATGAAGAGTGGGCACGCTGCAGGTGCTGTCCCGGACTAAGTAAAAGTCTCGCACGCAATCAAAAACGATCTTCATGACGGCAGGGACGTGCCTAGTCGGCTTACGACCTTTTAGATGGTCGAGTCGGACGAGCGCCGAGGGCTTCTTGCCAGACCTTTCCCAGCGTCGGAACCAGTCACGTAGGGTGGACCCTCCTGGGTTGTGCTCATCTCTGACACCCCAGCGACGGAGCACCATAGCGACGATCCGGGCGGCTTGGTCGTATTTTCTATCGGACCTTCCGAAGAGCCGTCGGCCCTTACGGTTGCCGGCCTTGAGCCTCAAGTCGGCAAGGCGGTCGAGAGCCCTGCAATACTGCCATCGACGGATCGCTTCGTCCTGCTGAGGATCAGGGAGTTCGTTTAGGTCATAGCGGATCCGCTCACGGACACCTTTCGGAAGGCCCGGATGGATCTGAGGCGGTATCTTAAAAGCGCGCTTGAAGAAGGCGTTTTGCAGTTCAGCCGCGCCGACCGTCCTAGTTTCGCCATCCACTGAGCTGCGAAATACGTAGCCCGCATCCTCGCGTGCCATGAACACGTAAGAGACGCCGTAGAGTTCGACGCGAACGTTCAGTTGCAAGTTTGGGAAGGGTATTTTCATGGACGAACCTCCCTACATTCGGATCGGGTGCCGCGTCGCGCGGCGGCCAGGAGCATGGCAATGGCGCGATGTGGCCGAGCTACGTGCCGTTCGGTCCAGACGACGAAGGGTATGCCGCGTGCCGCTAAATTCGCTTTGATGAGACGGTGACGTGTTCTGATCTTCGGCCGGCGGGCAATGTCGGCCGGCTTTATTTCAAGCAACACCCTTCCGTAGACGGTAATAACGCTGAAGTCGGCCGTGTACCGACGTATCCGCTCTCCATCGAACCATCGCTCGGCAGGCGGCTGCTCTAGGTAGGCTAGTATCTCACGCCTTTCTTCGAGTAACGCGGCGGCGTTCCGTTCGCCCAGCGACTCGAACTCGATCATTCGCCCGTTCTTTGAGGAAGGGAAAAGGCCGCGAACACCAACTCCCGACGGCGTCACCAACCTGCGTCCGCGGCGGGGACCGAGCAAAGACGCGATAGAGATGCGTCGCCTCGGGCTTTCCGGCTTATCAGTGCTGCTGAGATGCGGGTGTTCCATTGATTAACCCGCCTGCTGATAGCAATGAGGGCAAGAGTGGGAAGCACTCGGAGCCTGGGATATGACCGTAGGCTCACGCTGCTGGACAGCGAATGGGGTGCTGACGAGCAGCCTTCGCATATTGTAGGCAGCGAGCGTCTCTTCGTGGGATAGCCGAAGCATGGCCGGCGCGACATCATGGGATCTGAGAACCAAACCGGCCGCATCGAAGCTCACAACCGAGTAATCCTTCTCATCGAACCGAAGCGTTGCGTTCACGGGAATTAGTACAATTGGATGCATCGGCCATTCGGTCCTGACGGTAGAGTAAAGGGGCCCAACCCGCTCACCACCACGGCGATGGCAGGACAATCGAACGTGTACCGAGGATTAATCCAAAAGAGTTTAGATCTGGTGCGCTAAGCCGCTCGATAAGGGCATCAGGCGCTTACCCCCGGCGCTGGTTGGGCTCAGTGCTAACAAATAGCTTCCTTAAAAAGCAGCTCTCCTAAACATATGGTGCGGTCAAGGCAGGAAATCGCCGCTCAGACTTCATGATTTGGATTTCCTGAGAGAATTTGATTAAGTATTTAAATCTACTATCCCTTACAATATACAACCGGCAGCACGACAGGTATCTATGTAGCCTCAAGGACATCGACATCCTCGCTAGACTTTTCCGGAGACTGATTATTGAGACGCGGTATGCGTGAATGATATTTTTTCAGTTTATAAATTACGGAATTTCTAGTCTATCGGCCATTGGAATTGCAATCCAGGACTCTTTCAGTTGTCTTAATCGCAGGTAGCGTCCGTTCCGCTTTTGAGCATGCCGATAGTGTCGGCCATACACCTTCGCCGAGCAGTACTTCCAACGAAGGCAGGGCAATCCTTGGACGCGAGGGTCCAGGCGTCGAGGAACCGAGCAAAATGAGGTCGAACTAGCCCCTCCTTTGCTAAGTAGGATATCAGGTCGGAGACGGCGCGGTCATGGGCCTCTGCGCTAATACGGCCGGTGAGATAGCTCCAGCGGAAGTACAGTACGACCAGGTTCAGGGTGTCGGTTTCACAATAGTTGCGGACACGCCCAATTTCGCCGGCCTCCACCAACTCGGCCACGCGGGAACCGTGCTCACCGAGTTTTCCTGGCAGCCCGATAACGGCCGCCCCTTCGTCCAGCGTGAGCTTGGACGACGCGCCGAAGTCGGCCATGGACTGCATAACGTCGGCATGCCAATCGACGGCGTACCGATAACCGTAGCCGGCCCAGCGAGTGCCCCTACGGTACCAGGCGGGCGTGGCGATGCCGTGGCGCATGGAACGCAGGAGGAGCGTCGGGATGTCGAATCCCTGGCCGTTCCACGTCACGACCCTGAAACGACCAGCCTCGAAATGTTTCCAGAATGCGCGGAGCAAGCGCTCCTCGCTCCAGCCCGCCTCACCACCGCTGCGGCAGGAGCGAATATGGAATTCCTCGGTGCCATTAGATGGATCCCGATGGATACCGGCTTCGACAACGCTGATCGCCACGATCTTGTGCCACGCGGTCTTGGGGAATTTCTCTCCCCAATCGGCGGGCAGCAGCTCGGTGTCGACGACGGTTTCGATGTCGAGCGCCAGCAAGGCGTCATGCGGGGCGGCGTTGTCGCCGGGACGAGACTTAGGGCCGCAATCGCCGTTGTACCGCGGCTGCCCCCTCCGCTCGGGTACCCCCTGGTCGAACAACGTGGGACCGTCGGCGGAAAGTCGTAGGGACATCCCCTGCCTACTTCCCCCGGGGCTCCTGCCAACGCTCGCGATGCCTGCTGATGTCATGTGACGGCCTCCCGACGATACAGCTGATGCTTGTGACTTCGTTCCCGGGACGGTTCATCGCTCCGGCGGCAGGTGCTCCGTCCTTCGGCGGAGGGACACCTTGGAGGAGGCCGGCGCACCGTGGACGTCCCGGCTGGGCGGCCCGGCGAAGAGGGACCTGACCTGCGCGTTCTCAAGGTGGCCGTCGCGGAAGAGGGCCCTTGCGATGCGCTCCAGGGCGTTCCGCTCCGTCCGCATGAGGTCGAGCGCGCGTTCGTAGGCGGCGTTCAGCCGGTCCTGCACCGGGCGCAGCAGCCACGGCATGCGGCCGAGATCGATCTCGCCGTCGGATCCGAGGCTCACGAGGGGAAACTCGGCGGAAAAGCCGAGGCGAGCTTCCATCTGCACGGCGCAACGCGTCGCTTCGGCCAGGTCGCTAACCGCGCCGGCGGATACCTCGCCGAGCATCACTTCCTCGGCGGCCCTTCCCGCGAGGGCGATGACCAGGTAGCCGAGGAAATCGGCCTCGGTCTGGCTGAACGATGCCGCGTCGAGGCTGATCGTCGACAGCCCACCGGTGGCCTGGACGGATAGGATGATCTCGTCCTGCGCACCGCGCGCGATGGCCGCGACGGCATGCCCTCCCTCGTGGATAGACGCGCGCAGGCGCATCGCCTCGCCGAGGATGGGCGTGGCATCGGCAGCGGCGAGATCCGCTGCGGTCAGCGCCGAGCCCGGACGTCGCCGGGCGAGCCCACGGGCCCGCCGGACGAGCGCCTCGACATCGGCACCAGTCGATCCCCTGAGCCGAGCAGCGAAAGGACGAAGGTCGAAATCTTTCAGGTCCCCGCCGAGGTAGTGACGGAGGATGCCCTGAAGGTCCTCGGTGCCCGGCAGGTCGATCCGAATATGCCGGTCCAGCCGGCCGGCGCGCAGGATCGCGGGGTCGATGCGGCCCGGGTGGTTCGTGGCGCCGATGACGACGACCCCCTCCCGTGAGGCGGCCCCATCCAGGTGCTCAAGCAGCGCATTGACGACCTGGCTGCTGTAATCCCGATGATGTTCCGCGAAAGAATTCCTATCGCCGAAACTGTCGATCTCGTCGATAAGGGCGATGCAGGGAGTCCGGCGCGCCTTTTCGAAGTAGGCGCGCATCGCACCCAAGGTATGCCCGAGATGACCGTCCCGCTCCGCCTGCCACTGCCCCAGCGACCCGGCGAGCAAGGGCAGTCCGGTGCTCCTTGCAAGCGCCAGTGCGAATTGCGTTTTGCCGCATCCCGGCGGCCCGATGAGTAGCACGGCCGTCTCGCAGTCCTTGAACCTGATCTTATGATTTCTCCACAGCCGCAGGTCCTCGACAAGGGCTAGGCCGAACGCTTTGGCTTCGCCGAGCCCATGCATGTCCTCCAACCGCTGGCCCTCGCCGACGTTCGAGCGCCCGGAGCGTACCAGGGCCTCCAGCCGGTCCATCGCGCCGCCGGCCCCGCGGTTCGCGTGAACGGACAGGCGCAGGTCCGTCAGGTCGCAGGACGACGCCAGTACGCCGTCGAAGGTCCTGTCCGGGACCTGTCCGGTCACGGTCTCGACGACGAGGGCGAGGGCGGAAGGGTCGAGGGGACGGATGGCGATCCGATACTCCGTCGCGCGCACGAGGTCCCTCGGCAGGGTCCGCGCCGGATCCGTCGCGATGCCAATGACCGCCTGGCCGGACTGGATGGCCTCCCCGACGCCCTCGTTGCCCTTGTCAGGCCGATGAGCGCTCGCGGAACCGTCGCGCGCGAAGACGAGCGCCTCGCGGCGCTCCGGCCCGCCGTAGTCGGATCGCGACGTATCGCCGTTGCGGACCGAGCACGCCGCCCCGAGGGCGCAGATCCTGACGGCCTGCTCGATGGGCATGGTCCAGTCGCCGGAGGGGACGGCGATGGTGACGACCGGAGCGCTGCGCCGGAGCGCGCGCAGCAGCCCGTCCTCTGCATCAATGGCGCGCGCCAGCATCACGGCGGCGGCGACGAGGTCCGCATGGGGAGATTGTGGCGCAAAGGCCTCCTGGCGGCTCGGCACACCCAGCGTCTCGTCGAGATCGTCCTCGATGGGCATGGGCATGATTTCCCGCCCGTGGGTGGCGTCCCTCCGAAGCAGGTCGATGAAGGTGCGGGCGAGGCCGTCTGTCATGGTGCCGCTCACTGTGACCTCCTGCATGCGAGCCCCGTTCGGCGGGGCGCCGTGTCGTCACGTCTCCGCGCCTCTCAGTCGACGCGGGCCCCAGACGAGCCGGACCCGTGCATGGCGGCGTGGAACGCGGGGGCCGCTCTCCACCGCCGAGCGAGTTGGGTCGGGGCCGGGTCGGACGGGTCGAGCCGGCCGAGGGTTTCCAGCGCGTGGGCGATGATGACGCCCGCGGTCGCGTCGCCCCCGAATGCCCGCACGACGAGGTTCCCCAGGATCACGTCCGTCAGCCGGGTCCGCGAGGCGCGGCCGTGGAGATGGTCTATGGCGACGGCAGCGGCCGCGGCTGCGTCCCCGGTTCGCGCCGCCTTCCAGCGCCGCTCGTGGAGGATCTCGATGGTGGCGACCAGCTTGGCCAGACGCAGGACCTCGGCGGGCGAGATCCGCGCGGGGTCCTGGGTGCGCCAGAGCGTCAGGGGACAGGTGGTCTTCCGCCTCCGCACACGTGGTGAGCCGTGGCCTTGGCGGCAGATGGTCCCGTGGGGATCAACCGTGGTTTCAGGGGTTTTCATGGGGCCTCGCTCAGGTTGAAGGGGCCCGGCACTGGACCGAGCCGGGACGGGGATGCGCTTCGGGAAGGGTGCGCCGAGCTTCGACGGCTGGCTGCTTAGGCGACGATGACCCAAGCCGGATCGAAGTCCGACCCTCGGGGGTCGCCGCGGGGGTTGGCCACGACGCGCGTGCGCCCGAGCCTGTAGTCGGCCCGGGACGGTGCGTTCCCATGGACCCACAGGCACGGTGCGCCCCATTCCTGCATCACCGCTTCGAGATCGGAAGCGAGCGAGGCCGCTACCCAGCTATCGCAGAGCCAACCGGACCAGTCCTCGGGCAGCGAGCGGCGGGAGGGGGCATGGCAGGTTAGCACCACTGCCCTGTCGCCCGGCCTCACCCCTTCGACGAGGGCCTTCGGCGGCGCTGGATATCCCAAGGCCTGATAGGCAATGGTCGAAAGGGCATCCTCGACGTAGGCGCGCGAGCGTGCGTGGACGGCGAGTGCGTCGAGCGGCGACCAGGGTCGGCCTTGTCGCAGGAGGATGCGGTCGCAGTCGGGGGCGGCATGCTTCGCGCCGACGCGGGCGAGCCGACCGTGGAACGCGCCTTCCAGGGACCAGTTCGTCCACAGGGTTGCGCCGATCACGTGCACGCCGCGTCCGTCCGGACCCTCCAGCCGGATGGTCTCATCGGAGAGCAGCCGGATACCCAGCTCCCGGGCACGGTGACGTCCCCTTGCGAGGGCCTCGACTAGCGGCGTCCCCGACCAGTATTCGAGGTTTCCGGGCACCATGACGACGGGGCGGTTCCCTTGCCGCCCGCCGAGGGCCGCCGCTAGCCAGTGCAGCGACGCGTCCAGGCCGGCGGCGATGCCGCCGGGCACGAGGAGCGCATCGAACTCTGGCAGTGGGTCAGGCAGGACGAACCCGGGATCCAGGTCGATCCTAATGTCCGACAGGACCCACAACCTCATGCCGAGAGGATGCTCGACCTTGCCGGTCGCGTCGGGGAAGGCCGCAGCCTCGTGCGACCTTGATCCCGCGCTACCCCAGGATCTGGGAAGGCGTCGGGACGGGGAAGGGCTCCGCCTCTGCGACGGCACGCCCCGTGCGGGCGCGGGGACGTCTTGGTCAAGTTTGCCCAAGCGGTTCATTGAGGACGCCCCTCCAGTTCACGGTCCCTGACGCGGACGACGGCTTCGACGGCACGGCGGAGGCGGCGGACCGACCCACCCCGCCAACGGTGGCGGAGGGCCCGCAATTCTGTGGCATCGGGCGGCGGCAAGAACGCGGGGTCGAGGCCGCGTTCCCGCGCGATGTCGCCGAGCAAGGCGACGGACAGCGCCTCAACGTGCTCCGGACCGGGCGCGGGAAACGCCACGATGCGAAGCCGGTCTAGCAAGGGGCCCGGGAGTTTTCCCGTTTCGTTGGCCGTGCAGATGACCGAGGTCCAGGAGAGGTCGAGGTCGGTCTGCAGACATGGGTCGGGGAAGCGGCGGGCGTTCTCGGGTTCGAGTGTCTGGAGCATCGAATCCCAGATGCGGCCGTACTCGGCCCGGGTCGGGGCCTTGTCGATCTCATCGACCAGCACGAGGGGGTTTGCTTGAGAGTAGCGGGCGCACGCCATGAAGGCCCGGCACGGCTCCGCGCTCCACCATCGGCGTTCGGTGCCCCCGAAGGATGCCCCGCCATCGTTGGAGGCGTCCACGCGGTAGACCCCGACCCCGAGCTCCTCGCCGAGCCGACGGACGAAGCGCGACTTCCCCGACCCGGGCGGGCCTTCCAGGACCAGCGGAGGGATGCGGACGAATTCCTTCCCGACAAGTTCGCCGAGGATCGCGTCGACCGCCCGCGTGGCATGGCAGAACTCGCTGAGCAGGCGCTCGCGAACCTCGGGCAGGAACGGCGTCGGAACGAGGCGAAGGGCCTTGCCGATGGCATGCTCGAAGCCGCGCACGACCTCTCGGCCCTTACCAGCCCCTGTGGCGGGGCTCGCTGGACAGACGAGGACATGGCCGGGACAAACGGCGACATCGCCACCCTCGGTCTCCTTGGGAACGTCGGCGACGGGTCTCGGTGGCTGCGGCAGCTTCTTGCGGGCGGCGCCCTTGCCGGCCTTGTCCGCGGCATGCCGCTCCAATGGTTGGACCGCCTGCTGGCCCACGGCCCGCGCATGGGCAGCCAGGGTGTCGTCGGCCATGAAGTCGAGGGTCTGGCCCACGCTGATGGCCGACAAGCCGACCGCCAGCGTCCGCGCTTCGGCCTTGAGGTTCTGGAACGCCTGGCCGAGCGCAGCCCGCCACGCGGCCACGGCCGTGTCCACGACTTGCGGCCCCATCTCGGCGGGGGGGAATGGATCCGGCAGCCCGAGGTCGGTGAAGGTAACCCTATGGTCGTCCTGCGCGGTCGCCGTGACCAACGCCAGCTGGTGCAGCGCGGCGGCGACCTCCTCCAATCGCTCCAGGTCATTCCACACGGCCGCCGCCGACCGCGATGCGAGCGGCTGGACGAGGGCCGATCCGCCGAGCAAGAGGGATGCACCGACGATGTCGCGCATGTCAGGGTCGTTTGTCCTCGCGCAATACGTGTCCAGGGCCGCCAGGCCGCCCGAGAGAACCTTCCCCGGCTCGGTGGAGCCCGTCCCGAGGCGGGAGCGCCGAACGATGTCCCCGCACCGGGACAGCAGCCTGGAGCTGCGCGGCGCGGCGTCATGGATGAAGGAGACGGTGTAAGGGTTGGCGAGCCATGTCGCGACAAGGGCACCGAGCTCGGCATCGATGGCCCTCGCATCGGTAGCGAGCTCCCGCGGCAAGGCCCCGTACCGGACCGCCGGGTCGAGGCCTGCTCGGAGGACGCGGGGCAACCGCCTGAGAATGACCGCCCGTGCGGTCGGAGCCGGGATGTTCGACATCTGCCTCCAGGGGATCGGGATTGGTGCCGGGCGGCCGATATCGGACGCGTGTTCCAGCAGTGCCGCGCAGGCCGCAGGGTCGCGCGGCCAAGGCATCTCGCGGGCTTGTTCAGACCTCGACGACGAGGCCGGGGTCGAACGCTGCGTTCTCGCCGGGATACCCCTTCGGATTGCACAGCACGCGCGTCCCGCCGATCCGGAAATCCATGGACGTGTGGGTATGGCCGTGGACCCAGAGTGCCGGCTGAAACCTCTCGATGAGGGGGTCGAGCCGGGACGAGAAGCTGGGGTTCAGCGAGGCGCCGCGATATCGCGGCGCAATGCATCGGGCGCTCGGCGCGTGGTGGGTGACCACGACGCTAGGACAGGACCTGCCGTCGACGCCCACGGAACGTGCGAGCTCCCGTTCGAGATAGCGGCGGGAGCCGAGGTGGACGCCCAGCGCATCCTCGGGCCGGAACGGCCGCGGCTCGCCGCTCGTGGCGGTCGAGATCAGGCGGTGGTCGTTCATGCCCCGTCGTGCATCATCCATCGAAGCCGCGCGCCGATTGGGTCCGTCGAGTTCGTAATCGGTCCACAAGGTGCAGCCGGTGAAGGCCACACCTTCAACGACGGCAGTATCGTTCTCCAGGAAGTGGATGCCCGAATTTCTTGCGGCCCTGCGCCCCGAGGCGAGTTCCGCCTCAAAGCGGCGCCGGTAGAACTCATGGTTTCCTGCCACGAGGACGGCTTCCATGTGAGGACGGATCGCATCGCCGATCCAGGCGATGCTCTCGACGAGCCCTTCGCCGACGTCCCCGGCGATGACCGCGACGTTGGCGTCCGGGATCGCCGGGGGTAACCAGGGGCGGCCCACGTTGCGGTGAAGGTCGGAAAGGATCCAGATTCGCATGGTCGGGTGCCCTCGATCCGTGAGAAAGGGTTTCGGTACCCGCCGGGTCACGGGGCATGGCCCAGGCGCCCTTGGGGGGCAGCCGCTCGGGACCATTCCCAGAACGATCCGGGCGGCGACGCCGCTGCGATGACGAATGGGTGTGTGGAAGTCCCTGTGAGGGAACCATGATCCTGGGCCGCCGGCGCCTGAACCGCTGGGTTCCCTGGCTACGCTTCGACGGCGAAGGACATGGACGGACGGCGTTCGTGGCCGCCCCGAGGGGCGGTCCTACGACCGGCGAGATCCCGAACGGAGCTGCGCTCCCTGAGATCGGAGCCCCCTTGGATGGTGCCCTGTCAGTGTAGCCCGCTTCCGGCTTCGCGGCCGGCGGGTCGGCCGAGGGTGTAGGTGCGCGACAGCGTGCGGGCATACGAGACGCTGTCGGTCGCATAGAGCGCGGATGTTGAGACCCTCCGACCATCGACTATGTTGGGATGGCCGTAGACGCGGCCGGTCAGGATGCGCACCGGCGCCGCTTCCACCCTCCAGTCTTCAAGCCTAGGGCTGTCGTCGAGTTCAGACCGTGCGGGACCGGTTCCGTCGCGGATGGCATCCAGGGCATCTGCGAGATCGCGCAGGCGTTCTCCGGTGCGGCGCTCGTCCATCAACCGTACGATGCCGGTATCGACGCCGAGGGCGGCCGCGAGGCGGTCTGCGTCGATGGATGCCGCTTGCGGATCGGACGCCACGGCCCGGAGTGCCGCCAGGAGCCAAATTCCGGCGGACAGGGTCCTGGCGCTACGGCCACCTACGACCAGGTGGGATGCTTCCGAGTGGGTCAGTGGCGGCAGGGTCACCGGCAGGGTGCGCACGGGAACTTCCCCGGCGAGATCCGCGGCGAGATCCGCGGCGAGGCGCGCCATCGTCCTCCCGAAAGCGGTTCCGGCGGGTCCGCCTCCCCCGCGGCTGCACCCGAGCAGCCAGGCCGGGGCGATGCCTCCGACCGCCGGGTCGAGGGGTACAGCTCCTTCCGTGGACAGCACATGGCAGGCCGCATGCTCGTCGAGCGGAGCGGGGCCGACCGTGAGGACGGCCGCATCGAGACTCTTGCGCAAGGTCGTGTCGGCAAGCCAGGCGACCGGCAGGTCGAGCACAGCGCAGCGTCCATCCTCCCGCGCCTTCGCGATCTCGGTGATGACCGGGGCCGTGCACCCGTGGGCGCTTCCAGCAGTTCGCTCGATCACCCGGACGGGATCGGCGGTCACGATCCGGGGTGGTAGGCCTGCCTCGGCCGGGAGCGTGAACCGGATCAGGCTCACGGGTTGTGCGAGCGCGGCATGCGCATCGGTAAGGACCAGGGCCGCATGGGCCGCCTCGATCCGTCCGAAAGTACCGAAGAATGCGCTGATCAATTGAACCCTCCGCAAGCATGCGGACGCGCTCGCCGTCACGGGATATCCGTGATGGCGCGGCGTCGAACGATCAATCTTGAGAAAGCGAATAATACAACGAAACCGACCAAAATAGCAATAGACTTACGTATTCGGCAAGTCACTATTGAATCTATGGTTAACGGTGCATCCAACAAGTGCATCAATGCCTTTCCCTGACTTCGCGTTTGAGGAAGGAACGCGAAGGCCGGTGTCTCGCCCGGCCTGCGTCACGGGACCCGGGGTCGGTCTCACAGACGAGATCCCCTGCCGGGCAGAGTGAGGGCTCCGGTCACATCGACAGCCAGTCCTCCTCGTCCCGGATGGTGGCTGCCATGGACCTGGCGTGACCGAGGATGACTTCCTCGTCCGCCAAGTCGAAATCGCTGTCGAGGACCAGGGGGACCGGAAGCCTTTCCCAGTCGACGCCGATGTCGGCACCGACGTGGACGGCAGCCTTGGGCGAGGCCATGCTCCTGGAACGCTCCCTCGCCATCCGCGACTTGGTCCTGGGCAGGCCCCTTCGGGCGTCCCGGGGATGCGTCCGGCGCGTGGCGTCCGACCCTTGGGAGGGAAGGCGGGCGGAAGGGGTTTTGCGGCGAGCTTTCATGTCAACCTCCGGTTCAGGCGGGGCGGGAAGAGGCGCAACCCGCGGAATGGCGGGACGCTGCGGACATCGGTGCCGGAAGGGGTTGCCGGCTCTCCCTGAGCGTACGCCCGGCACCGCGGCGCGCGATGCGCCGCGACGGATCGAACAGGCGACGCCGGTTCGGGTTCTGGTCGCTCACGTCTGCGGTCCGTTCATCCAGATCCACGGCGAGGTCGAGCAGGTCGGACCGGAGCTCGATCTCGGCGGCCGTCGCGCCGGAGGTCATGGCCTGGACTACGCGCGCACGGTCGATCCGGGTGGCGTAGGGGTCGTCCGCCGCGATGCGCAGCGTGGCGGCGAAGCCGATTGCCCGCCAGTGCAGGGTGCCGCAGGTACAGCCGGCCCGAAGGCTGGCGGCATCCGCACGCCGCAACGTTCCGATCCGGATGGGCAGGGCGCGGGAGGCTTCCGGAAGCGCCCGGTTGCAAGAAGCGAGCATCCAGGGCGGAGACAAGGCATCCGTGGCCTGGGCGGCCTTCGAGGCCATGGCGCGCCGGGCTCCATCATGGGCCAGCGGCTCGGGGCCGAAGGAGACGACGGCCAGATCGAGCCGGCTCCGGATGGAGATGTCGCCGAGTAGCGCGAGGGGAAGCGCCAGCATCAGGTGGCTCTGGCTGGCGGCAGCCTCGTCCAGGTACGCGGGGACGGCATCGGCGATGTTGTGCCCGCCGGCGAGGATGCCGGAGCCAGGCATCCCCTCTCGATTGAGGGCACTATTGGCAAGTAGGGCGGCGTGGCAGGCCGAGCTGTCGTCGGCAAAGAACCCGATGTTCATCACGGAAACTCCGCAATCGGTTGGTGCCTCTCGGGCACATGCAAATAGTACCTTGGGAGAAGATCTGAATTCAAGAAAAATCTCTAGTCACTAGAGATTTGCGTCGAGCCAGGGTTAAGCAGTCCCTGGCCGCCTCGATGGGCGGTCCGATAAGCGAAGCGACTACGAGGGAGGCAGGTCAGAGGGAGCGTAACCCGCTGCATGATCCCGGTGTCACGATGGCGCCCGTACCGATAGCTGTCGTACCGAGGTCTGCCGCATCAGATCAGGATGCCGTTCCGGCATGAGGCGAGTTCTAACGCCGCTGAGACGGAGCGGCGACGCAGCCAGGCACGGACGAGCGGGACGAACCCGAGTACAACCTTCGACACAGAACAGAATTCCGCTCGGGCGATGCCATGGGGGAGGCGCAGGCTTCCCGTAGGCCTGGGCGGGATCGAACGGGAGACACCATGCGCCGCCTCGCCCCCCTTCTGCTTGCCTCAGTCCTGCTGCCGGCTCCCGCCCATGCCGAGCAGGACCTGCTGCTCGGTGCCGACATGGGCTCGGCCGCGATGACCCGAGCCGAGATGACCCGGACGGAAGTCGAGGCGATGATCGCCAGGGCCAACGGCAAGCCCATCGACCTGTCCGATAGGGCGCTCGCAGGCCTCGACCTCTCCGGCCTCAATCTTACGGGTGCGAACCTGCGCACCGCTCGCCTCAACAAGGCAAACCTGCGCGGCGCCGACCTGACCGGGGCGAACCTGGAACAGGCCTGGTTCATCAAGGCGGACCTCTCTGGCGCCAAGCTCGTCGGCGCGAAGATGTTCGGCATCACCGCCCGCGACGCGAACCTCAGCGAAGCCGACCTCAGCCGGTCCACGCCCATCGGCGACTTCAAGGGCGCCAACATGAGCGGGGCGACGCTCGTCGACCTTAAGGGCGGCGCCGATATCAAGAACCAGTCCATGGGCCTGATGCGCGCGGTGTTCGTCTCGGTGAACCTCAGGGGCGCCAACCTGAAGGGAGCGGACCTCGGGCGCTCGCGCCTAGAATACGCGGACCTCACGGACGCGGACCTGACCGACGTGGTACTGATGGGCTCGGACCTGTCAGGCGCCAACCTCACTGGAGCCACGGTCGCGGGCGCGGACTTCAAGAACGTGGATGTCAGCGGTGCGCGACTCGTGTCCCTCAAGGGTCAGGAGAGCGTGAAGGGCTGGACGGCACGCGTAAACGCAGACCGCGCGATCACGCAGGCTCCCGACTGACCCTGCCACCTGGGCGCCCGCGGAGCGGTGGATGCCCTCCAACCCCTTCGACAGGATCCTCGGAGCTTTCGTATTCTTTCCACGGGACCGGGGACACGGGGCGTAGCATCGAATGGAGAAACACTTTTCGCAGGGCGAGCTTGAGGCTCTCGCGGATGCCCTCGGCGATACCGGGGATGGGCTGACGGGCGGGGAGATCGAGCATCTCCTGCAAACCTGCGGCATCCCGGACCCGTCACCGGTACTCGCGAAGCGGCACCGACTCTACAATGCCTTCGGTGCGAGCCAGAACGCCCGACGCGAAAGGCTCGCAATCCTCGCCTTCATCCGAAAGGCGATGAAGCCAGGGCGTTACTTGCGCCAGCCTGAACGTTTCGAGCCTCTCCGCACAAGGCTGAACGCGGCGCTGGCCTTCTCGGCGCTGGCGGTCGACGAGAGTGGGAGCCTGGTCCCGTCCACGGAGGCGAAAACCCTCCCGGAAGCCCGCCGACGTGCCAATGAGCTCCGCGCGGACCTCCAATCGCGCGGCACCCATCCCGACGTCCTGGTGTTCTGCCGTGAGGAACTCCTGGCCGACAACTACTTTCATGCCGTGCTCGAAGCGGTAAAGAGCGTTGCAGCCAAGCTACGGGCGAGAACCGGCCTGACCGACGACGGCAGCACGCTCGTCGAACGGGCGCTGGGCGGCAGTCCGCCACTGCTGGCCGTCAACGCGTTGTCCTCCGAGAGCGAGCGTTCGGAGCAGAAGGGGTTCGCGAACCTCGTCAAGGGCGTCTTCGGGATGTTCAGGAACCCGACGGCCCATGCTCCCAAGGTTCACTGGGCCATGGCGAAGTCGGATGCCGAGGACCTCCTGACCCTCGTTTCGTTGATCCATCGCCGGCTGGATGGGGCAACGAACCCGCCGCGGGTCTAAAGCCCGCATCGGGTGGAGTGCATGTCGATCCCGGGTCAGAGGTCCTCGGACACGCCGGGCTCATGGTCGGCCAGAACCTCAATGACACGGCAGTGGCTGATGCGTCCCCGTTCGCATTGATCGACGGTGGCCTGCACCGCCTCCCGGAGGGCGGACAGGCGGGCGAGACGGTCATCGATGTCGGCAAGGTGGCGACGGGTGATGGCCTCGACCTCGGCGCACGGAAGATCCGGTTGGTCCGCGAGATCAAGCAGCGTACGGATGGCATCTACCTCGAAACCCAGAGCCCGGGCATTCCGGATGAACTTGAGGCGCCGGACCGTGGCGTCGTCGTAGCTGCGCCTGTTCGTGTCTGTTCGCGCGGCAGCCGGTAGCAGCCCGTTGCTTTCGTAATAGCGGATGGTCGGAATCTTCACGCCGGTCTTTTCGGAAAGCGCGCCGATGGCGAACGACTTCATTTCCCGCCCTCTCCTCTAGCCACTGGAGAAAATACGGCAATCCTGCTCGGTGGGGAACCCAGGCCATCGTCAATCCACGAGCGTCCGCGGGACGAAGCGCTTCGCGCTGCGCCCTCTCGACACGAACGGGGTGAAGCCCACCTGGCTGAATGGCAGCCCGCGCGCTTGCGGGATCAAGCCGCGTAGGACCCCTATGTCTTGGCATGTACGAACAGCATCGAATGGTTCATAAGGCGCCCATGAGCGCAGGTTCCCCGACCAGGGCCTATGAGGCGATGCGCGGCTGGTGGGTGACCACCGTCCGCGCGCTGTCGCTCGTACTCGCCCTGGCGCTCCTCGCTCCCGACGCCATCCACTCTGCCGAGCCGTACGGCGCCTCCGCTTCCGAACTCTCCGTTTCGGCGGCCCCGGACGGCACGTCCCCGGGCCGTCCGGATGGCTGTCCGGCCTGCCACGCGAGCTGCGGCTGCCACCAGGCCATCAGTCCCGATGGACCGTTCCGGGCTCCCGCCGCGGAAAAGGGGCGCCTCTCCTACGCGCCGCTGGACGTCGTGGTCGTGTCCGTCTCGCCGGACCGTTTGCCAAGGCCTCCCCGCGCCTGAGGTGACCTCGCCACCTCCGTGGCGCGGGTCAGCCGGCCATCTAATCAGGTGCCGGCTCCCTCATCGAGCGTGATCAGTATGGGACCGTCAGAAGCCGCGCGTGCGGCCGAACGGCATCCCAGGCAAGACGGCCTTTTCTCCCATGCGAACATTTCTGTCCTTGGCCTTCCTGGCCATCGGCATCGCCATCGGCGGTGCCTTCCCAGAGGTTTCTGAGGTCGTGCGAGGCGCCCTTGCGACCGCCGGCCTGTCGCCGACCCCCAAAGCCCCGCAAACGAACGCCGCGAGCGAGACGGCGTCGGAGGGCGTCGAGACCAAGCCCGGCGAGGACGACCATGGGCAGGTCGCCGGCAAGCCGCGGCACGCCAAGGGCGAGACCAAGCCCAATGCCGGTGCCCGGAAACATGCCGAGGGCGAGGCGCACGGCCACGACGAGGAGGGCGAGGACAGGATCAAGATGACGGCCGAGCAGGCCGCCGAACAGGACATCAGGCTTGCCAAGGTCGAGGGCGGCACGCTCTCGCGCCACCTCCTGGTGCCCGGCACCATTGCCCAGGACGCCGACCGGATCACCCGGGTGCCGGCTCGGGTCGCCGGGACCGTGGCGGAGATGCGCAAGCGCCTCGGCGAGGACGTCGCCAAGGGCGAGATCGTCGCCGTCCTCGACAGCCGCGAGGTCGCGGATGCCAAAAGCGACTTCCTCACGGCGACGGTTAAGGCGGACCTGGAAAAGACCAACTTCGACAGGCAGCAGGCCCTCTGGGACAAGAGGATCTCGGCGGAATCGGCCTTCCTGAACGCGAAGGCCGCCTACTCCGAGGCGACCTTGCGCGTCGACCTCTCCCGCCAGAAGCTGTCGGCCCTCGGACTGAACGCGACCGAGGTCGCCGCCGCGGCCAAGAAGGACGAGACCACCCCGAATTCATCGTCCTTGCGCCGCTTCGAGCTCAGGTCTCCCCTCGCCGGGCGGATCGTGGAGCGTAAGGTCGACGTCGGCACGAAGGTCGGCAGCGAGGGCGACCCAGCCGACGTCTATACCGTGGCCGACCTCTCCTCACTGTGGATCGAGCTCCCCGTCCCCACCACCGAGCTGTCCAAGGTCCGCGAGGGCGCCAGGGTGACCATCGTCGGCGGCCAGGATGCTCCCCGCCCCGAGGGCAAGGTCGTCTTCGTCAGCCCGATCCTCAACCCGGAGACGCGTTCGGCCCGGGTCATCGTCGCCCTGCCGAACAAGGACATGTCCTGGCGCCCGGGCACCTTCGTCACGACCGAGATCGAGATCGCCCAGGACAAGGTCGCGGTGCGGCTGCCGAAGTCCGCCATCCAGACCATCGGCGGCGAGAAGGTGGTGTTCGTGCGGACCGAGGAGGGCTTCTCGAAGCGGGAGGTGACCCTCGGCAAGGCGGACGACGATGCCTACGAGGTCCTCGCAGGCCTGGAGCCCGGCGACGAGGTCGCGGTGGCCAACTCCTTCGTCCTGAAGGCCGAGCTCGGCAAGGCCGAAGCCGACCACGACCACTGAGGGCGGCCGCCATGATCTCGAAGATCCTCGACTTCTCCGTCCATCAGCGTTGGCTCGTGGTGCTCCTGTCGCTGCTCGCGGCCGGGTTCGGCGTGTTCTCGCTGACGAAGCTTCCCATCGACGCGGTGCCGGACATCACCAACAACCAGGTGCAGATCAACACCACGGCGCCCTCGCTCTCGCCGAACGACATCGAGCGCATCATCACGTACCAGGTCGAGACCGCGCTCGCAGGCATCAAGGGCCTGGAATACACCCGCTCGCTATCCCGGAACGGGTTCTCCCAGGTCACCGCCGTCTTCTCCGAGGCGACGAACATCTACTTCGCCCGCCAGCAGGTCGCCGAGCGTCTTCAGGAGGCTGAGGCGGCGATGCCGTCCGGGGTCGAGCCGCGCATGGGGCCGATCTCGACCGGCCTGGGCGAGATCTACATGTGGTCGGTGCACTACGCGAAACCTGCTGAGCGCAAGGTCTCGAAGCCCGGTAAACCCGGTTGGCAGCCGGACGGCAGCTACCTCACACCCGAGGGCCAGAGGCTCTCGACGGAGCTCGAACGCACGGCCTACCTGCGCACGGTCCAGGACTGGATCATCCGCCCACAGGTGAGGACCGTCCCGGGCGTGGCCGGCGTCGACGGCATCGGCGGCTTCGAGAAGCAGTACCACGTCCAGCCCGATCCGATGAGGCTGACGGCCCTCGACCTGTCCTTCGCCGACATCGGCCGGGCGCTGGAGGCCAACAACGCCAACCAGGGCGCGCGCTACCTGGAAGACAACGGCGAGGGCTACGTCGTGCGCGCCGCCGGCCGCTTGGAGAGCATGGAGGACATCGGCTCCGTCGTCGTGACCACGCGCGGCGGCGTGCCGGTCCGCATCTCCGACGTCGCCGAGGTACGGATCGGGCGCGATCTGCGCACCGGGTCGGGCAGCGAGGACGGGCAGGAGGTCGTCATCGGCACCGCCCTGATGCTCATCGGCGAGAACAGCCGCACCGTCGCCGCCGCGGTCGACGCGCGCATGACCGGCATCCGGCGCACGCTCCCGCCCGGCGTCGAGGTCCAGACGGTCCTCAACCGCACGGTCCTGGTCGAGGCCACCATCCGGACGGTCGCCAAGAACCTGGCCGAGGGCGCCGCCCTCGTCGTGGTGATCCTGTTCCTGCTGCTCGGCAACATCCGCGCGGCCATCGTCACGGCCCTCGTCATCCCGGTGGCGATGCTGATGACCATGACCGGCATGGTCCAGGGGCGCATCAGCGCCAACCTGATGAGCCTTGGGGCCCTCGATTTCGGCCTCATCGTCGACGGGGCGGTCATCATCACCGAGAACGCCCTTCGCCACCTCGCCGAACGCCAAGGGGAACTCGGGCGAAAGCTCGACCTGGAGGAGCGCCTCGCCACCGTGCGGGTCTCGGCCGAGGAGATGATCAAGCCCTCCCTCTACGGGCAGGCCATCATCATCCTCGTCTACGTGCCGCTCCTCACCTTCACCGGGGTCGAGGGCAAGATGTTCGAGCCAATGGCACTCACCGTCATCATCGCCCTGGTCGCGGCCTTCGTCCTGTCGCTCACCTTCGTCCCGGCGATGATCTCCATCGTCATCACCGGCAAGGTCACCGAGACCGACAACCTTTTCGTCCGGGCGATCAAGGCCGCCTACCGCCCTGTCCTCGGGGCCGCCCTGCGCGTGCCCATGCTGTTCGTCGCGGTCGCCCTGGTGCTGCTCGTCGGAGCCGGCGTCCTGTTCAGGGGTCTGGGGCAAGAGTTCATCCCGCAGCTCGACGAGAAAAGCATCGCGTTGAACGCCCAGCGCATCCCGTCGACGTCCCTGTCGCAATCGCAGGCCATGCAGCTAAAGGTCGAGCAGGCCATCGGCCGGTTCCCCCAGGTCGCCTACGTCTTCTCGAAGACCGGCACCGCCGAGGTCGCCTCGGACCCGATGCCGCCGAGCTCGTCGGACACCTTCGTCATCCTGAAGCCGCAAGCCGAATGGCCGGACCCGGACCTGTCCAAGGCCGAGTTGCAGGAGAGCATCGAGAAGGCCCTCGGGGCGCTCGCGGGCAACGTCTACGAGTTCTCCCAGCCCATCCAGCTTCGCTTCAACGAGCTATTGGCCGGCACCCGCGGCGACCTCGCCGTGAAGGTCTTCGGCGATGATCTGGGCGCGATGACCGCGGCCGCGAACCAGATCGCCGCCATCCTGCGCGGGGTCGAGGGCGCCGACGACGTCAAGGTCGAGCAGACGGCCGGTCTGCCGTTTCTGGAGATCGGGATCAACAAGGCCGAGGCGGCCCGCCTGGGACTGAGCACGTCCGCGATCCAGGACGTCATCGGGGCGGCCATCGGGGGCCGCGAGGCGGGCGTCGTCTTCGAGGGCGACCGACGCTTCCCCATCGTCGTGCGCCTCAACGACAAGGTGCGCGAGGACCGCGAGGCCCTGGAGAACATCCCGGTGCCGTTGCCTCCCGGACCAAACGGGCGCGCCGCGTCGGTGCTCCTGAAGCAGGTCGCGAGCTTCTCGGTGACGGAGGGCCCGAACCAGATCTCGCGCGAGAACGGCCGGCGCCGCGTCGTGGTCACCGCCAACGTGCGGGGCCGTGACATCGGCTCGCTCGTGGCCGAGGCGCAGGACAAGGTGGCCTCTGGGGTGTCGCTCCCGGCCGGCTACTACGTGACCTGGGGCGGACAGTTCGAGAACCTGGCTTCCGCCCGCCAGCGCCTGATGGTGGTCGTACCGGTCTGCTTCTTCCTGATCTTCCTGCTGCTGTTCTCGGCCCTGAACTCGGCCCGGGACGCGCTCCTGGTGTTCAGCGCGGTTCCCTTGGCACTGACCGGGGGCATCGCCGCCCTGTGGCTGCGTGGCATGCCGTTCTCGGTGCCCGCGGCCGTCGGCTTCATCGCCCTGTCCGGGGTGGCGGTGCTCAACGGCCTGGTGATGCTGACCTACATCAAGCAGCTCATCGCCGAGGGACGGCCAAGGCGCGAGGCCATCATGGAGGGCGCCATGACCCGGCTCCGTCCTGTGGCGATGACCGCGCTGGTGGCATCCCTCGGGTTCGTACCGATGGCGCTGGCGACCGAGACCGGGGCAGAGATCCAGCGTCCCCTTGCGACGGTGGTCATCGGCGGGCTCATCTCGGCGACCCTGCTGACCCTCGTCGTCCTGCCGGCTCTCTACGCTAGGTTTGCCGATGCGGTCGCTCCCGAGAGGAAGGATCGGCCCATGCCGGTCCAACCGCATCTCCGCGCCGCCGAGTAGGAGGGTCGGCATGAGCAAGAAGGTCGCCCGAACCATCGCCGACTGGGGCGGCGGCGGCCCACGTCGCCGACGCCGCGTCAGGCCCCACGTCCGTCGCGCGGCCGGCCGGGCGTTCGCCCTGGCCCTCATCGCCATCCCGGCCTGCGTCTACCTTCTGTACTGCCTCTGCAACATCGGCGGGAGGACGCACTTCCACCTGATGCCGACGGGGCCGATCCATCCTCAGGACGGATCCCCGTGGGGAGACAAAGCCTCGATGATGCGGCAGTCGGCGACGGACCCGCAGCCGCACTGACCGATGACGTCGCGCAGCTCATGCGCCAACCGGGTCAGGTCGGCCAGCTTGCGCTCGACCTGCGCCAGGTGGGCGCGGGCGATGGTGTCGACCTCGGCGCAGGACCGGTCGCGGTCGTCGGCCATGGCGAGAAGCTCCCGGATCTGGTCGACCGTGAAGCCGAGGTCCCGTCCCCGCCGGATGAAGCTCAGGCGGCGCAGGTGCTCCGGACCGTAGAGACGGTAGTTGCCCGCCGACCTTTCCGGCGCCGGCAGGAGCTTCACCTTCTCGTACCACCGGATCGTCTCGACGCGGGTGTTCGTCGCCGCGGCCAAGTCGCCGATGGTCATGGGGGGTGCGTGCGCCATGGCCTTGACCCTGTAGTTGCTACAGGGTGCATGTAGGGCCTCAGACCCTTCGGCGCGAGGCCCGGGTCGACGGAGCTTGCCATGTCAGGGCCAGGAACATCGGGAGCGGTCCCCGCAGGCGCCGCGCTGCGCTACCGCGTGAAGGGCATGGATTGCCCGAGCTGCGCGACCAAGATCGAAACAGCGGTAACCCGCATGCCCGGCGTCCGCGACGTCCGCGTGAACTACACGGCCCAGGTCCTCGACCTCGTGCTCGACGAGGGCTCGACACCCAGGGCGGACCTGGAGAACCGGATCACGGGGCTCGGCTATGGCGTCGGGTCCCTGCCGACCGCGGCCGACCTCGCCCGCTCACAGGCAACGGGCATCGCGGCCTCGGCCATCGTCGAGGAGGAGGCGGAGTCCCCCGCCTGGCGCAGCCGCAAGGGGCTTTTGGCGCTGGGCATCGCCGTCCTGTTCGCAAGCGGATTTCTCCTGCAGACGGTTCGGCCCGGGCTGGCCGGGGAATACGCCTACTGGCCCGGCGCGCTCCTGGGTCTCGCCTTCTACGGACGCCGCGCCATCGCCGCCGCCCGCAACGGCTCGCCCTTCTCCATCGAGATGCTGATGTCGGTCGCCACCATCGGGGCGCTCGCCATCCATGCCGCCGAGGAAGCGGCGGTGGTGGTCCTCCTCTTCACCGTTGGCGAGATGCTCGAAGGCTTTGCGGCGGGCCGGTCCCGGGCCGGCATCAAGGCCCTCGTGGGCCTGGTGCCGAAGACGGCGCGCCTGGTCGAGGGGGACGGCGCCGTGCGTGAGGTGGCGGCCGCCTCCCTGGTGATCGGCCAAACCGTGCTGGTGCGCCCGGGTGACCGCGTCCCTGCGGACGGCGAGGTCACGGACGGCACGTCGAGCCTTGACGAGTCCCCGATCACGGGGGAATCGGTGCCCCGGCCAAAGGAGGTCGGGGACGCCGTCTATGCCGGCAGCGTCAATGCGGACGGGGCCCTGCAGGTCAGGGTCACCCGGATGCCGTCGGACAACACCGTCGCCCGCATTCTGCACATGGTGGAGGAGGCGCAGGCTTCGAAGTCGCCGACCGCCCGGTTCATCGACCGCTTCAGCGCCGTCTACACCCCGGTCGCCTTCGCGGTCGCCGCGCTGGCGGCGCTTGGCCCGCCGCTGCTGCTCGGCGCCGACTGGGGCACCTGGATCTATCGCGGACTGGCGTTGCTCCTCATCGCCTGCCCCTGCGCCCTCGTGCTCTCGACCCCGGCCGCCATCGCCTCGGGTCTTGCCGCCGGAGCGCGGCGGGGACTGCTGGTGAAGGGCGGCGCCGCCCTGGAGACCATCGGACGGGTGCGTACCGTCGCGTTCGACAAGACGGGGACGCTCACGGCAGGGCGTCCAAGGGTCACCGACGTCCTCCCATTTGCCCCGGACATGACGGATCGCACCCTGCTCGGGCTCGCGGCGACGGTGGAGGCCGGATCGAGCCACCCCATCGCTCGTGCGATCCTCGAACGTACGGAGGCCGACGCCATCCCCCTGCGCCCCGTACGCGATGCCCGTGCGGTTCCCGGCAAGGCCGTCCAGGCCACGGTCGCCGGTCGCACGGTCGCGGTGGCATCCCCGCGCCACGCCGCGACGCTGGCCAGCCTCTCGCCGGAAGCGGAAGCGACGGTGCAGGCCCTTGAGGAAGCCGGCAAGACCGCCGTCGTCGTGGTTCGGGACGGAGAGGCGCTCGGCGTCGTGGCGGTCCGGGACGAGCCCAGACAGGATGCGGCCGCCGGCGTCGCGGCCCTGCGCCGGCTTGGGGTCGAATGCGTGATGCTGACCGGCGACAACCGGCGCACCGGCGAGGCCATCGCCAAGGGCCTGGGACTATCGGTCCGGGCCGACCTGCTGCCGGCCGACAAGCTCGCCGAGATCGGCGCGTTGAAGGAGGTCGGCCCGGTCGCTATGGTCGGCGACGGCATCAACGACGCCCCCGCGCTCGCCTCCGCCAGCGTCGGCATTGCCATGGGCGGCGGCACAGACGCGGCACTGGAGACGGCTGACGCGGCCATCCTCAACGACCGGGTATCGGACGTGGCCGCCCTCGTGGCGCTGTCCCGGGCGACGCTCGGCAACATCCACCAAAACGTGGCCATCTCGCTGGGGCTCAAGGCCGTGTTCCTGGTGACGACGCTCGCAGGCATCACTGGGCTATGGCCGGCCATCCTGGCGGATACCGGGGCGACCGTCCTGGTGACGGCCAACGCCCTTCGCCTGCTCCGGGCTTGAGCCGATGCGTCTCATACGGGAAAGGGCCGGGTTCGGCGCCCTCGTCGTAATCGCTGTGACCGCGGCGGGCACCGACCTGTGGACCAAGGCGCTGGCGGTCGACAGGCTTTCCGACGAAACCGTGCACGCGGTACTGCCGATGCTCGACCTCAGGCTCGCGTTCAATCATGGCATCAGCTTCAGCCTGCTTCCGGCGCATGACGCGACGTCCTTGGTCGTCCTTCTTGCGCTTCAGGGAATGCTGACGGCCTACGTTGCCCGGTTGGCATTCCGCGCGACCGGAGCGTCGGAAGGAGTTGGTTTCGCCATCATGACCGGCGGTGCACTGGGAAACCTCATCGACCGATGGGTGGACGGCCGCGTCACGGACTTCCTCGACCTGCACCCGGCGGAGGTGCATTGGTTCACCTTCAACATGGCCGATATCTGGATCAGCCTCGGGGCCGCCTTGATAGCTTGGGAGGCAGTCGGCAAGCCGGGCGGGCCGAGACCACCAGCGCCGCTTGATCGGGCCGCCCTACGGGTCCCTTAACGGCGTCATTTCGGTCGTGCCCGTAATGGTCGAACGGCCTGGCCGCAGGCATGGACGATGCGGTCCTGCTAATTGAACGAATGCTGGGATGCGTCCGTCCCTTCAGTCAGGCGGAGGATGCGTTTAGGAAGAACGGCGCATGGGGTCCTATGCCTCGATGCCGGCCTCGCCCGCGACATGGTCGGGCTTCTCGACTTGACCGCGTCGCTGAAGCTGGAGGGCCACGACCCAGCACAGGACCGCCCAGGCCGACCCCACGCACCAGCCTGCCAGCACGTCGGTCGCGTAGTGGACCCCGACATAGACCCGGCTCAGCCCGACGACGACCGTGAGGAAGACGGCCAGCCCCATGAAGTACGCCTTCAGGCGAGCGCCCGCCGCCACGCGCGTCATGAGGGCGCCGAGTGTCAGGTAAGTCACGGCGGAGAGCATGGCGTGGCTGCTAGGGAAGCTGGCGGTGAACACCTGGATGCCGCCGGGGATCTCGGGTCGGGGCCGGTTGAAGAGGAGTTTCAGCCCGAAGCTGATGACCGTCCCGCCCAGGATCGATCCCACCACCAGGACCGCGGCCCCCTGCTTGCGGATCAGGAGCAGGTACCCTGCCACAGCCGCGATGAGGAAGCAGAGGACCACCATGCTGCCCAGGGAGGTCACGTCCCGGGCCATCTCGTGCAGCCAATCCGGTCCAATCGGACCAGCCGCGCCGGGTGGACGGAAGAAGTGGGCGACGCGGGTGTCGAACCCCATCGTGCCGCCCTCCATGACCTTGTCGGCCAGGAGACCAAACCCGAGGATGAGGGCGGCGACGCAAAACAGCGTCACGGGCAGACCGATCTCCCGCTTGCCGAGGCGCGCCATGATACCGGCACGGGCGGACGGAGAGGACTGGTTCATGCGCCCGAACTCCTGGATCGGTCCCTTGACGGTTGCTGGCTCGGGACACTCACCGCCTCATGCGGCAGAGCCGAAGAACCCGTTCGGATCCTCGCCCGTTCCCCCGCGGTGAGCGGCGAGCCAAGGAGAACCCGCACCTTTGTTGCCCGCAATGGTCGCATCCACGCCGAGATCCCTGTGGAGGAGGGCCTGAAACGTCGGATATCGACCCCGAGGCCTAGTGGTCGAAACCTGACGCTTGATACCGTCCGCTTCCGACCCAACTACGCCGTAAGAGCAAGCCAACGTATCTCTCGAAAGCAGACGTTGCAGTCGATCTCGCCGTGCGAGGGCATGATCTCGGATCTCCGCCTTTCAGAGTGGTGACGCCGCCGCATCATTCCTCTGACTGCTCCTGGGTGACGGCCGTATGCCGTGGTTGAGGACGAGTCGGCGGTCACGCTGACGTCACCAATCTTTTTCGTGTGTCAGTGGAATAGACGCGCCCGTTCGGCATCTCTCCCGATGCGGTCATGGTCGACCGCGGGAGACCTCACTCATGCACACCATGCTGATCCGCGCTGCCTTTGCGGCCTTCGCCTTCTCCGCCGCCGCCGCCCAGGCCGCTGCGCCTGCGATGACGGCCGAGACTGCCAAGGGGCCGGCGCTCGTCGATGCCAAGAGCATGACCCTCTACACCTTCGACAAGGACATGGGCGGCAAGTCGATGTGCAACGGCCCCTGCGCCGCCAACTGGCCGGCCCTGATGGCCGCCTCCGGCTCGGCTGCTAGTGGCGACTGGACGATGGTGACGCGGGACGACGGCACGATGCAGTGGGCCTACAAGGGCAAGCCGCTCTACACCTTCGCCAAGGATACGAAGCCCGGCGACATCACCGGCGACGGATTCCTCAACGGTGCATGGCACATCGCCAAGCCCTGATCGGTAAAGCCTCGTGGACGAGATCGCCGCCCTCATCGAACCGCAGATCCCAGCGTTGCGGCGCTACGCAGTCGCACTGTTGCGGGACCGCGAAGCGGCGGATGACCTCGTCCAGGACACGTTGGAGCGGGCGTTGTCCGGCTGGTCCGGACGTCGCCGCGACGGCGACCTGCGAGCCTGGCTGTTCACGATCGAGCGCAACCTGTTCCTCGGCACTGTTCGACGCCGGGGCCGGCGCGGCATCGATGTCGGCGCTGAGGCTTTGGAGCAGGTGCCCGATCCGGGTGCCGACCCCGAGGCCGTTATGGGGGCACGCGACGTGCTCACCGGACTCGACGCCCTGCCCGAGGAGCAGCGCTCAGTGCTACTGCTCGTCGCGGTCGAGGATCTGTCTTATGCGGAAGCGGCGCAGGTGCTCGGAGTACCGCTGGGCACGGTGATGTCGCGGTTAAGCCGAGCCCGGGAGCGGATGCGAAGTTTTCTGGAAACGGGCCGAACCGGCTTGTTGAGGAGGGTGAAATGAGCGGGGATCCACGCCCGGTCGGCGAGGACGACCTGCACGGCCTGATCGACGGTCGTCTCGAACCGGAGCGGCAGGCACTGGTCGAGGCATGGCTCAGGGGAAACCCCGCGCGGGCGGCCGAGGTCTCGGCGGATCGCGCCCTGCGCGAGCGCTTGCGTGCCCGCCTCGCGCCGATCGCCGAGGAGGCGATCCCGGCGCGGCTCCGGGTGGCCAACATCCGCTCGCGACATCGCCCGATAACCGGGCGCTGGCTTCCGGTCGCGGCTGCGGCCGTGCTCTGCCTCGCGGTTGGCGGTGCCGCCGGCTGGTTCGGCCATGCCGCGCGGCAGGTACCCACGGTCACGCTCGCGCGAACCGAGCCGGCGACCGACGACGCGGTGGCGGCCTTCCGCACCTACGTGGTCGAGGCGGTGCATCCAGTGGAGGTGCGCGCCGATGAGAAGCCACACCTCGTGACGTGGCTCTCGAAGCGCCTCGGCCGGGCGGTGACCACCCCCGACCTCACGGCCTACGGCTTCCGCCTGATGGGGGGCCGGCTGCTGCCGGCGGGTTCCGAATCCGCCGCGATGCTGATGTACGATGACGATCACGGCACCCGGCTGACGCTCTACAGCCGCGTAGGCGATGCGGATGGCCGCACGGTGTTCCGCTTCGCCCGCGAGGGCGACGTCGCCGCCTTCTCCTGGGTCGATGGCGGCATGTCCTACGTCGTCACCGGTCGCACCGACGAAGCGCGGCTTTTGACCGTCGCGCAGGCGGTTGACGCGCAGGTCCGTGGATTGCCGGTTCCGCCGCGGCAACCATGACCCTCGACCAACTCCGCATCTTCGTGGCGGTGGCCGAGCGGCAGCACGTAACCCGGGCTGCCGAGGCGCTGAACCTCGTGCAGTCGGCGGTCAGCACGGCGATCGCCAATATCGAGGGACGACACGCGACCAAGCTGTTCCATCGGGTCGGCCGCGGGATCGAGCTGACCGAGGCGGGACGCGTGTTCCTCGTCGAGGCCCGCGCGGTGCTCGCCCGGGCCGAGGCCGCCGAGCTGGTGCTCGCCGACCTCAGCGGCATGCGACGCGGGACGCTGGCCCTCTACGCCAGCCAGACCATCGCCAGCGACTGGCTGCCGCGCCACCTTGTCGCCTTCCGCCGGGCCTACCCTGAGATCGCCATCCGGCTGGCGGTGGGCAACACCACCGACGCTGCCGATGCGGTCCGCGCCGGGCAGGCCGAACTCGGCTTCGTCGAGGGGGCGCTGGACGACCCGACGCTCGCGAGCACCACCATTGCTCATGACCAGCTCGTCCTCGTGGTCGCCCCAGGCCATCCCTTCGCCGGAGCGACCGCCCTTGAACCCAAGGACCTCGCCGGGGCCGACTGGGTGCTGCGCGAGGGGGGATCGGGAACCCGCTCGGCCTTTGAGGCGGCGCTGGGTGCGGCCGGCCTCGCTGCGGCTCAACTCCAAGTCACACTCGAATTGCCCTCGAACGAGGCGGTCCGCGCCGCCGTCGAGGCCGGGGGCGGGGCCGCCGTGCTGTCCGAGACCGTGGTCGCCGCAGCGCTTCGAGCCGGGACCCTGGTACGGGCGGCGTTCGCCCTGCCGAGCCGGCCGTTCCGGGTACTGCGCCACAAGGAGCGCTACCGCAGCCGGGCCGCCGACGCGCTGCTCGATTTGATCGCAACGGCGGATGCCGAATGAGCGAGCCCGCGAAACCCGTTCCCCCCGACGACCCGCGGGTCAGGCTCGCCGAGGACCGCACGGTGCTGGCAGCCGAGCGCACCTTCGTGGCGTGGCTTCGCACCGGGCTCGCCTTCCTCGGCGTCGGCCTGGCCGCGCAGCGCTTCCTGCGAGAGGTGCTGGCGGTCTGGCCACTGAAGGTGCTGTCGCTCACGCTGATCGCCTGTGCGCTCGCCTCGTTCGCCGGCGCCGCATGGCGGGACCGAGCGATCCGGGCGCGACTCGCTCATGCCGAGATCCCGATGATGCCGCGCATCCTCACCGTCGGGGTTGCGGCCCTGCTCATCGCGATCTCGGGCCTCGCTGCCACCGCCCTGCTCTGGGCGTGACGGTCAGGCCACCGTTACCCGCACCCGGTGCCAGGCGGCGCTGAGGTAGCCCTTGTAGTTCCAGGTGTCGTCCGGCGCCGCAGGCTGGGTCTGGCCGGCGGAATCCCAGGCCCGTACCGCGAGTTCGTGCTCGCCGGTCGTCAGCTCGCGCTCGATCTCCCAGAACGTCCAGGCGTAGGGTGCGTCGGCGTCGCGGTCGATCCGGGCCTGCGCCCAGCTGCGACCGCCATCCGTCGAGACATCGACGCGGGCGACCGCGCGGTCACTGGCGATGGCGTAGCCGCGGATCGCGTGCCGGCCGGCCTTCAACGCCGCGCCGCGGGCGGGCTCGCAGATCGCGCTGTTGAGCGGCATCGCCTCGATGGTGATGCCGTGGGCGGGGTCCGCGGTCTCGGCGGTCACGTCGGGCGGAAACAGCTTGTAGTCGTCGGCCTGCATCGGGTTGTTGGAGGGGTGATCCTGCACCGTGATGCGGGCGAGCCATTTCGGGCTGCGGATGCCGGCAAAGCCCGGCACCACAACACGCAGCGGGTGACCGTGCTCGGGGGCGAGAAGCTCGCCGTTCATCGCGAAGGCGAGCAGCGTCTCGGGGGCGAGAGCCTTGGCGAGCGGGATCGAGGCGCCGAAGCGCGTGTCCGTATGGGCGATCCGGTCGTGGCTCTCGAAGGCGACGTGACGTGCGCCCCCCGCGTCGAGGCCGGCCGCGCGCAGCACCTCGGCGAGGCGCACGCCGGTCCATTCCGCGTTGCCGATGGCGCCGGGCGCCCACGGGTCGCCGGAGACCGGCGCCACCGCCAGCATGTCGGCCCGGCGGTTGCCGGCGCATTGCATCACCGCCGTGACGGTGACGGGCGCGAAGCGTTCCTTGAGATCGGCGAGCGAGAGGTCGAGCGACGTCGCGACCATCCCGTCGATAATCAGGCGGTAGCTGTCGGCGTCGAGGTCCGGGATGTCACCGTGGCTGCGGACGTAGAAGTCGGCCTGATCAGTCAGGAAGGCCGCGCGCAGGCGATCGAGCGGCGGCTCGGCGTTGTAGGGCGCCTTTCCGTGGACGATGAGGCGGTCCTTGCGCTGGAACAGGCCGAGCATGGGGTCTTTGTCCTGCGTTCGTGACGTGTCGACATCGGGAACGCGCCGGGAGCCGAGAAGGCACCCGGCGCGCGACGCCTCAGGGCTTCATGGTCGAGATGACCGCGTTCTTCGCCCGGTCCACCACGGCGACGCTAAGGTCGCGGTTGAGGACGTAGGCGTGGGCGTTGTCGGCCGAGAACGCGATCGCCTGGCGCGGCTCGTTCAGGCCGGTCACCGTGGCGACGACCTTGAGGGTGCCGGTGTCGATCACCGACAAGGAGTTGTCCTTGAGATTGCCCGAATAGACGAAGCGCCCGTCCGGGGTCAGCGCGGCGCCGTAGGGGTCCTTGCCCACCGCCACCTCGGACGTGACCTTACGGGCGGCGACATCGACCACGCCGATCGTGTTGCGGCCGCTGTTGGCGGCAAACAGCGTCTTACCGTCCTTGGTGATCGAGATGGCGCGCAGCTTGTCGAACCCGGCGATCTCGCCGGTGATCTTGTTGGTGGCGGTATCGACCAACGTGATCTTGTCGCCGAGGAAGTTCGTCACGAACACGGTCTTGCCGTCCGGCGACAACTTCACGCCCTGGCGCGGCTGCGCGAAGCCGGGGATCACAGCCTCGGCGAGCATGGTCCTGGTGTCGAACACGGTCAGCGTGCTCGCGGCCTCGTTATTGACGTAGAGCTTGGTCCCGTCGGCCGAGAGCACCGTGCCGAACGCGCCGGGGCCCGCGGCGAGAACGCCGGCTTCCTTGCCGGTGGCGGTCTCGTAGACCGTGATCCGGCCGGTGCCGCTGTCGGAGACGTAGAAGCGGGCGCCGTCCGGCGCGAACACGATGTTGCGCGGGGTCACGAAGCCGTCGAGGCGGCGCAGCACCGTGCCCTTGGCGACGTCGTAGACGATGACGGCGCTCTCTTCGCTGTTCGACACAGCGGCGACCGTACCGGCGGCGTTCAGCGCCAGCGCGTTGTTCTTGATCGCCCCGTCGAAACCGGCGGCGAACCCGGGCTGGCCCTGGGCGAGGAGCAAGGCGGCTCCGGCGACGAGGGCGCGCAGGCTGGTGCGGATATGGGTCATGAAGCGTGTCTCTCGGGCATGCGCGCTCGTTCGGCGGCCGGGGCCTGCCGTGAGGGCTGGTTCGAAATCGGAAATCCGTCGTGCAAGGCCGGGCCGGCCGTGCATCGCCCTGAGGAGACGCCGGAAGGCGCGGTCTATTCCCCGAGGCCGGCGAAAAAAGCGCGGCGGCCTCGGGAATCGGGGGTTCAGGGCGTCGGCTTCAACGCCGTGAGGTAATCGATGATGGTCTGCACGTCGGCCTGATCGACCGGTGCCTTGTAGACGTGAACCATCTTGTTCACGGTCTCGGTCCACTGCGCCTTGGTGAGCTTGGGCTGGGTCAGCACCATCCCGGCCGAGTGGCAGGCAAGGCAGTTGTTGTTGACGGCCTCGGCCCCCGGCCCGTCGGGGAAGATCCGGTCGGAGGTCGGCATCGCAATGGATTGCGAGGTGAAGCGCATCGGCTCGGGGGCCGGGGCGGCGAGCGCCACCAGAGGAGACAAGGCGAGCGCGGCGATGAGGGCCGCAGGGCGGATCGGGTTCATGGCTGGTCTCCTCAAGCGGCCTGGAAGGACACGGTCTCTATGCCGTTCTGCATGAAGCCGTTGGCGTTCCAGACCTGGTCCATGCCCTGGGCGACGCCGTTGGTATTGGTGCAGCGGACCTTAACCGCATGGGTGCCGGCGGCCAGCGCCGGCAGGCTGCCGTCGAAGCGGCGGAAGCTGTAGGGGCCCTCGTCCGCGCCGAGTTGCGCCGGAAACCACGTCGCCCCGCCGTCTCCGGAGAAGTCGACCGCCTTTACCCCGCAATCGCCGCCGAAAGCGATGCCGCGAAGGGCCACCGGCGTTCCGGCCGCCACCTTGGCGCCGTCGGTCAGGTTGGTGACGAAGGAGCGCGGCACCATCCTGTTGATCGGCACCGTCTTGAAGCCGGTCTGGCCGGGCTTGATGTTGGCGCCCGGCACGTCCGGGATGCGGTAGGCGGTCTTCATCCAGTACCCGTCGTCGGGCTTGTCCAGCACCTCGATGTCGGACAGCATCTTGACCCAGTAGGTCGAATACCAGCCCGGCACCACGAGGCGGAGCGGGAAACCGTTGAGCAGCGGGAGCTGCTCGCCGTTCATCGCGTAGGCGATCATCACCTCACCATTGTTGGCGTGGTCGAGATCGAGCGACTTCTTGAAGTCCGGCGCGTCGTCGACCACGGGCTCGTCGAGGCCGTTGAAGCGCACCTGCACGGCGCCGGACTTCACCCCAGCGCGTTCGAGCACGTCCTTGAGGCGTACCCCGGTCCAGCGGGCGTTGCCCATCGAGCCGTTGGCCCATTGCGCGCCGGGCACCCGCGGCTCGAACAGCCCGCGTGAATTGCCCGAGCACTGGTTCACCGCGGCGATCTCGAAGCGCGGCAGGCCGGCGATGGCGTCGAGCGAGAGCGAGAGTTCCTTATCGACGTGGCCGTGGACCTTAAGACGGAAGGTGCCGGCATCGACTTCGGTCGGGATCGAGGCCCAGTGCCAACGGACGTAGAAGCGGTCGTTAGGGGTGAACACGCCCTCGTCGAACACCGAGAACGGCGTCTCCAGCAGCGGCGGATGGGTGCGTTGAAGGATCATCTCGGCCTTGCCCGGAAAGGCGGTGGTCAGCGCCCGCTCGTCCGGGCCGCCGGGCAGCGGAAGCTTCACCGAGCCCGCGGCCCAGGCCGGCATGGCGGCGGCGAGGCTGCCGACCCCTAGGCCACCCAGGACGAGGCGGCGGTTCAACGGTTCGTGCAGATGGCGCATGATGTCTCCCTGGAATCGTTTGTTGGGCCGCGTCGGCCGGTCGCTGGATCTCGGTGTCGCCGTCGGCGGACGGCATTGGCGTCGGTCGGGACGGTTCGGTCTCGCCGCCGGAAACTCGGGTCGTCGATCCATGTCATCCCGGCAAAGAGGCGTCCTCTCCGTGAACGAGATGCTACAGCGAGATGATTATTCCACCCAATGATCGTTAGAGATCTGAACGATCTCCGATTGCGATCATCCGAAGATTTCCGATCTCCGATCAATGGCGGGCGGCCGGATCAGATGATCGTCAGCCAGGCGGTGCCGACGGCGGCGACAGTCAGGGCGACCGTCCAGAACAGGACCCAGCGCATATGACCGCTGGTCTCGCCCTGCCGGGCCTCGTCAGTGGTCTCGAAGGTGGGTCGGGTCATGATGGATCTCCCTGTCATTCGGGTGTTCGAAGGCTTCACGTGCCGCCGGACGGATGCCCGGCGGCCAAGGGGGCGCTGTCAGCGACCGATCAGTTCCCGCGCCGGGCCGCCGGTCTCCTGGCCGCGGCCACGGGCGTAGGCCGGGAGTGCCGGGTTCTTGGCGTTGGCGCCATCGGCGTCGCCGTAGATCGGTGCGGATGGGCTGGTGATGAAGCGGACCTGCGGAGCGCGGAGGCCCTGGGCCTGCGAGAGGCCCGTCATGCCGACGAGGGCGGAGGCGGCGAGGGCGACGGCAGCGATCGTACGGGTCATGGTCGATATCCTTCTGGTCGGGTCGTCACGTCGGTTCGTGATGACAAGAAGGTAGCGGCCGACAACCATTCATACTAATGGTTTGATTAGCTAGTTTTAATCGATTGTTTTGATGATTAAGCGCCGCTTGCGAGTTGATGTTTATCGCGGCGGCGCGCGATGCGGGGTCGTGCTAGAGCCGGTGCGTTGACCCTCCGAAGCCCAAGAGCGCCCCGTGTCCGAATCCAGTCTGCTGGCGATCAGCACAGGCCTAAAGCCGCTCTCGCGCCTCCAGCATCCGCGGGACGTGATCCGACAATTCACGCCGAACTGGTTCACCGTGGTGATGGGCACTGGCGTGGTCGCCTTGGCCCTCGACCGTCTGCCGGAGACGCATGCCCTGCTGGCCCCTGTGCCGCTCGGGCTCTGGCTCGCCTCCGTCGTGCTTTTCGCCACCTTCTGCCTAGTCTACGGCGCGCGCTGGATCTTCTACTTCGATGGCGCCCGACGGATCTTCGGACACTCGACGGTGTCGATGTTCTTCGGGGCGATCCCGATGGCACTGGCGACGCTGCTGAACGGGCTGCTGATATTCGGTCCGCCCTATCTCGGCGCAGAGACCGTCCGAATCGCACTGCCACTGTGGTGGTTCGACGTGGCGCTCGCTCTGATCTGTGCTGTCGCGATCCCTTACCTGATGTTCACCCGTCAGGAGCACCGCATCGACCAGATGACGGCCGTATGGCTGCTGCCAGTGGTGACAGCCGAGGTCGTCGCCGTCTCCGGTGGCCTGCTCGCTCCAGCCTTGAGCGGCGAGAGCCAACAACTCGCCGTCATCGTCACGAGCTTCGTGCTCTGGGGCGTCTCGGTCCCGCTGGCGCTGAGCATCCTGGCGATCCTGGTGCTGCGCATGGCGCTGCACAACTTGCCACCGCGTGAGATGGCCGCATCGAGCTGGCTCTCCCTCGGTCCGCTCGGAACCGGGGCGCTCGGCCTGCTCGTGCTGGGGCAGGCCGGTGGCCCGATCCTCGCGGCAGGCGGTTTTGCCGGCGCGCCCGAGATCCTCAGGATCACGGGCCTGATCGGCGCGCTGATCCTCTGGGGCTACGGCGCCTGGTGGTTTCTGCTCTCGCTCGCCGTCACCGTGCGCTACCTACGCGCCGGCGTTCCGTTCAACCTCGGCTGGTGGGGCTACATCTTCCCGCTCGGCGTCTATGCCCTGGCCACCCTGCGGATCGGCGAAGTGACGGCACTCAGCGGGTTCGCCTGGCTCGGAGCGGGCCTCGTCGGCCTGCTGACCCTACTCTGGCTGATCGTGTCCGTGCGCACGTTGCGCGGGGCCTATCGCGGGGAGCTCTTCGTCTCGCCCTGCCTCGCCGGGGCCTGACCGGGCCTCGGGCGCATCCGATCGGTTCAAGCGAGGCCCAGCACGCGGATCAGACCGAGGCTGACGGCGCCGAGTGCGACGAGCGAGGCGACCACCGCCAGGGTCACCCGCGCCCCGGCCTTGGCGACGCTGCGCACATCGACCCCGAGGCCGAGCGCCGCCATCGAGACCACGGTGAGCAGATTGGCGGTCTCCGACATCGGCGCGAGCGCGACCTGCGGAACCAGCCCGGCCGAGCGAAGGCCCGCGAGCGCCAGGAAGGCGAGGATGAACCACGGCACCAAGCGGTGGATCGCGAGGCCGGCGCGAGCAGGGCGGTCGCCAGCGGTGACGCCGGGGGCGGCCTCGTCGGTCTCCTCGCGCAGCCGGCTTGCGCCGAGCGAGAGCATCAGGACGACCGGGCCTAGCATCAGCACCCGGACGAGCTTCACCAGGGTTCCGACCTGGACGCTGAGCGCCGCGACCGGCGCGGTGGCGGCGAGGACTTGCGGAACAGCGTAGACGGTGAGGCCGGCGAGCACGCCGTACTGCATCGGCGACAGACCGAGCAGCGGCACCAGCAGCGGTAGGCCGAGCACCACCAGCACGCCCAGCACCGCGGTGAAGGCGATGGAGGCGGCGACGTCCTCGCCGTCGGCGCCGATCACCGGTGCCGTGGCCGCGATCGCCGAGTTGCCGCAGATCGAGTTCCCGCAGGCCACGAGGATCGCCATGCGCGGATGCAGCCCGAGCGCTCGGCCGATGCCGTAACTCGACAGGATCGCCACCGCGACGACGCCCGCAATGCCGAAGAGCAGGCCCGGTCCGGCGGCGAGGATCGTCGCGAGGCTGAGCGACGCCCCGAGCAGGACGACCGCGATCTCCAGCACGGTCTTGGCCCCGAAGGCGATGCCGGGAAAGAAACGCTGCGACGGGGTCCAGGCGGTGCGAATCGCGCTCCCGAGCAGGATCGCCAGTACCAGGGCTTCGAGCCAAGCGCGACCGAATAGATGCGCCTCGACGGCCTCGAAGCCGACCGCTGCGGCGGTGACCGCCACGCAGAGGCCCAGTCCCGGAAGGATGGCTCTCGTGCCGGCCAAGGCGTGCATCGATCGAGGGTGGGAGAAAAGTCTGGGCGCGGACATGGATGGCTCCGATGTGATGCCGGAGGATCCCAGGGCCCGTTCATTCACTCCAACGGAATGATTAGATGCTTGCCATCACTGAAATAGATGAAAGCAGGACCCCTTCAGAGTTTGCGGAGACCCATTGTGGAGGGCCGACAGGCGGATTCACCCGTCGATCCAGCGGGCCTTGATCGTCGTGTCCGCAGCAAGCTCATAGATCCTGACGGAGCCCGTCGCGAGTTCAAGGTGCTCGACCTCCGCGGGGCTCAGGTCTTCAAGCGCCATGACAAGCGCCCGCAGGCAATTGCCGTGGGCGACGACGAGCACGTCTCCGCCCATAACCGCCGGCTGGATGGTTCGGAGGTAGCATGGGACGATGCGGGCGACGGTATCGCGCAGGCTCTCACCGTTCGGCGGCGCCTCGGCGTAGGAGCGGCGCCAGGTCTCGATCCGCTCCGCCCCCCAGCGCGCATCGGCGGCGATCTTGTCGAGCCCGCTGAGGTCGCCGTAGTCTCGCTCGTCGAGCGCGGCGAAGCGTTGGGGGACCAATCCGGGTTGCCCGAGCGCATCGAGAATAAGCCGGCCGCTCACGATCGCCCGCGTCAGCGTCGAGGTGAAGGCTGCGGAAAAGCGCCAGCTGCGCTCGGCCAAACGCCGCCCGGCTGCCTCGGCTTCCATCCGGCCCTGCTCGGTCAAGGGCGAGTCCAGCAATCCCGTGAACAGGCCGGATCGGTTGGCTACGCTCTGGCCATGCCGGACCAGCACGAGATGTCGCGTGACCGGGGCTTTGCAATCGTGAATCACGCTGTCTCCCGAGGCAGAGCACTTTCGTGCCGGTCGCATCGCCTCTGATGATGTCGGCATCCGACTTCAACGAACTTCGACCATGCGATGGGTTGGACCGTTCATCCGGAGTCGGCGGGTCATCCTAGGTCCGCTTAAGAACGTCTCGCGACTGAAAGCAGCCAAGCTGCTTCCCACCCCAAGCTGACCTCGCGAATGGGTACCAAGCGTCAGATTTCAACCACTAGGGGCCCGCATCCACGGGACCTACGGAAACGGCGCTAGGCAACCATGCTCCGATGGCGCAAAAGAAACCTATGTTATGCGGCAACCTACCGGCCAGGCCGGCCTTTGGTATCCATGCCCCTGCCTGACCCCGCCGATGCCCCCCATGTCCTCGTGGTCGACGACGACGCCCTCATCCTGATGGATGTGTCCGACATCCTGGAGGATGCCGGTTTCGTGGTTCTTGAGGCGATGGACGTCGCCCAGGCGACGCGGGTGCTCGACGAGCACCATGGCAAGGTGCAGCTGCTGTTCACGGACGTGCAGATGCCCGGGCCGGACAACGGCTTCGACCTGGCGCGGCGGACGGCCGTGACGTGGCCCCACATCGCCATCGTGGTCGCCTCCGGCAATGTGCGACCTGAACCCGGGGACCTGCCCGATGGGGCGACGTTCATCGGGAAGCCGTTCAGCCCCTCCTTGGTCCGGCACCACGTGCGCGAGACGATGCCGTCGGAGAAGCACCCCGGGCCCCTTCGGAGGTAAGCCCGGGATCGGTTGGCCGGAGCCCCATGCCTCCTACCGGCTCTCCTCGATCATCGACCGGATGCGAGCGACCCTCGATGTCGGGTTAGGCGAGGTCTTCGAGAATGTCGGAGACCAACATGCCTAACCGTCGGCTCGTCGTCGACCACCAGCATGGTCTCGTCCTCGTTGTCATTCCGCGGCCAAGGGCATCGTGTGCCCCTCGACGGGTTCCGGCTGCATGTCGGATCTCGGCAGTCCCCATCCCTTCACCAGCCCGTATACCGCCGGGATCACGACGAGGGTCAGGACGGTCGACGACACCATGCCGCCGATCATCGGCACCGCGATGCGCTGCATGACCTCGGAGCCCGAGCCGGTGCTCCACAGGATGGGCAACAGCCCGGCTATGATGGCGACCACGGTCATCATCTTGGGCCGCACCCGCTCGACCGCGCCGACCATGATCGCCCGCCTCAGGTCATTTCGCGATAGGGCGCGCCCATCCCGCTCGCACTCCGTCCGGATCTCGGCCAGCGCATGGTCGAGGTAGACCAGCATGATCACCCCGGTCTCGGCGGCGACCCCGGCGAGCGCGATGAAGCCCACGGCCACGGCGACCGATAGGTTGAAGCCCAACCACCACATCAGCCAGACGCCGCCCACCAGTGCGAAGGGCAGCGACAGCATCACGATGAGGGTTTCAGTCAGCCGGCGAAAGTTGAGGTAGAGCAGCAGGAACACGGTCAGGAGGGTCAGGGGCACCACGATCTTGAGCCGGGCCGTGGCGCGGTCGAGGTACTCGACCTGCCCGCTCCACTGGAGGGTGGTCCCGGGTGGCAGGCTCACCTCGCCGGTAACAGCCGCCCGTGCATCGGCCACGTAGCCGCCAAGGTCCCGTCCCGAGACATCGACGTAGATGAAGACCGCGAGTTGCCCGTTCTCGGTCCGGATCTGGGTCGGCCCCCGGGTCAGTGCCACCTTGGCGACTTCGCCCAAGGGGACCGTGCCTCCGCCCGCGATGGGCACCTGCACCTCGGTCGCGATGGATTGTGGGCTCGACCGGAAGGCGCGCGGGTAGCGCACGTTGACGGTGTAGCGCTCGCGGCCCTCGACCGTGTTGGTGACGCTCTCGCCGCCGAGCGCCATGGCGATCACGTCCTGCACGTCCCCGACCGATAGGCCGTAGCGGCCCAGAACCTCCCGGTCGGGCGTGATGTCGAGGAAGTACCCGCCCTGGACGCGCTCGGCATAGGCGCTCGACGTGCCCGGCACCGCCTTCACCACCGCCTCGACCCGGCGGGCGACCTTCTCCATCTCGGCGAGGTCGGTTCCGAGCACCTTGATGCCGACGGGGGTCCGGATGCCGGTGGCGAGCATGTCGATGCGGGCGCGGATCGGCTGGGTCCAGGCATTGGAGACACCGGGGAACTGGAGCGCGGCATCCATCTCGGCTTTGAGGCTCGCCAGCGTCACGCCCGGGCGCCACTCCGCCTTCGGCTTCAGGTTGACGATGGTCTCGAACATCTCGGAGGGCGCCGGGTCCGTCGCGGTCGCGGCCCGTCCGGCCTTGCCGTAGACGGACAGGACTTCCGGGAAGCTCTTCAGGATGGTGTCCTGTCTCCCTAAAAGCTCGCCGGCCTTGGTCACCGAGATGCCCGGCAGGGTGGTCGGCATGTACATCAGGGTGCCCTCGTCGAGATCGGGCATGAACTCGGACCCGAGTTGCAGGGCCGGCCAGACCGAGGCGCCGAGAACGCCCAGCGCGATCAGGATGGTCAGCACCCGCGCCCGCAGGACCCCTGCGATGATGGGACGGTAGAACCAGATCAGGAGCCGGTTCACCGGGTTGCGGTGCTCGGGCACGATGCGGCCGCGCACGAACAGCACCATCAGCGCCGGAACCAGCGTCACCGACAGCACCGCCGCCGCCGCCATCGCGAACGTCTTGGTGAAGGCCAGCGGCCCGAACAGACGCCCTTCCTGGCTTTCCAGGGTGAAGATGGGCAGGAAGCTGACCGTGATGATGAGGAGCGAGAAGAACAGCGAGGGACCGACCTCGGAGGCGGCCTCTATCAGGACCTGGACCCGGGGCTTGCCAGGGTCCGCCCGCTCCAGGTGCTTGTGGGCGTTCTCGATCATGACGATGGCGGCGTCGATCATGGCGCCGACCGCGATGGCGATGCCGCCCAGGCTCATGATGTTGGCGCCCAAGCCCAGCGCCTTCATGCCCGCGAACGCCATTAGGATGCCGACCGGCAGCATCAGGATCGCGACCAGCGCACTGCGGACGTGGAGCAGGAACACGACGCAGACGAGGGCGACGATGGCGCTCTCCTCGATCAGGGTCCCCTTGAGCGTCTCGATGGCCGCCTCGATGAGGTGCGACCGGTCGTAGACAGGCAGGATCTCGGTGCCCTTGGGCAGGCTCGCGGCGACCTCGGCGAGGCGCGCCTTGGCACTCGCGATAACGTCGAGGGCGTTGGCCCCGAAGCGCTGGAGGATGATGCCGCCGGCGACCTCGCCCTCCCCGTTCATCTCGGTGATGCCGCGGCGCTCGTCGGGACCGAGCTCGACCCGGGCGACGTCCTTCACCCGCAGGGGCGTGCCCGCCTCTGTCTTCAGGACGATGCTCTCGATGTCGGCGATGCTCTTGAGGTACCCGCGGCCACGGACGACGAACTCGAACTCGGAGAGCTCGACGGTGCGGCCGCCTACGTCGGCGTTGCTCGCCCGGATCGCGTCCCGGAGCTTCGCCAGGGTGATGCCCTGCGCCCGCAACCGGCTCGGGTCGACGACCACGTTGTACTGTTTGACGAAGCCGCCGACGCCTGCGACCTCGGCCACGCCTTCGGCACGAGAGGCCCCGAAGCGCACGACCCAGTCCTGGAGCGAGCGGAGCTCGGCCAGCGTGCGCTCTTTGGCGACCACGACGTACTGGTAGACCCAGCCGACCCCGGTCGCGTCCGGTCCCAGCGTCGGGGTCACCCCCGCCGGCAGGCGCTTGGCCACGGTGTTTAGGTATTCGAGCACCCGGCTCCGGGCCCAGTATGGGTCGGTGCCGTCCTCGAAGATGACGTAGACGAACGAGACCCCGAAGAACGAGAAGCCGCGCACGACCTTCGACCGGGGCACCGTCAGCATGGCGGTAGTCAGCGGGTAGGTGACCTGGTCCTCGATGACCTGTGGCGCCTGCCCGGGGTACTCGGTGTAGACGATGGTCTGGACGTCCGAGAGGTCCGGGATCGCGTCGAGCGGCAGGGTCCTCAGGGCGTAGAGCCCGGCCCCCACCGCGAACACCGTCCCGATCAACACCAGAACCAGATTCCGGGCCGACCAGCCGATGAGCCGGGCGATCATGGCGCCCTCCCATCGGCCGCCGCCTGCGGACCTGGTTCTACCTTCGGCTCGGAGAGACCCTGCAGCGCCGCCTTGAGGTTGCTCTCGGCGTCGATGAGGAAGTTGGCGGCGGTCACCACCCGGTCGCCTGCCGCGATGCCCTCCCGGACTTCGACGTAGCCGTCGCCGCGGGCACCGAGCTTGACCGGGCGCGGCTCGAAGCGGCCCTCGCCCTTGTCGAGCAGGACGACCTGCCTGGTTCCGGTGTCGATGACGGCGTCGTCGGGGACGGCGACCACGGGCTTGGCGTTCCCGGTCGCGATCTCGACGTCGCCGTACATCCCGGGCCGCAGGTCGCCGTTGAGGTTCGGCAACTCGATGCGCAGGCGGGCCGTCCGGGTCCCCATGGCGAGGTGCGGATAGATCCGCGTCACCGTGCCAGTGAAGGTCCGGTCGGGAAACGTCCGGGCACGCACGGTCGCCGTTTGGCCCTCCGCCACGGACGCCAGGTCGCGTTCGGTCACGTCGACGAGCACCCATACCCGGGTATGGTCGACGAGCTTGAACAGGGTGTCGCCGGACTTGGCGCGCATGCCGTCGGAGACGTTGCGCTCGACCACGACGCCGTCGCGTGGCGCCGACCACGTGATGGTCGCCGGCACTTTTCGGGATCGCTCGATCTCGTCGATGGCCTCGGGCGGGATGCCGAGGTTCTCCAGTCGGCGCCGGGCGCCCTCGTAGCCGATGCCGGTGAGGTACTGCGCGGCGGCCGCGTTCATCTCGGGCGAGAACAGGCGCATGAGCGGCTGGCCCTTGTGGACGTGGTCGCCGGTGGTGACGGCCTCGACCTTCTCAATGAAGGCGTCGGTGCGCATCGCGATGACCGAGATCCGGCGCTCGTCCTCCTCGATGGTTCCAGGAGCCCGCACCGGCATGGATAGGACGCGCCGTGCAGCGACCTCCGTCCGGACGCCGGTTCGCTGGACCTTGCCGGGCGAGAGGGTCACGGTGCCGTCGTCGGTGTCCTCGCCCTCGTAGACGGGGAGGTAGTCCATCCCCATCGAGTCCTTTTTCGGAATCGGCGAAGTGTCCGGAAGGCCCATCGGGTTGCGGTAGAAGCGCACCTTGCGGGCGCTCGCGGGCGTCTTGGCCTGAGCCATGGCCATGTCGCCGTGGCCGGCGTCAGGCATGGCTTCCGCCTCTTCGGGTTCGTCGAAGCGCACGTCCTCGCTGGCGTGGACGGCGCGGTAGTCGCGACCGTCCGCCGTCTGTTTGGGTTCGGAGGCGTAGTCCGGCTTCCCGTCCGGGTCTCGGTAGTAGACCACCGAACCCGTCGCCTTGATCGGAGCCTGCGCGGGCATCGGGGAGGCCGGCCGTGCACCCGGCAGCCAATGGGCGAACCCGGTCCGCGCCTGCTGGACGAGCGCCGGCACGGGGCTGCCCTCATGCCCCGCGCCATAGCCCAGCCCCCCCGCCGCGAGCGCGGCGAGGGTCCCGGCCAGCCATGCCGTCCGGCTCACTTGGTGGCCTTGAACACCAGCTTGTTCTCGACGGTGCCGGTCTCGCCTTGGACCTTGGCCCCGAGCGAGAGGCGCCAGCCGCCGGCCATCGTCAGCTTCGCCTTGAACCGGTAGAGGCCCGGCTCCGGCGAGGGCAGTTGCTCGATCTTGGAGGTCATCTCCTCCATGCTGTCGGGCGCCATATCGATGCGCTTGGCGAAGATGACGGCGTTCGGCACGGGCTTGGACGTGCGCTTGTCGACGAGGCGGACGTCGAGGATGGCCTCGCCCTGCTTGGCTTCGTCCTTCACCAGCTGGAACTCGTAGTCCTTGGTGTCGGCCCGGGCCGCGGCGGTGAGGGCGAGGCCGAGCAGCGCAACCGTGAGGGCGCGCGAAAACGATGTCTTGGTCACGATGTGGGGTCTCCTGAACGCGATGGATGGCCACGCGCGGACGCGCGTCACCGTGCCGGCGCAGGCGCCGACGGCATCGGGTTCAGGCTCGGGGAGGCTCGGAGGGTGGCCCTTGCGAGACGCTGTCGAAGGAGGCGGTGACGGCCCACGCAGTCCCCTCGACGACGGCGACGCGTCCCGGCAACCCTAAGGCGCCGGGCAGGCCGGTGGCGACCTTCGCCAGGCAGAGTGCCATCAGGGGGCAGCCCTTCGAGCAGTCGGGCATGTCCGGCCGCTCCTTGGGGCAGCACGGCATCTCGTCCATGGCCATCCCGGCCATGTCGTCCATGGCCTCGTCGGGCATCGCCATGGCGTGGCCCTGAGCGGCCATCGGCGCATGCATGCCCGCGGCGGCCGCGGATGCGGTCACCGGCGCAAGGGCGAGGCTGAGGACCGCAAGGAGCGGAAGCAGCCGCCGAAGGGCGAGCCAGAAGGTCACGGACGGACGATGCCACATCGCGGAGCGGTGAGGAAGGGAGGTGACTACCGGACGCGCCAGAGGGATACGGCGAGCGCGACGTTCGCGAGGGCGAGCACGGTCAAGAGGGCGTAGGTCGCATCGGCGCCCGCCTGCGTCAGCACGACCGCCCCGAGGGAGGGCGCAAGCGCCTGCGCCACCAGCCCCGGACGGGCGAGCCGGCCAACGAGCGGGGCGTAGCGCTCGGGACCGAACAGCGCGAGGGGCACCGTCCCGCGGGCGATGGAATAGATCCCGTTGCCGGCGCCGTAGAGGACCAGCGACAGCCCCACCACGGGCAGACCAGCCGCCAGCATCGCGACCCCGATGGCGACGAGGACCATCGCCGCGGTGAGGGTCCATAGAGGGTGATGCCGGCCCTTCCCGGCCATCTCGACGATGCGCGCCCCCACCTGTGACGGGCCGATCAGCGCGCCGTATGCGACGGCCGAGGTCAGCGCCACGCCACGGGCCTGGAGAAGGGTAATGAGGTGCACCGAGACCATGGCCATTACGGTGCCGCCGAGGGTCAGGACCCCCGCCATGAGGAGGAAGGCACGCCGCTCGCGTGCATCGAGCCGGACGGCCGAGACCGGGCCCTCGGAACGTGCTGGCCCGTGGGCAGGGGGGTGCGGGATGACGAGCAGGACGAGGGGAAGCGTGACCGCCAGGTGCAGCCCGGCATAGGCGAGGCAGGTGCCGCGCCAGCCTACCCGTTCGATCAGGAAGGCCGAGAGCGGCCAGCACACCGTGCTGGCGAAGCCGCCCCACAGGGTCAGGGTCGTGATGGCGGGTCTTGCCTCGGCGCCGTAGAGCCGACCAAGCGTGGCAAAGGCCGGATCGTACAGGCCGGTGCCCATGCCGAGCCCGACGAGGAGCCAGCCCACCAGGTAGGTCGGCAGGTTCGGCGCGAGGCCGAGGACGCCGAGGCCCAAGGCAAGGACCACGGCCGCGAAGGCCAGAACGGGCCTACCGCCGTGCTCCCCGATGAACGCTCCGACCCGTGGCGAGACCAAGCCCGCGACGAGGAGGCCGAGGGACAGGCCGCCGATGACCCAACCCAGGGGCCATCCCGTGTCCTTCGACATCGGGGTGGCCAGCACCGACAACAGGTAGAACGAGGAGCCCCAGGTCAGGATCTGGACGACGCCTAGGGCCGAGATCACGGGCCAGCGGCGCACCGGGGTCATCGGTCCGCTACCGGGCCCCAAGAACGGGTAGCCACACTGCAAGGGCAGCCAGGGTGACGAGCAGCACCGGAGGGGTGATCACGAGGCCGACCCGCATGTACTGACCCCAGGTGATGCGCTGGCCCTTGATGTCGAGGACGTGCAGCCAGAGCAGGGTCGCCAAACTCCCGATGGGCGTGAACTTCGGGCCGAGGTCGCAGCCGATGACGTTGGCATAGACCATGAGCTCCCGGGTCAGTGGCGAGAGGTCCGGGGCCTGCTGGATTGAGAGCGCGCCCACCAGCACGCTCGGCATGTTGTTCATCACCGAGGACAGGATCGCGGCGGCGACCCCCGTGCCGATGGTGGCCACTAACGGACCGAAGCCCGAGAGCCAGACGAGGCCCTGCGCCAGGTAGTCGGTCAGGCCGGCGTTCTTCAGCCCGTAGACGACGAGGTACATGCCGAGGCTGAACAGCACGATCTGCCAGGGCGCGCCGGCGAGGACCTTACGGATGGTGATGACGCGGCTCCGGTTGGCAAGCGCCAGCAGGACCACGGCGCCGGCGCAGGTCACGACCGAGACCGGCACGCCGAACGGTGCCGTCACGAAGTAGGCGATCAGCAGCAGCCCAAGGAGCGGGAAGGCCGCCTTGAAGACCAGCGGGTCCTTGATCGCGTGGCGCGGCGCTTCGAGCTCGGCCACCGGGTACGTGGCCGGCAAGTCGTGCCGGTAGAACAGCCAAAGCACCACCAGGGTCGCGGCCAGCGAGACGAGGTTCACCGGCACCATCACGGCAGCGTAGCGGCTGAAGGTGATGTCGAAGAAGTTTGCGCTGACGATGTTGACGAGATTGGAGATGACCAGGGGCAGGCTGGTCGAATCTGCGACGAACCCGCAGGCGACGATGAAGGCCAGCGCGGCAGCCGGCTTGAAGTCGAGGCGCAGCAGGATGGCCAGCACGATGGGGGTGAGCAGCAGGGCCGCGCCGTCATTGGCGAACACCGCCGCGATGGCGGCCCCGAGCAGGATCACCAGCGGGAACAGCAGGCGCCCCTGTCCGCCGCCCCAGCGAGCGATGTGGAGCGCCGCCCAGTGGAAGAAGCCGGCCTCGTCGAGCAGCAGCGATATGATGATCAGCGCCACGAAGGTGAAGGTGGCGTCCCAGACGATGTGCCAGACCACCGGGATGTCGCCCACGTGGATGACCCCGGTGGCGAGCGCCACGGCGGCCCCGATGAGGGCGCTCCACCCGATGCCGAACCCCTTCGGCTGCCAAATGACGAAGACGAGGGTGACCACGAAGATGGCGAGCGCGAGCATCGGGACCGTTTCTTGTTCTTGACGGGTGGCGGTTCAGGCGGTGGCGACGCGGCGCCCGTGCTCGTCGACGACGCGCTCGCCATCCTCCTTCACGAACTCGCCCCGCTGGGCCGGGAGGAGGTCGAGGACCGCCTCGGAGGGGCGGCACAGGGCAACACCTAGAGGGGTGACGACCAAGGGGCGGTTCAGCAGGATTGGATGTTCGGCAATGGCATCCAGAAGCTGATCGTCCGTCAGGCTCTCGTCCGAAAGGCCGAGCTCCGCGTAGGGCGTACCCTTCTCACGGAGCAGATCACGGACCTTCACGCCCGCCCGCTCGGCAAGCTGGCGCACCAGGATCCGGTTTGGGGGCGTCTTCAGGTACTCGACCACGTGCGGCTCGATGCCGGCGTTGCGGATGAGGGCCAGGGTGTTGCGGGACGTGCCGCAATCCGGGTTGTGGTAGATCACGACGTCCATCAGGCGGTCTCCGTGCAACATGCGGCGAGGGCAGCGACAGCCGGGGCGCAGACCTCGGGGCGTCCCTGGCAGCAGTCGCGCATCAGGAACTGGATGAGCTCGGACAGGTCCGGGTAGGCGGCGCTGTAGATGATCGAGCGCCCCTCCCGCCGGGACGTGACCAGCCCGGAATGCGAGAGCTCCTTCAGGTGGAACGACAGGTTGGTGCCCGACACGCCGACCGCCTCGGCCAGCATGCCGGCCGCCATGCCGTCAGGACCGGCGGTGACGAGCTGGCGCACGATGCGTAGGCGGTGCACCTGGCCAAGGGCCGCGAAAGCGGCGACGGCTTGCCGTTCGTCCATCATGATGTCAATATCTCAAACATCGTTGAAACATAGAGGAACGAAGCGTCTTGGACAAGCCCCACCAGCTCTTCGCCGATGGCCTGCCGAACCTCAGCGAGGGGCACTTCACAGTCCCGACGCCCGCCGCCCTGCAAATGGAAGCGCCGTTCACCCACGCCCCACGCTTCCTGATCCTATACGGCTCGCTCCGAGAGCGTTCTTTCAGCCGCTTCCTGGCCTACGAGGCGGCCCGCCTGCTGGAGGCGATGGGGGGCGAGGTGCGGATCTACGACGCGCACGGCCTGCCATTGCCGGACGACACGACTGCCGACCACCCCAAGGTTCAGGAGCTCAGGGAGTTCTCGATTTGGTCGGAGGGGCATGTCTGGGTCAGTCCCGAGCGCCACGGCAACATGACCGGGGTCATCAAGAGCCAGATCGACTGGCTGCCTCTGTCAGAGGGCTCTGTGCGTCCGACGCAAGGTCGAACCCTGGCCGTGATGCAGGTTTCGGGCGGCTCGCAGTCATTCAACGCCGTCAACAATCTGCGCATCCTTGGGCGCTGGATGCGGATGATCACCATCCCCAACCAGTCCTCGGTGCCCATGGCCTACAAGGAGTTCGATGACAGCGGTCGGATGAAGCCGGGTCCACTCTACGACCGGGTGGTGGATGTCTGTGAGGAGCTGGTCAAGTTCACCCTGCTCACTCGCGGGCGGGCCGACTATCTCGTGGACCGCTATTCCGAACGGAAGGAGCGCGAGCCTGAGCGCCTGAAGGCCGTGGCAGCCGACATCAAATTCGTGAGGCGGACTTCCTAATCTGCCGGGATACAGCCAGGCTCGCGGTTCCGTGACATGTGAACCTCCCACTAAGCTGGCCCCAGTGATAAACAGACCTACATACCATAGAACCTCGACACCTAGGCACTACGTGAGCATAGAGCGCAGGAAATCAGACCGATTTATTATCAAAAATTGAGGGCATATATTGGGATCACTGGATTTTGATAAGCTTTAACGAGGACGCGTCACTGCCCACTACTCAAGTATTTAGTGTCTCGCCTTCGGCCTTCTAATCTCGACCGGTAACGGGTTTCGCTCGACCTGACCCACACCTCGCTCCATTGGCGACACGTCCATCAATTGACCCTCAATCCTTCGCTACTTATGATACAATTCAGACACCGCGGCAAAGGTCTATGATGAAAAATATTCGTATTAGCACCTCACCTCCGAGTAATCATGAATTTGATGCAGATCATGAAAGCAGTTATTATTGCGACCTTCATCAAGCAGAAACGTGGCTCGAACTTGAAATAATCTCCTCAAACAAATCTATTGAAATATTCCCGGGGTTAGATAAAGTTGAGGCAGTATTTATTACTACGCAATATCTTTTCGATGAAAGACACAAGGAAATCGGCGATATTTTCCAATACATGAGTGAAGATGAGGAGCTTATGTATTATGGGATTGATCACGCTGGAAATGGGAGAATTGAACCTGCCGTAAATGAGGCAGCATGGCATATCGCGAACGCAGGCGAGCCCCTTCCAGACAATCATCGACTAACTCGAATCTCCACTACAAAACGAGCGTGGTAAAAATTATTATTGATTTTTGCTAACATAAAAACATATATATCCAATAATACTACGTCGTTGTACCCTCTATTATACCGAAATTGATGTAATAAATTAATAATCTATTGTCAGTGCTATTAAGTCTGAGATTTCCTCTCGGGAGAACACAAGACTACCTAAACCGGCACTGTTCGCCAACCTAGCGACAGGAGAGATCCTTTGTTGTTTGAGAGATGTAAGTAGCGCATTTAGTAGCGCACCCTTGTCGATCAGCTTATCATATGGAAGTCCGGTCTTCCAAAAATCCTGCATCGGCATCATGCTCCGCGAGAGCTTCGTGATGAATGGTGCATTGGATACGGCTGCGCTTTCGAGTGCGACGACATCTTGAAGCTTTACGTAAGGTCGCTCAGAATAAGACCACCTCGCTCTTGGAAGCACGCCGTCAGGGATCTCGATCAGCATCGCAAAGATGTTTGGCCGAATTCCGAGCCTACGTCTCGCCTCGGAATAAAGCAGGCATGCTTCGAATTCTTTCCGGATGCGGCCGACATCGTGATTATGCAACGCGGTCGGTAGTGCCCTTGCTTCGGGGTCGACCAATTCCCGATAAAGTTTGATCAGGATGTGCCGATCTATTCCAATTTCGCGCTGAGTTTGATGCTTATCGGCGAAGTCAACGTTTTCGTAGCCTGCGCCCAGAAGCTTCGTGGTCGCAGTGACGGGAAGATGCGTTCGCGCAAAGCGGCGGACGAGAGCTAGCAAGGGTCCGTGGCCAAGATCGTCGTTCCCTTTAAGCAACGAGTGTAGCGGATCGAGGAAGGTGTTTATTTGGTCTCGCCCTTTGTCGAACGGCGCTCTTACAGCCATCGCGCTCTCGATTGCCAAGTCGTCCTGCAAGGCGAAGCCGAAGCCGATGCTAGCCAGGGTGGCCATCGGCTTCTCTTCAGGTCTTTGAAGGCCGGCGAGGGCCAGAACGGCTGGGGCCAGAGACACGAAACGCAGGGGGTCGAGCAGTGGAACCGGTGGATGCGGGCGGCCAAGGAGGCGTGAAATATAATATTTGTCCCATTCCCATAGCCGTTCATCTGCCGCTTGGGTTTCCGAGATCAAGTCCTTTCCGCACAAGCAGATGCCTCGTCCGCTATCGATAATAGTGCAGCCGCAGTCGGTGCAGCCGTCAACGAGCGCATTCCCATGTTTTGGGCAACGTTCGATCACCCGAAGGTCCCACCAGCTACGTCGATGGATACCGGTGTTGGAATGTGAAACGAACCTGTCTTCCTCCACGCACCGAGGACACGCACGGATGCTGGACTGCCACTCCTGGTTCCTGAAGGCGGTGGAGCGGAAGGTGGTGAGTTCGCCCCTGCGTTCAAACGTTGCTGCCGCAAGCTGTTGTTGGTCAACGCCGGCGAGTTCGGCAATGGTCGGTGTCATCTTTCCCGCCTTGATCGCAGACCAATTGAGACCGAGTTCCGCCGCGAACTTGCTCGGCCTCGGCTGTCCCATCGCCGTTCCCAAGCGCCGGAACAGGTCGTAGGCCGGCTCGTCAGCGAGGTGCCTAACGCGCACTGGCAAAGATGCTGCCGAGGACAAGTCAGAAATGCCTGTTTACAAACAGCTCCTATAGGTAATAATTATAGTTAATATTCTGTTTCGCATGGACGAAGCAATTTTTGCGGCATGTTTATTTCGAAATGCGTACCCCATGCGGCAGCTTATTTGCGGATTTGCGGTGTTTTCTTTTTATAGACTGAAAATATTGCTTCTTTAAAACAAGCACTTAGCGAAAATTGTGCGGCAGGCTTTTACAGCCCTTACAGCCGACGCCACCTGGGACATGATCCAGTTCGGCCTGCGCCTCGGCCACGCCCCGCGCGGCCTCGTCACCACCACGCCGCGCCCGATCCCGCTCCTGCGCCGACTCCTCGCCGACCCGACCACGGTGGTGAGCCGCTCCCGCACGGCGGACAACGCGCAAAACCTCGCGCCGAGCTTCCTCGACGCCGTGGTGGGGCGCTACGCCGGCACCCGCCTCGGGCGCCAGGAGCTCGACGGCGAGCTCATCGAGGACCGTGCCGACGCCCTGTGGACCCGCGCGGCCCTTGAACACACCCGCGTCGCCCGCGCCCCGGAGGATCTGCGCCGCATCGTCGTGGCGGTGGACCCGCCGGCCACCTCGAAGGCCGGGGCCGATGCCTGCGGCATCGTGGCGACGGGTCTCGCGCCCTCCGGTCACGCCTACGTGCTCGCCGACGCGACCCTCGCCCGGGCGACGCCCGAGGCCTGGGCCGCCGCGGCGCTGGCCCTCTACCATCGCCTCGATGCCGACAGTCTCGTGGTCGAGGTCAACCAGGGCGGCGAGATGGTGACGGCCGTCCTCGCGCAGGTCGACGCGTCCGTGCCGGTGATCCCCGTGCGGGCGACGCGCGGAAAATACCTCCGGGCCGAGCCGGTCTCGGTGCTCTACGCCCAAGGGCGGGTCCACCATGTCGGCGCCCTGCCGGCCCTGGAGGACGAACTCTGCAATTTCGGCCCCGACGGCCTGTCCTCCGGCGCCTCGCCCGACCGCCTCGACGCCCTCGTGTGGGCGCTGACCCACCTCATGCTGCGGGGCTCCGCCGAGCCGCGCATCCGGCGGCTGTGATCCGCCGCCGTTCAGGGGATTTCCATCATGCCCAACCTCTTCACTCGCCTCGCGCGGGCAGCCTTTCCCGTGCCCGAAACGAAGGCCGCGCCCCTCGCGGTGCAGTTCTACGGCGAGGGCCGGGCGGTGTGGACGCCGCGCGAGGGGAGCGCCCTCGCGCGCGAGGGGTTCCAGCGCAACGCCGTGGTCCACCGGGCCGTGCGGCTCGTGGCCGAGGCCGCCGCGTCCCTGCCCCTGGTGCTGGCGGACGCAGGGAACGAGCACCCGCTCCTGCAATTGCTCGCCCGCCCGAACCCGCGCGAGGGCGGGGCGCGGCTCCTCGAATCGGTCTACGGGCACCTCATGGTCTCGGGCAACGCCTACCTGGCGGCCGAGAGTCTGGACGGCACCCCGCGCGAGCTCCACGCCCTGCGCCCGGACCGGATGCGGGTGGTGCCGGGGCCGGACGGCTGGCCCGTGGCCTACGCCTACACGGTGGGGGGCCGCACCCTGCGGTACGACCTCGACCAGGCGGGCGTCGCGCCCATCCTCCACCTCACCCTGTTCCATCCGGGGGACGACCATTACGGCCTCGCCCCCATGGAGGCGGCGGCCACCGCGCTCGACATCCACAACGCCGCCAGCGCCTGGAACAAGGCCCTCCTCGACAACGCCGCCCGGCCCTCGGGCGCCCTCGTCTTCGCCGCGCAGACCGGCGGCACCTTGAGCGAGGCGCAATTCACCCGCCTGAAGGCCGAACTCGAAGCCAACTACCAGGGCGCCGGCAATGCCGGGCGCCCTCTGCTGCTGGAGGGCGGCCTCGACTGGAAGCCCCTGGCCCTCTCGCCGAAGGACATGGATTTCGTCGAGGCGAAGAGTGGTGCGGCCCGCGAGATCGCCCTGGCCTTCGGCGTCCCGCCCCTGTTGCTGGGTCTGCCCGGCGACAACACCCACGCCAATTACGCCGAGGCCAACCGCGCCTTCTACCGCCAGACGGTGATCCCGCTCGTGCGCCGCACGGCCGAATCCCTCGCCCACTGGCTGGAGCCCGCCTTCGGCCCCGCCCGCCTGGAACCCGACCTCGACGCCATCGAGGCCCTCGCGCCCGAACGCGAGTCGTTGTGGCGCCGGGTCGGGGACGCAGAGTTCCTGAGCGACACGGAGAAGCGCGCGGCGGTGGGTTACGGCGCGGCGGGGTGAGCTCGCCCCGACCCTCTCCCTTTGCGGGGGAGGGCGATTGCATTGGGCGTGCGGGGGGCTTCGAAAGTCCCGCCACGCTTTGTCATTCCGGGGCCGCGCAGCGGAACCCGGGCCCCAGAAACACCGGTTTCGCAAATCTTGGCGCTGTCGGCGGCTCTGGATTGCACGCCTCCGGCGCGGCCCTCCGGGTCCGGGTTCGCTCAGCGCGCGATCCGGAATGACACCGGCGCGCCCATGCGATCGCCTTGCTCTGCGGGGGGATGCCCCCAAAAGCCGCTTATCCCGATTGGAGCCCCCCCATGGACGGCCATTTCACCGGCTATGCCAGCCTGTTCGGCGTGCCCGATCTCGGGCGCGACGTGGTGGCGCCGGGCGCGTTCGCCGCGAGCCTCCGCGCCCGGGGGGACTCGGGCGTGCGCATGCTGTGGCAGCACGATCCGGCCGAGCCCGTCGGGCGCTGGCTGTCGCTCACGGAAGATGCGCGCGGCCTGCGCGTCGCGGGGCAACTGAACCTCGCCGTGCAGCGGGCGCGCGAACTCGACGCCCTCCTGCGCGAGGGCGCCCTCGACGGGCTCTCCATCGGGTTCCGCACCGTCAGGGCGAGCCCGGACCGCGGCGGCCTGCGCCGGCTCCACAGCCTCGACCTGTGGGAGATTTCCCTCGTCACCTTCCCGCTCCAGCCCGGCGCGCGCATCGCGGCGAAATCCGCCCCCTCGGAATCCCTGCCCTCGGAATCCCTCCCCTTGGCGCAGGCGCTCCACGCCTTCGCCCGGCGCGTCGCCCCGGCGCGCGCCCATCCGTCCACCCGGCCCGTCGCCGCTCCCTCCCCCCGCGCCAAGAGGTTCGCATGACCGTCCATCACCCCCTCGAAACCAAATCGTTTCCGCTGGAGAACAAGGCCGCCGGCGGCGATCCGGCCGTGGCCCATGCCATGACCGATCTGCAGGGCGCCTTCGCGGCGTTCCGCGAAACCAACGACACCCGGCTGGCCGAGATCGAGGGCCGGCTCGGGACGGACGTGCTGACGGAAGAAAAACTCGCCCGCATCGACGCGGCCCTGGACACCGCTCGCACCCGCCTCGACCGCCTCACCCTCGACGGGCGCCGGGCGCCCCTCGGCGCCGGCAACCCACCCCGGGACGCCGCGGCCACGGAGCACAAGGCGGCCTTCGACCTCTACGTCCGGGCCGGCGAGAGCGGCGGCCTCAAGCGCCTGGAGGAAAAAGCCCTGTCGGCGGGCTCCGGCCCGGATGGCGGCTACCTCGTGCCCGAGACCATCGAGCGCGACGTGCTCACCCGGCTGGCCCGCCTCTCGCCGATCCGGGCGCTCGCCACGGTCCGCACGATCTCGGGCGGGCAGTACAAGCGCGCCGTTTCGGTGACGGAGGCGGTGTCGGGCTGGGTCGCCGAGGCCGCGCCCCGGCCGCAGACCGACGCGCCGACCCTATCGGAGCTGAGCTTCCCCGCCATGGAGCTCTACGCCATGCCGGCGGCGACCCAGACGCTGCTCGACGACGCCATCGTCGACATCGACGCCTGGCTCGCCGACGAGGTCGAGACGGCGTTCGCCGAGCAGGAGGGCACCGCGTTCGTGACCGGCAACGGGATCAGCCGCCCGCGCGGCTTCCTCAGCCACGACACCGTGGCGAATTCCGCCTGGGTCCCGGGCAAGCTCGGGCTCATTGCCACGGGCGCGGCCGGGGCGTTCCCGGCCGCCAACCCGGCCGACGTGCTGTTCGACCTGATCTACGCCCTGCGCGCCGGCTACCGCCAGAACGCCGGCTTCGTCATGAACCGGCGCCTGCAGAGCACGATCCGCAAGATGAAGGACGCCGACGGCAACTACCTTTGGCAGCCGCCCCAGGGGGCCGACCGAAGCGCGACCCTGCTGGGCTTCCCGGTGACGGAGGCCGAGGCCATGCCGGATGCGGGGGCCGGCAGCCTGTCCCTGGCCTTCGGCGATTTCCGCCGCGGCTATCTCGTGGTCGACCGCGCCGGCCTGCGGGTGCTGCGCGACCCCTACTCGGCCAAGCCCTAACGTTTTTTTGATTTGCCACTAATAAGCTTCAACGGCCCGTTGGAGCTGAAACAGCATGTCCGTCAAACACTTAGCATTTAGTTATGTGCGGATGAGCACGGAAAAACAGATCAAAGGTGACAGCCTCCGTCGGCAGTTGGAGTGGGGGCAACAATACGCCAAGACACATAATCTTCTCCTTGATGATGGTCTGCGTGACATTGGTGTCAGTGCTTGGAAGGGCATTAATCGTAAGAAAGGTGCGCTAGGCGAATTTTTGCGCATGGTGGAAACCGGAACAATTACAAGAGGTAGTTTTCTATTAGTCGAGAGCTTAGACCGACTGTCTCGAACTCAAGTCATGGATGCCTTGCAACTTTTCACGGGCATTCTGCGCCGTGGTATCACCATCGTTACGATGGGACCGCCGGAACAGATCTACACTTGGGAGAGCATCAACGGCGATTTTGGGCAACTCATCATCACCCTTACTGTGATGGCCCGAGCGCATGAGGAGAGCCAGCGAAAGAGCGAGCGAATCCGAGCCGCCTTCGCAAACAAGCGTAAACTTAGTCAGCTCGGCGTGCGTACCAATAGCAGCCCACCCCGGTGGATCACCGCCACGCAGATTGCCAAAGGTGAATTCACGTACACTCTCAATGAACGTCTGCCGCTAATTGAATGGATTTTTCAGCGCAGTGCCGATGGCGTGGGTTTTGATCGGATAGCCAAGGAACTCAATGCGCGGAACGAACCCACTCTCAAGCCCAGCACACGCGGATGGTTCTTCACCAGTGTTGCTAATATCGTCCAGAGCCGTGCAGCAATTGGCGAGTATCAACCGCATGAGGGGGTAGATGGCAAGCGCATCCCTCGCGGGGACATCATTGTAGATTATTATCCCAAAGCGGTGAGCGAAGAGCTTTTTCTACGGGCACAGAAAATTACGCATCGTAACCGCATCGGCGGCAGGGGCGGAAAATATTTTACTAATCTTCTCGACGGCATGGCGCAATGCACGCACTGCCGCAGTCGCATGTATATTTTAAATAATAGCCCCAGCGACAAGCAGTATCGGTATCTGGTTTGCTCCGCCAACTATCGCCAGATCGCCGTTGAGGACCAAACACCCGTATGCTCACAGGGAACCATGCGTTTCCGTTACGACCAAGCCGAGCAGTTCATACTCGACAACGTGAGCGAGTTCGGGATCAGCGACATCCTGCAGATGCGCAGAGTTGATGCGGACGTTCAGCAGCGTGAAGAGAAGCTAGCCTCGCTGTCAATAAAACTTGAAGACACTGTCCGCCGCGAAGCCCGGCTTCTCACGGTTCTTGAGAGCGAGGACGTAGACGACCTCCCCGGTATCCTGGCATTGGCTCGGCAACGCACGCAAGAGCGTGAAAAAATCGAAGGATTGATCCGAGCACTCAGACACGAGCGTGATGTTGCAATGGCCAAAAAACGAGGCCTCGACCCAGCAAACGCGATTCAGGCATTGCGCGATGCGTGGCTCACCGCCGAGGACGAGAATGACCGCTATGGGCTGCGAGTACGCTGTAACACCGCCATGAAGGACTTCATCGACAGTATCCAGTTTGACAGCCGCGAAGGCTCCTACACGGCGATCCTTTTCGGCGGCTATCGAGCCTACAAATTTTTCAACATAACCCGCGTACGCAATGCTACTCAGGAACCCCTCGTAGTAGATATGCAGCCGCTCGTTAACACTGGTTTATGGCCCTCCAATCTAAAGCACGCCGAGGCGCGCCAGCTGATACAGCACAATCTTGAAAATACACCAGCAGTTACGACCCAAAATTATCGAAGCGCGAAGTCGAAGTAAAAACTTTTGTTGCTGATAATAAAAATATATTCACAACTGGAGGACATATCTGGTGGTGATGGGCGAGCAGGGCAAGTGCATCGGTTCGATCCCCAATGGCTTCACAGAGTTGCTCAAGGCAGCTAGCTTAGACGGGACAACCGCGGCATCAAACGCACACCATACTCTCAGCGACATTTTCACGTCAGCGAGCAACTGGCTCACGGCGTTGAAGTCATGGACGTGGCACCCAACTGCCGGACGTCACTCTCGATGATCGACAAACACTACGGACGGGTGCGGCTTGAACGAGTGGCGGATCGGCTGCGCCCAAAGTGGACGCGCGCCTGATTTCCGTCCGAAAGTGACCCAAAGCGGGCCTTCGGAACATCCGCTCACCGGCCGTTCGATTGGCCCTTGGTGAAAGAATCAGGGCGAAACGGGCCTGGTGCTTTCCGGGACCGTCCCGCACCGTGGGACAGGTCGGCCCCATGTCGGCTACATCCGCTACAAAGCCCGCAAAATCGCCTCGAACATATCGTCGGGCATCAAAACAACTAAGGCGTAGCAAGGTAGTTTGACGCCGGGATCGCATGTAGGAAAGCGTGGAGGATGAGCTTGAAAGAAGGACTAGGGAACCATCCGTCGGAAGCCGGAGCAACCGCGCGCGACCAGAATGCGATGCCGGCCGACAAGGTGCTGGAGCACCTCTGGAGATACTTTGCCCTGCATGCCCAGCAGCGGGTGTCCGTGTTCAACTTCTTCGTCGTCCTCTCGGGCGTGATCTCGGCTGCCATCGGCGGCGCGCTCCAGGTCGGTGGGCCGCTGAACTTCGTAGTCGTCATCCTAGGTCTCCTCCTTCCACTCCTGTCCTTCGTCTTCTGGAGGCTCGACCAACGCAATTCAGACTTAGTCAAGATCGCGGAGAGAGCCTTGCGGCGGGGCGAGGAGGCTCACCTGCCCAACTACGCGCGCATCTTCGTCCGGGAATCCCTGGCCGGTACCGGCGCCGCCGCAGCCGAGGACCAGATCACCCAGACGAGGTGGACTTTCAGGATGTCGTTCAGGCTGATCTTCGTCGTCATGGGGATCGCCGGTTTCCTAGCGAGCGGCTTTGCCGTCTACCGGTGGATTTCCTATCCAGTGGCCAAGGTCGTGGATTTGCAAAGGGTCGGGACACCGCCCGAGGCTGATTTGGGACCGGTCGTGCCTCCGGCACCGCGGGTCGGATCATCGCAGGAGCCCGGTCTAGAAAGACTGCAGGAAATGAACCGGCCGGGGAGCTCAGCAACAGGGTCCCGTCCGGTCCCCGGGACCGGGCCGACGACTGAGAAGGGCGAGGCTCCATCGCACTGAGCATTGGGTCCCGGTGCTTGAGCCGAACTCAATGTTCCAGTCGCGGATCCGAGATCCTCGCTCCCGTTCGTGACGGCCACCGAGCTTACTCGACCGAGCCTCTACCCGGACGTCGCGATCGCGAATCGCCGTACTCGCCTTCGTCGAGGCAGGCGATGACGTCACGGTGCTTGTGGCAGCCCCTGCAGCTTCCGCACGCCCATTCGCCGGTATGGCAGGAGAACGTCCAACCGAGTACAGATCTCGGTACGGCGGCCTTCCTAACCAGTTCCAACGTCGTCATTCCGAGCGCTGGGGCCACGACCCTAACCCCGGACTGCTGGCTCACGACGCAGTCCATCGCGTCCAGGAACTCCGGACGTCCGTCGGGGTGGGCGTCGTCGCCGACCACCGTGCCTATGATTATCTCACTCAGCGGCTCGGCCGCGTAGGTCATCGCGGCGAGGGTGATCAGCATCTGGTTCCGATAGGGCCAGAACTCCGGAGCGCCGCGCGCCGAAGGGAGCGCGGCGCCCATCGGCGACATTATTCCGTGACCGAATGCGGACAAGTCGACACGTCGGATGTCCAAGGGGATGCCAAGGGCTTCGGCGACGGCCCGCGCAGCCCGCTCCTCACCCTTTGCGGGCCGCTGCCCATAGTCCACGAACAGAGCGCACTCAATCTTGAGCATCGAGGCAAGCGCGGTCGAGTCCAACCCGCCCGTCAGGAGAAGCACCCTCAAAGTGGCACCCACTGAGTTCGGTAGAGGGCGGAGCAGAGATCGGCGCTTCCCGGGACGCCCAGTTTCCCGGCAGCTTCCAGCGCGGCTGGGTCGTCCGCAAACACGACCACGGGCTTCCCGAGTGTCAGGATAGCCCTTAAGGCAGCGGCAGCGGTGCGTCCGTCATCGCAATGCGCGAGTACGATGTCGACCGCCGCCTTATCGACAGATGCTGCGACCAATCCCCAGTCAGCGGGAGAGTAGCTGTCTCCGGGCACGACTGTGGCCCCCAGGTCCCGCAACCCGCGAGCCGCCTCTTCCCAGACCCAACGTCGTGACGCCGTCCTAGTGTCGCAAGCAAGCAGAACCCGGCGACCGCGGGCGTCCGTCCGCCCCGCCGCCCGATGTGGGAGTTCGAACGGTAGTGGGAAAGCCGGGGTCTCGACGTATTGAGCCGTTCGGCGCGAGGCCCGGTCGGCAGCCTCGGCGGCCTGGACCCTGTCGGACATCCAAGCATGTGCGAAGGTCGCGGAGAAGACATCGCCAGACCCGATCTTGTAGACCGAGTCCGTTGGATATGCCGGAACATGTCGCGGCAAGCACGTGCCCTCGAACACGTAGGCCCCGGCCGGGCCGTCCTTAACGACGAGAACCGATGCCGCGGCATCGCGCATCACGTCCGTGGCCGCGTGACTTAAATCGTCCATGCCGGCCATACCGCGCAGCTCGTTCGCATTCAGGATCATCGCCAAGCTCCCCGCCGTCGAGCCGTTGAAGCCGAACGGCGCGGGGTCGGAGCCGGATTGGGGATCGTAGACGGCCCGCGCGGCAGCCACTCTAAAATCCCCTTCGAGGCAGCCGAAGCGCAGAACCTCCTCCCCTTGAAGCGGAACGTTTATCGGGTGTCCCGCCGGAAGCGGGATGATCCGTGGCCGCGCCATTGGATGCAAGTATTCGAAACAAAAGCGCCGCGGACTAGAGTGTACGACAACCCCGATGCCGGCCGGGTTGAAGTTGGCGTCAACATCGTCTCGCAAAGCTTCCGGGTGGAAGGTGTGCAGGACAACTGCGCCGCCGAGACCGGCTACGACCATCGCCGCGCGGCCACCCGAGCCAAAGAGCGCTGTCCGGGCCGGCGTAACACAGGTCTCGACGTAGACGCCGCCGCCGATCAGCAAGCCGCTACCTCCTGATGACGGTGACGTCGATTCGACCGCCGTCCATATGGTCGACATAGGCCCTATAAGGAATGCCTTGCTCCAAGCACCTGATCAGTGTCGCCAAGTCGGGGATGCCGGCGAGGGACCCTACCGTCGCGAGCGTCACCTCATCGACAAGAACGACGCGGGGGTGGCCGCCCGATCTGTCGACACGTACGTCCAGCCATTCCCCCTTGGTGATGCCAGCGGCCGGTCCCGCGATGGTCGTGGCGATCCGTGAGGGGCAGTTCCCGCCCGATCCAAGTCCCTGTGAAGGGCCCCGGTTCGGCGGATTTGGATCGGACCCGCCCATATGCACTAATCTCCCTGCCAGGCGCGACCGCCGCCATCAAAGCGGAGTCGCCCTCGTCTCCGTCCACATTACGGCATCGAGGAGCGAGGATCGCACGTTTATCGCCCTGGCGAAATTGAGAAAGGCCTCTTCAAGGCTTTCGTAGTCTCGGGGAAGCGAGATTGCCTCCGGAAACAGGCCCATTCGCCGGCAAGCCCGGAGAACGTGGACGTCAATGATGGCGACCTCGTCACTGCCGAGGTGGTTTCGCACGATCCAGGAAGCCGTCTTCGGCCCGATGCCTTCGAAGGACATGAGGTCGTTGCGCAAAATTTGCGCAGAGGAAGGGTCCGGCGGCGCGGCGATCATGCGGCGTCGCATGGCGGAGATCCGCATCGCGCGTTGGTTTGGGAAGCGATAGCGACGCAGTCGGCCATCGACGAGTAGGGGCATGGACAAAAGCTTCACGATATCGTCGGCATCGATCTTGGCTTCGAGTTCGAAGACGTCGTTCTGCCTTAGCCAGGTAAAAGCCGCCATGTTGGCTTCGAAGGTGACGCTGTACCCACCGAGGAGGCAGAACCCGATTTCTTCTGTGAGCGTGCTAGCGCCACACGCGAAGCTAGGCACGTCGTCCTGGCCCCACTGACACCGCACAACCCAATAGGCCGGCGTCCCGGCAAAATCCGGGCTACCCCAGGGGACCCCGCGTACGACCTCTTCCGCGCCGTCCGGCATCGCGATCAGCCGTGCCGTTTCTCCATGTCCAGCCCAAACCGCCTGCATCGCTGCGAACTCCTTGTGGTTTTATGCATGTTCCTGCATAAAATCGCAATGGATAAGTCCTTTGCACAGATCCGCATGGCGGCGACGATCTCGCAAAGCGGGTTATCTGAGGCGCAAGTGGCAGCGGTTCTCGGTGTCAGCCAGTCGACCGTCTCGCGGCTAAGGAACTGCCTAATCCAAAAGGTTGAAAAATATCAGGTAGTCCTGGACCGCCACCTCGGTGAATCGCCGTCCGACGGCACCAGCGAGTTCCAAGATTTATTTGCTATGGCGACGCTGTCTCCCCCACTGCGGGATGCGCTGATCGCGATCAGGCGGCTTATGCAGAAAAACGCATAGGCGATAGGTGTGTTGCCGGTTCTTACGAGCACGATCGGGCGGCTTCCCTTGATGGCCACCTTAATGCACTATCCAGGTCTCGCGTGCCCCAACCGGGCGCGTCCTCTCGCTGCGCATCGGGCCGGTGCGGCGTCGTTTGGATGATCGATGCCGCAGCCGAGTTCGCGCGGGCCCCGCCCGATATCCGTCGGAGGCAAGGTCGTCATCGAGGGACCGCTTGTGGTTCCGTCCTACTCAAGCAAGGCGCTCCCGAGGATCGCGGTGGACACCGCGCTGGATATGACCGTCGACTACATCGTCAGCCCTGTCCTCGTGAGCGCGTATGACATCCGCCACCACGCAGTCGATCTAAACCGATTCCGGGTCCCACTGATCATCGTAGACAGCGGTGGCTACGAGAAGCTGGTCGACGAGGAGGGCCAGCGCAGGGGAGGAAATCCCGACTATGCCGCCTTCGATTGGTCCCCGGAGCTGTACACCGAGACTTTGGGGGGGATCGAGATCGACGTTCCCGTCATCGCGGTCAGCTACGACCGCACGTCCCTGCCCATTGAACGGCAAATCGAGGCCGCCCTGGATGCGCGGCCGCCGGGTTTCGGGAGCGCGTTTCTCCTTAAGCCAATGGACAAGGAACCTCTAACGATTGAGTCCGTGGCAAAGCACGTCCCCCGGCTCGACAGCTTTGACATCATCGGCATCACGGAGAAGGAGGCCGGCTCCTCGCTCATCGAACGGCTTATGTTTATCGCGCGCCTGCGTACCCTCCTCGATGAGCACGGAGTCGACAAGCCGGTTCACGTCTTCGGCGCCTTGGATCCGTTCATGACGCCTCTATACTTCCTAGCCGGCGCCGATATCGTCGATGGCCTGACGTGGCTCCGCTTTGAGTTCTCGGATGACGGCGCCCGTTATCTCCAGTCGCGGGCCGCCTTTGCCGATCCAACGGCGACGATCAAGGATGCTGAATGGCAAATTCGGCGCGCTAACTACGTCCGCGCCGTGGACATGCAGATCGCTTTTCGACGGTACCTCCGCTCTGGCCGGTATGCGGACCTATCCAAAAGCACCGATCTCGTAGAGGCCATCACCAAGATCCACGGGACACTGCGATCCGTGTCGCACCCGACCCGCTGAACTCAGGACGCGAAGTTAAACGTCCGCTCTCGGGTGTTGAGCCAGCTTCTACTCCTGGCGCTAAACATTGATGACGTACGGCTTGGCTGGGTGGTTTTAGGCTGGTCCGCTTTACGGAGCGGGAAGGAATAAAACAGCCGTTCGATCAACGTCTGAGATTGCGCCGGAACCACTCCAAACGCTTTCGTTTCGTATTGAAGTTTGCGCTTCGGGTAGACTGGCACGAGATCTAGGCGATCAAGGCAGCAAACCGCTCGGTGAAATCGATTGCTCCTGGCGCGTTCTTCCACGCTCCCCACGCGATGTGCGCGCACTTACCCGAAGTCTGAACTCGGGCATCGTAGAGCGGCCTGACGGCCCCCGCATTCAGCATAACGGCTGCATGGATGCGATAGTTGGCGTTCCAGCGGACCGCCATGAAGCTGTCCGATCCGGCGAGCTTGTTCGGCGTCAAGGTGACCCGGGGAAAGGCACCATCCGTGCCGAGCAAGCGCGATTTCACTTCGATTCTGCCGTACTCTGGCGACACGATATCGTGGCCCTTCGCGTTCCGTTCGGCGACAGTGCCGCCCGTGCAAAGCGCGGTCAGCATCTCCGCCAGCTTGTCGAGGCTGATGACGGAATGCCGTCGCATGCAAGACGCGCCTTGGATGATGCGATGCATCTCCAGCGTATCGGACAGGAGCTGGGTGTCGGGCGGCATCTGATCTCCGAGTGGTCACGCCCCCCCCCCTTGCAGAAGACCCATCGGACTGCAATCGCGTGGCTTCGACCTGGACCAAGCAGGCGACCCGTGGGCCCGGTCGGCGACACTTTCCGACTGCACTCGCCATGCGAGACGACGTCTCGCCCGCATGCACGTGAATATATGTGTTCGGCGCAGCGATCTGATATCAGGACAGCATGGGAACGACCGCGAAACGACGCCCAGGCGACAAGCTGGGCAATTGGACCTTGAAGGAGTTGATTGGGAGTGGAGGCAACGGTTACGTCTGGCGGGTCGAGCCGGCCAACGGAAGTGGCAAGGACTGCGCGCTTAAGCTGCTGAAGCGCACTGACGCCAAGATCTTCGCTCGATTTATGTCAGAGATCGGCGCGCTCAAGCTGGCACATCACGTCCCCGGCATCGTTCCCCTCTTGGACGAGGACCTGAACTTCCGGAGCAGTGCGGGACCACGCTGGTATGTGATGCCGCTCGCGTCCCCGGCAGGAAAAGCAATTGACGGAGTGGACGTCGTCGGAGTGGTCAACGCGTTCGTGCCGCTTGCCCGGACCCTGTCGGACTTGCACGGCCTCGGCATTCACCATCGGGACATCAAGCTGCCGAACCTCCTGTACCTGGGAGGACGCCTCTGCTTCTCGGATTTCGGTCTGGTAAAATATCCCGGGCGCCCGGACCTGACGCCGGCGAAGCACGATCTCGGCCCGAAATTTCTCCTGGCTCCGGAGATGCGCCGCGATGCGTCGACCGCCGCCGGTACACCCGCGGATGTCTATTCGTTCGCGAAAACGCTCTGGGTTGCCTTGACTGGTATCAAGCTCGCATTCGACGGGCAGTACGTGCCCGGCGGTGGTCTGGGGCTCGGGCGATTCCATCCCGAGTCCTTTTTTGGGCCGCTCGAAGACCTCCTCGCGCAGTGCACAGTCGACGATCCAACGCTTCGCCCCCGCATGGTTGAGGTCGAGGCCTGCCTCGCCGACTGGGTCGCGATGATGGCTGATTTTCAAGACCGGAACCTCAAGGAATGGGTGAGCATCCAGCATCGCCTCTTTCCGGCAGGGTTCCCGGAGCGCGCCGTCTGGACGGGATCCGACGAGATCCGTGCCGTCCTTAGGCTTGCGGCGGGCACGGGCAGCCTCAATCACGTCATGCTACCGAGCGGAGGCGGTCATGACCTCACCGGGGTCGCCCTTGCATCCGAGTCGGACCTCATAATGCTGAACCTCGGGATGCAATTCATCCTGAAACCGAAGTCGTTAAGTTTCGAATCCTTCGGACCTGGCTCGTCGTGGAACTACTTCCGGCTCGAAGCGGAGCCGATCCCGCCCAGCGGAACGCCGGGTGCGGTCGTGACGTCCGATGGGATCGAGGAGCTGATCTGCGAATTCCCGTCCGGCACTTACGTCACCTTTGATGCATGGGAAATGGGCGAGTACCAAGACCAGCCGCTCCCGAAGGGAGCTCGACCCCTCATCCGGATCCTGAAGGGTGCATTCCTGATCGTCGCCAAGGGCTCCTGGTACAACGCGGTTCCGGATACCTACGATGCCCGACATGGACGCGTAAGCGGCGACGCCTTTAGGGCCTACATCGCGCCCTATGCCGAGAAATATCCCGAGCCCCCCTCCCCGTAGCCCTGGCAATGGCGATGTCCGCTTTCGGTAACCGCGCGGCGGCTCGTGTACGGCCATGTAGGGTCGGGTGCGGAATGACCGCCTCCCGAACAGGCAGCCAACTTCCGCTTATGGCGCATGTCGACAGTGATCCCAGCTCCGAACGATCGCATGGCGTCGCCCCGGGCATCCGTTCGGGCCAAAACCGCGCATATCCAGGGATCTTCGAAACATCCCAAGTGAAGACGCCGCCGGTGTCATCTGCCCCTAGGTCGTTTAGCACGCGCAGGAGATGCACTGCGCTTTCCTCCGGCGAGAAGACGCTGTCCGCAGTCGGGTCTGGCCGGAAGGGCTGCGACAGGCCGGAGGCGACTGTGCCCGGATGCAGGCCCACGATGATCGCCTCGGGTCAACTGCGGGCGACCTCGATCGAGAGCGTTCGCAAGATCTGGTTCAACGCGGCCTTCGAGGCGCGGTAGGTGTACCACCCGCCAAGCCAATTATCGCCAATTGATCCGGCCCGTGCTGACAAAGCTGCAAACACGCATCGCCCCCGTCGCGCCAGCAGGGGCACGAAATGCTTAGCAACGAGCGCAGGGCCCATCGTGTTGACCGCGAAGACAGAGGCCATTGCGACGGGATCCAGCAATTTGAACGCTTCTCGGGTGAGACGCCCTCTTGATGAAATGATGCCGGTGGCGACGATGACCATGCCAACAGGTCCAGCCTCACCGACCTTGGCCGCGGCCGCAGCAATTATCGCTTCGTCGCTCAGATCGATGGGCTGGGTTCGGACGCCTTGCCGGCAATATGCCCCTGAGCGGGAAAGCGCAAAGACCGCCGCGTAGGCTTTTCTCTCGGCGAGCGCGGAAATCAAGGCCGCGCCGATGCCGCCGGACGCACCGATGACGACCGCGCTGGTTGAGTGCGATGCGGTCAAGGCAAGGCCTCGCTGCCGGTCGCTGCGTACCGGCACGCCTTATGGAAGATCAAGCTGAGGTTGTTGGCCGGCATCGCGACGCGCTCGGCCAGATGCGGCTGGTGCGCTCTCCCGGCAGTCACAGCAGCCTCGAGGTTGTGGATACCCCAGGAGGCCTTCCTCGCTCGCAGGCGGTCATCGAACGTGGCGTTACTCGGCGCGGTGTGTGCGCCATGCTCCCGGAAAGGACCGTACAGGTGGAGGATACTGCCCTTAGCGAGCGCCGCGTCCGCGCTAGCTATCAGCACAAAGGCGTCGACAGAGGTAATGCATCATATCTGATGCGCCTGTTCTATGTCGGCAATGTTTCCCGCGACCACATCGGCGAACTCTCACCGCTGCTCGCAAACTTATTTTGCATGGAACACCAGCAATCAACCCACTGATATAATTTACGACAAATATGATCGAGCGCTGAAAGTTTTGATTGCAAGAATGGTGAATATTTATCAACAAGTCTAAGATAAATCGATATCCTGGAATTTGTTTTTAGTTAAATCAATTATTCTATTCAATTTGCTGTCTTGGTACGGCCAATCATGATCCCCCGTGCTATCTAAATTTGCAAGGTAGACTTGCGCGGCCACCTGATCGGCAGCTTCAGGCGAGTAATTTCGAATTATTTCATTGACTTCACTGATATATTGAACAAGACTTGGGCGCTTCAAGGGATCGATTTGCATACAGCTTTTTGCCAGGTTGTCTGCTGATCCATCCAAGAGCGGCTCAGACATTAGTGCACCACTGTCGATCCACCGACGCCACATTCTATCCTTCTGCCACCTTTTATGAACATCCGACAGTCCTTGACGCCAAGGCCGTGTCAGTTCTCCAATCGGGTGCTTACCTATGCTCAAAAGCTCGTAGGTTAAAAGGCCCATTGACCAAACTGTAGTATGCTGCCCCAAAGGCTCCTTCGCCCATTGCTCAGGAGCCATATAGGGTCTGGTTCCACGAAATTCCCCAATGTCCCTTGCGAGGTTCACGCTGCCAAAATCCGCTATCTTCGGAAAAGTGAATACGTCAAGATCAGGCAAACCGGTCTGCACAGTTCTGATATCTTGAATAAAGATGTTTTCGGGCTTCAAATCCTGATGAGCAACAAGGCCGCGGCTGTGACAATGCAGCAATCCTGTAGCTATGTAACTAAGTAAAGCGAGTCGATTGATTGTACCAACACGCAAATCATCGACCAAATCAGATAGATCTCCATCCCAAAATCTGAACCACGCAATAGGCGTATCAAAAACAAAATCGAAATCAGCTGGCCAGTGAACAAAACGGTGAAAATATAGATTACGCTGAAAACGAATCTCTTTTAAGAACCGCCTTGCTGCCTCCATTGGATCTACCGATAAAGATTTCTTGGGGATTTTTACACATAGTCTTGCAACCGAGTCGCCTTGAAATTTGAGAATTGTACCTCCAAAACCGCCTGTAACACTCAGAAAATCGCCTGTTTCCTTGAATGACAGCAACACTAGCGCTTGAATACTTGGGGTAAGGTCGTGGAAAGAGGGAGTGATAAGTGGACGTTCCAAGCCGCGACCTCATGGAAATTCTCGAGAGATCGCGTCTTATAATGCTTCGACGGCGGCGCGCATCATCTCATCGTTGACGTCGATGTAGCGCTGCGTGGTGGAGAGATGGCGATGCCCAGCGAGCATCATGATGGCTTTGGGTGAGATACCGGCGTGAGCCAGCCGGGTTATGAACCAACGTCGACCACTGTGGCTCGATCCACCACCCAACCCAGCGAGGTCGTACCAGCCTCGCATCAGCTGGCACAGGGTGTTCGCGCTGAACGCCCTGCGCTTCTGGGTGATCAAGACGGACTGCGAGAGGGTAGGGGGCTGAGCGAGGCTGCACAGGTACTGCTCCAACTCCCTACGCAGCCGGGCGTTCATGAACACCACGCGGGCATGACCACCCTTGGTGACAGCTGCGCTGAGCCTCAGTTGCTCGCGAACCTTGCCCTCGCCGTCGACGAGGTCGTTCCAATGAAGCGATGCAATCTCCCCCACTCGTAGCCCAGCGAAGTAGCTCAGCATCAGCGCCATTCGGTTGCGAGGCCCATATTTGCCCTGGCTCACCACTGCAACCAGACGCTTGAATTCCACCTCGGTCGGCACCCTGGCCTGCTTCATCGGAACGTCATGCTTTGTGCGGATCAGCGACAAAGCATGTTGTTTCCAAATGACGGGAAGGGCGAGCTTTCAGTGTAAGCCAGTTTTAACAAGAGCTTAGCTCAAAATTGAGCGTCATAAAATACAGCTTTTATGACGTTATAGGTGGCGTCGAAGCTCAGCGTCCCCTAGGGCGTGTCATCGCTTGAGCCAATCGAGGGCTGCAGCGCGGGAGAGGACGCCCATGAAGCTGGCGGCGGTCTTCTCGTAGCGGGTGGCGATGGCACGCCATTCCTTGAGTGTAGGCGAGATCCAACGCTTCATTGCTGCCGGCCCCCGTCCTCACCATGGGAATGGCTCAGGCGCATTTCAGACAGGCTGCGGAGTGTGACGCGTCGGCCGCGTGGCATATGTCCGGCGATGACAACAGCGAGCGCGAGCGATAGCTTCGCAGCAGCGATGGCTCAGTACCTCGGGGACCATGACCGACAGCGTCGACATTCTGCTCTACGTGGCGCTGAGCGAAGAAGCCGACGCCGTGCTTGAGATGCTCGGGTACGAGTTCGAGCCGAAGGAATTCCCGGACGTCGCGCTGACCGGATTCTTTGGTGGGCTCCGGTCGCCCGTGCTGGGGCGGGACTTCAAAATCGCCGTCGTTCCGGCCGGCAAGATGGGCAACACCCATTCAGCCAATGTGGTCTCCCTGCTAATAGAGAAGCTGAAGCCGGCCGATGTGGTCGTCATCGGCATCGCTGGCTCGCTCTCCAACGACATGGAGCCGGGGGACGTGTTCGTGCCCGACGGCGTCAACGAGTACCTCGCCAACTCCGCTGGCGTTGGCGAGAAGCGCTGGACGTTCACGACGTCCGGAAATCACTTCCAGACCTCGGTCCGCCTCCTCAACCGCTTCCAATACTTCGCGCGCCTCCACAATGCGGAACACCAAGCTTGGATTGAGGACACGCGGCGCCTTCGCACCGCTCTGATTTCCGCGGCGACAGAGACGGCGATGACCGAGGCCGGCCTCAACAGCCGTGGGGCATGCAAGCTCTTCGCCGGCGAAGACCGCAAGCTCGCCAGCGGCCCCGCCGTTGGCAAAGGCAAGGGGTTCGTGGAGTGGATCACCCGCGACGTCGACCGCAAGGCCGCGGCGATCGAAATGGAATCGGCCGGGGTCTACGACGCCACAATCGTTCGGACGCCCGCGCCTCGCACGGTCGCCATCCGCGGCATCTCCGACTACGCCGACGCCCGCAAGGAGAAGATCGAGAAGACGGCCAAAGGTCTCTTCCGCGGCTTATCCGCCAAGAATGCCGTGACGCTCTTCAAGCGCGCCGTTGAGGCCGGCGTATTCGGGCCTGATGACCCCTCGGCGCCGGCCGCTGGCGCGTCTAGCCCCTCCGGCAAGGTGGTCTCGCGCGCCAAAGCGGTCTTCGTCATCGGGGGCGCCACCGGCGAGACGGATGATGTCGACGCGGAGACCCCGCGCCTGAATCGCGCGTCCTTGAAGCTTGGCGCGGCCTTGGTGGATGCGGGCGCGCAACTCCTGGTCTGCAGCCCGTTTCCGGATTCGGCCGACTATTACACGGCCATGGGATACGCCGACGCCAAAGCCGGCGGGGTTATCCACTTCCACAGCCCTTCCCACCCCAAGGTCGAGGAGAAGCGGGCTCTGCTGCGCCAGACGCTGGGGCGGCCGGACCTGACGATCCAGGACTGGAACTATCCCGGCCCCGAGACCGACGATGGGGACTCCTGGTTCCAGGCTTGGCTACTGGCGCAGCTGCAGGCCCTCGACAAGGCCGACGTCGTGGTGGCGCTAGGCGGCAAGGTGTCCAAGACCGCTAACACTCTCCTGCACTTAGCCGAAGCCAAGGGCCTGCCGATCGTCCCCTTCGCTTTCCTGGGCGGGGCGGCGCGGCGCAGCTACGAGCGGCGCGACTGGGCGCGGCTCAATCCCGGCTTTGACCCATCCATCCTCCACAAGGACGAGGGGATCGATCAGGCCGTCTCGATCGCCAACCAGCTGCTGGTCGATCGGGTCAAGCGGTCAGCGTCCGGCGGCGCTCGGCCAAAGACGATCTTCATCAGCGTCGCGAACCAGGACGCGGCTATGGGCGAAGCGCTCAGCCGCGCACTGCACACTCAGGGGCTGGAGGCGGTGTTCGGCGACAACTTGTTAGAGCCTGGGCAGATGGTGCCGGCGGCGATCGAGCAAGGCATCCGCCGCAGCGAGGTCACGGCGGTGATGTGGAGCCGCGCCTATGCTCAGAGCGCTTGGTGCTACGATGAACTCAGCCTCGCGCTCAGCCTGGAAGCGCTCGGCATGATGAAGATCTGGCTCTTCAATCTGGACGATTCGCCCATTGTCCACGCCGGGGCGCGCAAGCTGGCCGCCATGTCGATCCGCAGCCCGGAGAGCCTAAAGAACGCCGTCACGGAGTTGTTGAGATAAGGTTTCTGACGCCCGACGCGGGCCCCTCGGGAAGGTAGTCGCGGTAGGCCCAGTTCATCAGGCCCCCGGCTTCTTCACGGTTTGGGCGTGGTCCACTTTGTTGGCCGGGCCTTCCAGCACTTGGCGTAGAATTCCTTGCGTTCCAAGGTCTTGCTACTTTGATCGTATGGTTTCCGCATCCGAAGCCCATCACCCTTGTACATCTCTGCGATACGAACGTGCGCCTCTCGCATAGCGGTGAAACGACCACCACCAAAGTGGCTATCACGCTCGCCCACCAACTCCTTGAGATTGATGTTCCAGCATTTCATCACGGTGCAGCCGCGTTTGATCGCCTCTGTGGCGAAAAGGGTGTCCTCGCCGTGAATCGTGAACGAGGGGTCGGGCAAAACCTCATGGCGCCTGGCTTTGCGAAAATTCCGAACAATGAACATGCTGCCCTTGAGATCAGGGTTGCGTTCAAAAACATGATTTTCCGCATACAAGGCGGGGTCCTCGACATATTTGGCGTTAAACCCACCACCAGGCTTGCCTGGATTGTTGGGAAAGAAAACATCGACCTCCGCATAGGCAGCCTGCCCGTTCTTTGCCATTTCGGGGAATAATCTCCAGGCGCTGTTGTGCTGTGCTTTTTCGTAGAGCACTGCATCATCGTCCATCATGATGCCCCAGTCGTAATCGCTCGCGTAGAATGCCTTGAGGCACTCGATACGATTGAGGATCAGGATCGCTCCCGGAACCAGGTTGACGGAACCTCCCAACTTTCGGGCCCGGGCCAGGCATCCGGCATAGTCAAGTTCGAAGGAGTCCAGATCCGCTTGGCTCCATCCACTCAACCGGAGGTGCAACTGCACGTCCGTATTTTCTAACCAAGCTGCGATTTGCTGGGCAAAAGCTTTTCTACGCTTGCGCCACTTGTTGTCATCAAGCGGACGGAACGATGTGATAAAGCCACCAAATTGCTTGGCAACCTCCATCGCCACTCTGTCACTGGACGATTTATCCAGAGGAAAAGTTGTTGTACTAAAGGCGCGGGTTGAATTGACTTCATTCGCCTTTTGGATGGCTGCATTGCGAGGCATAACGGGCGGACCATCAACTGTGCTGAAAACCGGCGAAGACGCGACAAAAGTATCATCTTTGATATTCGTAGTTTTTTTCATTGCTTTCTCTTTCATTGCAAAATGATGAACATCAATTGGATGATCCTTAGCATTACAAATCCAGTGCGAATTTGATTTGACCGGTAGATTTTCCGTTTAACGGAAATCGTCTAAAACGTTGCTCAGCAAGCCTTTGTTATAAAACTGCAGCTGCTGCTTTCGATTATCAAAGTGCGAGATGTTTCCAGTCTCAAATAGATGATGAATCGCCCGCACGCCCTCTTGAACGTGCCAGGGAACGAGCGATCCCATGCTCAGATCCATGTCGCAAAGGAGGTTTGCCTGCTCGATGGCGCTCAACTCCATGTAGGTTTCATGGTGACTGAGAAGATTGGAGCCTACTGAATCGAAGGCCGGAACGGCGGGACTGCTGCCAGGCATGAAATCACCTAGCGTGCAGAGCCGACCAAGGGGGCTGTCAAACGGAAAGCGGATGCTTTGATCCAGCTTCGCTCCACGCTGCGGGAAGGAGAACGAACGGAAGTCGAAGGCGTTATCGGAGCCGCTGTTGCCAGTCATACCCAGCTTCAACCCTAGGGTGACCTGCCCATAGGCTTGCGCGATCCTGTACGCGCGGCTGCTATCGAAAGTGACTTCGAGATCGTCCCGTTTTAGATAGCCGTGCAATGCTCGCTTGAGCGCCGTGAGTAACACAGCAACCCCGGGCTCGGTGGTGCCCAACACGTGGATGTGCCGGATGTGATCCAGATGGCCGTCGTCGATAAGCTTCTTGATCGCTTTGCACCAAAACCAAAAATCGAGGCGGGTGTGGCCGCCCAACGCAATACCCCACATACGTCGGGTCTTCATCTCGGCTGCCCAAGCTCGAGCCTCCTGATGATTACGTCCCTGGTACACAGCTAGAAGCCGGGTTCCCGCACGGGCATTGGCAATGGCGTAGTCCGTGTTGTCTAGGGTGGCATCAAGGCACTTACGAAAGGTCCAAACATTGGACTGTGCGTCGATAGCGCGAGTCGGCACGTCGACGGGAAGACCCACATTGCAGTTGGTCTCAATCCACTTGAGCGAGCGTTCGCGAAACGTCTGGAGCGCCTCCTTCACAGCTCCGCTGATTACGGAGAAACCGCCGCTATCGCCCAATAGGAACGATGTGCTTGGGTCGCGATGGCTCACCATTGTGGGCTTGGTGTCGTAGACCCCTTCCGCGGCTGTATAAAGGGCCCAGGGGTAGTGAAACAGTCCGGCCGGATCGAGGAAGTCCAATTGGTGGGCGGTAAGACCGGCAGGAAGCGGTCGCTTATGCGCGGACGCTGGCTTGCGTGTGAAATGAGCAAAGTTGCCATTGATGGCCGGTAGGAAGCGCGCGTAGTTATTCGCACGCTGATGCAGCGCGATCATGTCATTGTCCAGTTGATGGTTGGGTGATGGATGGGGAGCCTTTCGAAAGGCTCCCCTCAAATGCCTGCTAGATCGCGGAAGGCTCATTGTTGGGGGTCAGCGAAGCCCCCTTAGGCCATTTCACATCGTCAATCTTGCGAACGCCACTGTTCATTCGAACGCCGTTCACAGACAGTGGGATAAACACGCGGTAGTTGGAACTATTTGTGCCGAACTCGAAGCAAACCCCGTGATCTCCCGCCCGACAGACCACACCGACATTGACCTCGGGGTACACCGCCTCAAAAGCTCTCAGGAATGCCACATAGTCGTCTAGGCGGACGGACACAGAGCTTGCTCCCTGAACGTCCTCGACTGCCATACCGACGGGACGGGCGTCAGCCTTGGCTCCACTGGACGTAAATCCTTTGGCACCAATCGTAATGGTCACATCCGGTGGTGGATTGGCCCTCCTGGTTGCGGTCTTCACTGCCTTGGCAGCGTTGTCCGCGTACGGACCGGCGTAGCCGTGGAACACCGCTGGCACAGCCTTGCAGCTCGCGAGAAAGGTCAAGTTGGGACTCAGCTCCATCGGTAATGGGCCGGTGAGACCCTGAAGCAGCACTCCAACGCTATCCTTGCCTGCGCCAGCATCGCTGGCTGCGCCGGTATACAAAAGCAATTTGCCGAAGCCCGTTGCTCTCTCGGTGGCCTCTACACCGACATCAAAGACAACTCGGCGCTCCATCGGCAAAATGTTCGCCTCCACGCGCTTGCGCCTCTGTGTATCCAGCCGAGTATGTCCCTGGACCGCGGCATCCAGAATGAGGTCACGTTGGTGTGTTCGCACCTCCACAATCACGCTGCTGGGGCCCAGCAAAAGGCTCCAGGTGATCTTTCCATCCGGGTGGAACACCATCTGCGGCTCGTCCTGCCGCCGGGGAGTACGAGGACTGTGTGGGTCTGTTCCCGGTCGCGCGACACTTGATGTGGCCTCCGCAATTACGCATCGCCCCATCTGCATCGCTTCCGCGAGCGCCTGAGTGCGAGGCAATGGCTTCGCAAGATCGGCAACTGCCTTGGTGACCAAGTTCTCAGCTACCTCGCCCACCTCTTCTGTTGTACCGTCGGGGCGCACGGCCTGAAGCACCACTTTGGGGGTTGCTCCGCCCATGCCAGCCAATACGGACAGGCCGCGCGCAAACAGGATCCTCCCCACCTCTTCGACACTCAGGGCGATGGGGTGGGGCGACTGATCGTCGTCGGCAGCCTCCTTGCGCTCCAGAGCATGGGTGCCACCCGCTTTTTCGATAACGCTCAACACTTTGAGAACACTGTCGCGGCTCAGCTGCATATCTTCCAGTCGGAGACCTTGCTCTCTAAGAGCCAGCAGCAAGCCGTCGTGCTGCGAGCAAAGCGAGTTCACTCGCTTGCTGTTGCTTGTCTTGTTGAGAGCATCGCCAACGTTGAGGCCGAAGAGGGCCGAAGCTGCTGGCGCAAACACATGGTTGCTGCCCGGCTTCTTGAACTTGCCCTCTCCGAACGCATCGGGAAACTGGTTGTCTGGCGCATGCTGGAAATACAGCATGGCCATGGCGAGCAAGGTCGAGTTGGCAAATCGTGACCTGTTGCCGGCGACCGCCACGACTGAACCCATCGCGGTGATGGAGGTCTGCCAGGTAGCGCGGTCCGCATCGGTGGGGTGGGCACCACCTTCGGGAACCTGATCGTCAATCAGATCCTGGTTGGCTGCAATCAACGCAGACAGGGAGGTGGTGTCGGTGATGATGGCGAGAGCAGGCGCAAGAACGGCAGCGTGCTGAGTGGGAACGGCGGTCATCGAAATCTCCAAACACAATCGATTGCCGCGCCGCCAGGATTGGCAGCACGTCAAAACAGCCGCTCACGTGCGGACGTTTTGGTGGTTGGATGGACCTTCGCGGCTCCTAGATGCGCAGCAAGCTGCCACCACCAACCAATCGATTGCGTAGGCAAGAGAATCGGCCCGCGCAGTCAGATGTATAGATATCACGTTCTATAGGATCGTCAAGCACTGTTTTGCATGTTATTGCACTAAAATCTGACGACCCTGGGTAGACTGGTTAACTTGCGAATTTCCGTTGAACGGAAAGGTGCTCTCTGTGCCCATAGGAGTCAGGCTTTGCTCCCGCCGCCTCGCGTGCCGTGCCAGAGCCGCAGCCTTCATCTTGGCTTTGTGCTCAGCACTCTTGGGCTGACCCTTGAGAGCCTTACCGATGGCTTGGCGTACTGATGGGGACTGGGTTGTTCCGGTCCTGGCTTTCCGGATCTTTTCGATGCTCTCGGGTCGATGGGTCTCACCCGGCTGCATATGGCACACCCGCTTGCTCTTCTTTCGAGTTTTGATCTCCATGGTTTCCGCGTTGATGATGCCCGCTTTGAAAGTATCCTTGTTTTTCCATGTCAGCACATAACCGTCCTCGCTTGCCATGAACTCCCAGGCGTCCTTCATCAAAATCCGCTCTCGCAATCTTGCAAGCTGATATCGACTTCGCTTCCAAATGGCTAAGTATTCTTCAAATGTTATGTCGAAAATGCGCCCTTGGCCTTCCTGATAGCTTTTGCTTGCAGCATATCTTTGATGCAAGTAAGCATTGACTCTTGTTTCAAATGCGATATTCTTCATCGTTATTATATCCTAATTTCGTAGTTACCAACACATTTTCCTGAATGGCCACAATGTTGCCTGAGCTGCAAACATAATTAGCACGGCAATAGGTTGGTTGTATGTATATTTATAGGAGGCAATACTGACCTAGATGGAAAGTAATAGATTACATCCATCTACTCCGTAGGAGTAGATAGACGCACCCACATTGCTCCCAACTAGATCAGGCATAGCCGTCCTGACATACGACGTTTCGCGTCGTGCCTTGCTCGCTCTGCTCGCAAGCCACTCGCGAAGCCGTCGAACGTCGATGCGCTGCGCTCCTCGTCTTGCTGGCTTTCGCCATCAGACGAGGGCTGCTCGTGGCGCCATTTCGCTGTCGCTCCATTGGGCGCGCCACGAGCGGACTTCCAGTCTACCCATTTGGTTCTTGGGTTATGGGGTGGGAAGGTTGTGCCGCGCCGCCAACGTGAGATGCAGTCAGCTCGAAACATGCGAAAATCGAAGAAAACAGAGCGCAAAATCAATAGCTTAGGCAAGCGTCTTGAGCTGCCGTAAGCAAACACGCGCGGACGATTTCTATGCTGCATTTCCCGCTCAATCCGCATCAAATAACTTCTATGCTTCGTGTCAGACACAAAGCCAGAGCTAGACGCAGTCTTCGGTTGAACGGCAGTGCAACGGCAGTAGCGTCCCGGCATGAGATCCACACGGGGTCCAACGGAGATGCAGATGTCGGTGCTCAAGTCCCTGAAGCTCAGCAACGCGGCCCCCATCGCCCTGGGGAGTGATCCGCTGGCGCGCGCTCGTGACAAGCTGCTCGGCAGCCTGGCCGATCAGCGGGCCTTCGCCAGCGCGGTGGCGGCCGGCGAACTCTACACGCCACCCAAGAACCTCGTGAGCCGCAAGAACGAGGCGGGCGAGCGGGTCAGGGTCGAGGTGAGCCGGCGCATGCGCAAGGGCTGGTTCGAGGACGGCACGGGTACCATTCATTTCGTAGCCCGCGTGGGCGGCAAGCCGCTGGAGCTGGCCAAGGGCAAGCAGGCGGTGGAGGTGGGCAGCTTGGACAAGCTGCCACTGGTCATCGATACGCTGATCGAAGCCGTACGCTCGGGAGAGCTGGACGCTCAGATCGCAACCGCCGCCGAGGCACGCGGGTTGATGATGGCAGAGTGCCGCAAGCCCCGGGCAGTTTGAGCGCTCCCGCAGCGACGGTGAACGGCATGGCTAATCATGCCGCTCACTGAGCCGTCTGCCACGGGTACTTGGTCCGACGCACATACGGCGAAAGGCTGCATTTTAGCGGCTTTTATGAGCGTATTCTCAAAAGCTTAGGCGGGCCAATGTCGTCGCCAGCTACTTGCGCGCAGGACGTCAAGATCCAGCGACCGCGCTGCTGCCAACGGCCTTCGCATGCCTCCCGTGGCGACCAATCAGTGCGCGAGGCCCACCGGCTTGTCGAGCTCAACGCGAAACCGGATTGCCCGATCGAACGATGGGGCTTTCCGGTATTGCCGATCACGCCGCCACGACGGGGCGCTTTCATCACCCACCAGGCGTGTTTCGAACAAACCCAACCACGTCAGCGGCCGCAGCACCCGGCTCTCGAAAGCAAACCCTGCGAAATCCGCCGGGCCGTAGTCCAGCGCGGGGTCCCAAACCGTACAGCTACGCATCAGGTCTTCGCGAGCGATCCAGTCCGGCGACATGACGGAAAGGCACCACAGCACGATGCCGATGTGGTTCTGCGGCCAGGCCTCCACGGGCACGCGGTCGAAATAGCCAAGGTTGACACGCCAGAACATCGTCTCGAACAGGCAACGGAACAGATCCGCAGCTTGGTCGTCACGAACAAGCGTTGCACCAGCTTTGGTCACCAGCAGCCGCCGCTGCCGTTTGCGAAGCAGCTTGGCAGTTTGCGCGATGATCCGGGTAGCCTCCACAGGCATCACATCGATCTCGTTGAGCACCTTGTTCATCGAGAGCACCTGGGCCTTGTCATAGCCGGGCCAGGTCATGGCATCGAAGAGCGCCCGAACGTCGGCGCGGCTCAGCGCACCCGTGGCGGTCAGCGTGAGGCCAGCGAGAGCTTGAGCCCGCTGGATCATCAGGCGCGTGGTACCCACCAGTTGCGCGGCCATCGCGTGATCCGCTGTGGCATCGACGGTGATCACCTCCGGCATTCCCCCGCCTGGCAGATCGAGCAGGGAATCCAAGCTGGATCGGGTGAGGAGGCCCCAGACAGGGGGGTGGGTGAGCGTGGACATGAGCGAATATGTGCCACCGCTTCAGCGGTGATGACCAGGGTTATCAGGCCTGCTCCAGGACGCTCACCCACACGCTGGAAGGGCTCCCGTGCTGCGAGGGCGCTTAACCTGCGCCCCGCCGGTGCTGGGGCTTCCTGGGCGCGGGATGACAGCTGTCGCTGTGAGGGGAGGGGGCAGCGCTCGGAGTGGGTTTGCCCATCTGATCCTCCAACGACGCGAGGATAAGGAATGATCCGGCTCTGGCTCACGAGCACGGCCATCGGCACGCTCGCAGCTTGGTACTTCGGCCTCGATCCATTCGCCCCCTACTTGTACGAGTTCATCATCCTCGGCGTGTTGGTGTTCGGCGCTGGCTTTCTCATCCTCGTGGCGGGCATGATTGGCAGCCCCATCCTCATGCTGCTCGTCGTAGGAGCGCTTCCCCTGGCTATGGGATACAGCGAGCACATACTGCAGCGGGAGACCAAACCCAGCGGAGCCTTCCACCGGTACGGTACCGATGCCCCCGTAGGCCTGGCGACACGCATTGAAGGATCTCACCTCTACGGGCGGATCACCAATCAGCATCCCCGGGATTGGCTACGCCTGGCCATGATCCGGTGCACGCCGGTGTTCGCGAACAGTACTCCCAGCCAGCGGGTGCGGGAGATTTCAGTGGGCGCCGGTGGATGGTTGGCCCCGGGTGAGGAGGTGGAGCAACGACTGATGTCGAGTGACGGGATCCTGTGGGAGCCTGGCATGAGCATGCGGCTCACCACCTGTACAGTCGGCTCCGCAGATTTCTACGCGGACCCTGAATTTAAACCTGCCTTCACCTACGCCAAAGACCAAGAAGACCGCTACGTGTTCGAGGTCACAAACACGCGGCAGGATGCCAGCCTTACGCGGGTTGGTTTCTCCTGCTGGGTCCTGAACGCTGCGGGCGGCAGCCAACTACATAAGCAAGATCTGCGGGTGATTCCTCTGTACGCCGACGGCACCAGCTATCGCGTGCCACCAGAGCAGCGAATAACCCTCTACATCTCTGAGCTTTTTGCCGGTCGCAGCATCACAAGCTGCGCCGTGAAAGAGGTTTCGTGGGGCCATTGACCGGCGCGGCTACAGGGTCGCCGTTTAAGAGCTTGAGCGTCGATACGCAGCTCGCGTTGCATTGGGAAATTACGACCCATCCCGCCGGCAAGTTTGCCGGCGAGAGAGGGGGTAACTCTTGACCCATGTTCGACTGCTGCTAAGTTATAGGTGAGAGCGGGGGCGGTTCGGTGTTGAGTTCAGAAGGAAGTTTCTTTTTAGGGGTGGCTGAGGTGGCGCCCGGCGACCTCTTCAGGTTCGGCGCTCGTGGGCCGCATACGAGCCGAACTATGATGTTTGCCGACTTGTCCGCTGCGCTATCGACCGTGCTGCCGGCCGCGGACGCGACGGCCTATGAGCGGGCTATCATCGACGACAACTGCACCGGCAAGTCCACGACGGCCACTCGACGGGCTACCCAGCAGCGGCTGTCGGAACTCTACGGCCTGGATCCGGACGACCTGATCTTCCGAGCGCTGCGACATCTGTGGGATCGGGATGTACTAGGGCGCCCGCTCATGGCGGTGACATGCGCGCTCGCACGGGACCCTCGTCTCCGTCAGACCGCCCCGTTCATCCTCGACCTGCGCCCAGACGCGGAACTTCAGCGCGAAGTCATGAAGGATGCCGTTCGCTCGGAGGCCCACAACCGACTGTCCGAGGCGACGCTCGACAAGGTCGTACGGAATGCCTCGAGCACCTGGGTCCAGTCAGGCCACCTCAACGGTCGTACCTTCAAGCGACGGGCGCACGTGGTGGCCACGCCGGCCGCCGCGACCTATGCCGCGTACGTCGCCTACCTGGCCGGCCATCGCGGCATGGATATGTTCGCGTCGGACTGGTTCCGCGTCCTAGATCTGCGCCCCGAGCAGGCTCTCGACATGCTCCAGGAGGCCAGACGACTCGACATGGTCGACCTACGGATCGCCGGTGAGGTGGTGTCGATCAGGTTCGATCGCTTGGCCGCCGATCCTCGGAGAGCTTGACCATGTCGTTGATCGAGGATCTGGCCGAGCGGTATCGGCGTCACATCGGTATACCCTGGCAGCGCACGGTCGCGGGGGCCCAACGCGTCCTGATGCTTGTCTACGACAAGGAACTCGAGCGTCCCCTGCGGGCCCAGAAGGGCGTTTTCCGGATTAAAACCACCGAGGCAGGGTACGAGTGGCGTGAGGTCGACCTCACCAACGCTTTCGCCGAATTCATGGCCGCGGACGAGTATAGTGATGCCTACTTCGAGGAGCCGGAGACTCTCAGCCTGAAGATGAGCTCGGGCGAGTTCCGCGACTTCCTGGCGGAGCGCGTCAGGGGCGCCCTCCTTGCCGAGGGGGTCACCGACCGGACGGTCGTCGCCGTGTTCGGAGTGGGGTCGATCTTCGGCCTTTGTCGCCTGTCTGAGGTCCTGCCCCTCGTTGAGCGCGACATCCGCGGGCGGCTTGCCGTGCTCTTCCCGGGCCAGCTCGACCAGAACAGCTACCGCCTTCTCGATGCACGCGACGGGTGGAATTACCTCGCCGTGCCGCTCACGATCCGTGGTGAGGACCGATAACATGAAGATCAAAGACATCCTCGTCAGGAACCCGACCGAGGCCCTCGCTAATCAGGGGCAGGCGCGCATCGCCACCGTCGACGACGAGCGGACCATGGGCGAGCTCCGCTACGAGCTCTCGACCTTTGTCTGTGAAGGCGCCTTCCAATCGGCCCTCGTGCGGATGCTCGCCTCCTATGTCCAGAACGTTGGCCGGACCGACGCCGCGCAAAAAGGTGCCTGGGTCAGCGGGTTCTTCGGGAGCGGCAAGAGCCACCTCCTCAAGATGGCCGCCCACCTCTGGCAGAACACTCAGCTCCCGGGCGGCCTCTCTGCGCGCGGCGCAGTCCATGACTTGCCGTCGGAAGTCGCCGACGCTCTCAAAGAATTAGACACCGCATCGAAGCGGGCGGGCGGCCTCCTCGCAGCGGCAGGCACACTCCTTGGCGGTGCCATGGACACGCCGCGCCTCACGATCATCGGCATCATCCTTAGGGCCGTGCGGCTCCCCGACCAGGTTCCCCAGGCCCGGTTCTGCCTGTGGCTCCATGACGAGGGCAAGCTTGAGGCCGTCGAGGCTTCGATCGCCGCCACTGGCCGAACCTTCTCGAAAGAGATTAACAATATGTACGTCAGCCGGCCGCTCGCGAAGGCCGTCCTCGACGTCATTCCCGGCTTCGCCGCGGACGAGGCCGACGCGATCAAGGCATTCCGGTCGCAGTTCCCTGCGCAGACCGGCGACATTACTACCCAGTCCTTCGTAGACCTCGCTAAACGAGCGCTCTTGAAGGTGTCGCCGAATGGCAAGCTGCCCTGCACCCTGGTGATCCTCGACGAGGTGCAGCAGTACATCGGCGAATCTCTCGAACGCTCCTCCAACGTGGCCGAGTGCGCCGAGGCCCTGTCCAAGGAGTTTGACGGCCACCTCATGGTGATGGGAGCTGGCCAGAGCGCGCTCAACGATGCACCCCGTCTCCAGTACCTGCTCGATCGCTTTACGATCCGCGCCAACCTCCAGGATGCGGACGTCGAGGCTGTCACGCGCAAGGTCCTCCTTCAGAAGAAGAACTCGGCCGAGGGCCACGTCGCCGGCATCCTCGAAAAGCATCGGGGCGAGATCTCCCGGCACCTCTCTGGGACCCAGATCGGGGAGCGGAGCGCAGACCACGCGATCATCGTGACTGACTATCCCCTCCTGCCAGTCCGGCGCCGTTTTTGGGAGGAGGCGTTCCGTCAGGTGGACAGCGCGGGGACGTCAGGTCAGCTCCGGTCCCAGCTACGCATCATCAACGACGCGCTCGCCAAAATGGCCGAGGCCGACGTCGGGAAGGTAATCCCCGCCGACGATCTCTACGACGCGCTAGCGCCCGACATGCTGGCGAGCGGTGCGCTCCTGCACGAACTCAACGAGCGGATCGGCTCGGTCGGTAAGGACCACGAGCCACTCGCTACCCGGGTGTGTAAAATCGTCTTCCTGATCGGCAAGTTCCGGCGGGAGGGGCTCGCAGACAAGGGCATCCGGGCCAAGCGGGAGCATATCGCCGACCTGCTCATCGAAGACCTAACGGTCGATAACGGCAAGCTTCGCGACGAGGTGGACCAGGTCCTAAAGGCTCTCGCTGACCAAAGCATCCTTATGCCGGTCGGAGATGAGTACCGCCTGCAAACCCGCGAGGGCGCCGAATGGGATGCCGATTTCCGGGCCCGGGTCGCGAAGATCCGAGCGGACGACGCGCTCGTGCAGTCCCGCCTCAACCAGGTCCTTCGAAGCCGGCTCGAGGCGGAGATCGCCCGGCTCAAGCTGCTCCACGGCGCCGCCAAGGTGCAGCGGAAGCTGAACATCTCGTGGGGGGATACCCCCCCTTCCAATACTGGAAACAACATCCCAGTCTGGGTCCGCGACGGCTGGAGCGCGAGCGAGAAGGAGATGCTCGACCATGCCCGGAAGGTTGGGATGGACAGCCCTCTCGTTCATGTCTTCATCCGCAAGCAGTTCGCGGAGGACCTTCGGCGCTTCCTTGTCGAGGAGCAGGCCGCTCGCGACACGCTGCTCCATAGAGGGAGTCCCGAGAACGAGGAGGGCAAGGAGGCCCGGCGGGGCATTGAGAGCCGAGAGGGGACCGCGCGGACCGAGAAGGACAGGATTGTCGCCGAGCTGGTCGGACAAGCCATCGTCGTGCAAGGCGGTGGGGCTGAGCGCCCCGAGGAGATCCTCGTCGATCGCATGACGGAGGCTGCCAAGGCATCGTTTGCACGTTTGTTCCCGCGTTTCCAGGAGGCCGATTCGCCCCACTGGGATACGGTCATCAAACGGGTGCGCGAAGGTTCCGATACGCCTTTTGACCCGGTTGGCCACCGCGACACCGCGGACAAGCACCCCGTCGCTAAGCAGGTGCTCGCGACGGTCGGCGCCGGCATGACTGGGACAGACATTCGAAAGCGGCTCCAGGATATCGGGTTCGGCTGGCCCCAGGACGCGATAGATGCTGCCTTAATGGCCCTCCATCGATCGCAGCACATCAGCGCGACGCTCAACGGCGTGGTCGTGGCCGTCGGAACCCTCGACCAGAACAAAATCCCGAAGGCGAGCTTCAAGCTCGAAAAGGCGACATTGGGGGCGGCGGATAAGATCCGTCTACGCGAGCTGTTCTCGAAGCTTGGAGTGATTTGCAAGAGCAACGAAGAGGCGGCCAAGGCCCCGGACTTCCTCTCGAAGCTTCTGGAGCTCGCCCGGGCGGCAGGGGGCCCTGCGCCGTTGCCGGAGGCTCCACTGACGAAGGACATCGAGGACATCCAGAGGTTGGTCGGCAACGAGCAGCTCGTCGCCCTCCATGCGAAGGCCGACGAGCTAGAAGGGCAAGTTAAGACCTGGGGCGATCTGAAGGATTTCAAGAGCCAGCGTACGCCGAATTGGACCCTCCTTGAGAGGCTTGCGCGGCATGCCGGCATGATGTCCTCCCAACCGGAGGAACTCGTCGAAGTCGAAAGCATCAAGTTGACTCGGTCGCTCCTCTCGACGCCGGATCCGGTCGTTCCAGTGATCAAGGCTCTGGGTGCCGCCCTTAGGGCAGAGGTAGTTCGTCTCTCACAGGAGCTGGCAACCGCCATCTCTCAGGGTGTCGCTCAGGTCGAGGCGCACCCCCTCTGGTCGAAGACGGACCCGAACGAGCGGGATCGCCTCCTGTGCATCCACCGCCTACTTGCGCCGAACGCGCCGGCCGTCGGCACCGACACAGAGGTGCTTCAAACGCTCGACACCACGTCCCTTAGGGAGCTGACGGATCGTCCCATGCTCGTGCCTGGCTACGTGCAGACCCTCGTAAAGGAACTCGCGGCGCTCCATGAACCGAAGGTTTCGTTCATTCGCATCGAGCCAAGCCTACTTCGGACGGCGACAGAGGTAGAGGATTGGGTCGACCGTCAGCGCACTTCCCTTCTCACCGCCGTGGCCGATGGCCCAATCCAGCTGAGCTGAGAACCCACGACATGGCCTCCCTCGACCGTAACCTCCGCCGGGATCTCGCCAACACGATCGGCCGCGCGCGGCGCTTGGCCGAGGACGGCGCTCGCGCTATCGTCGGGAGCCTCGCCGTCGACCGCAAGGAAGCTCACAGCGGAACCGACGAGACCGGCCGAGCCCTCCGCGTCAAGCTGCGCGCTCATGGGCGGCAGCTCGGGGACGTGCGTGCGGCCGACGGCTCTCAAGCGATCGACCGCCTCACCACTGAGGTCGCCTACGAGCACTGGCACCGCATCTTGTTCGCGCGCTTCCTTGCCGAGAACGATCTGCTCGTGATGCCCGGCAGCTCGGTCGCCATCTCCCTAGAGGAGGTGCAGGAGCTTGCGCGCGACAAGGGACGGGACTGGCTCGACTACGCCGGTGAGTGCGCCTCGCGTATGTTGCCGCAGATCTTCCGGCCCGACGACCCGGCGTTGCAAATTAGCCTGGCGCGGGAGGTGCGCGAGAAGCTCGAAGGGCTCGTGACTGGGCTGCCGGCCCAACTGTTCAAGGCGGACGATAGCCTTGGGTGGGTCTACCAGTTCTGGCAAGCTGAGAAGAAGGAGCAGGTCAACAGCTCTGGCGTAAAGATCGGCGCTGATGAGCTGCCGGCCGTTACACAGCTCTTTACGGAGGACTACATGGTCCTTTTCCTCCTCGAGAATACACTCGGCGCGTGGTGGGCCGGGAAACGGCTGGCCGAGAACCCAGACTTTGCAAGCAGCGCGGCAGATGAGGACGAGCTTCGCCGGAGGCTCTCGCCGCCGGGCTACTCCTGGACCAATCTGCGCTTCGTAAAGGACGATGGCGGGACATGGTGCCCAGCCGCAGGTACTTTTTCCGGTTGGCCCGGTACGGCTCGCGAGATCACAGTCTTGGATCCCTGCATGGGATCGGGCCACTTCCTAGTATTTGCCCTCGACATTCTTGTGGCAATGCGGGCGGCGGAGGAGGAACTTGGGGAGACGGAGGCCGTGGAGGCCGTTCTGCGAGACAACCTTAACGGCCTTGAGATCGACCCCCGCTGCACGCAAATCGCAGCGTTCGCATTAGCGCTCGCCGCCTGGAAGCGGATCGGGGGTGTGCAGGAACTCCCGCGGCTCAATCTTGCCTGCTCAGGGCTCACTATTGGCATGGGCAAGGCTGAGTTCGTGCGCCTGGCTGAGTACATCGCAGAAGCTGAAGGCTTCGGCGGCAGCTCCCCCGACCTGCTTGGCCGCGAGCGTACGCCGATGGAGGATCGAGCCCTGACGCTGCGTAAGGGTGGCCTGGAACGCCTTCACGATCTGTTCGTTCGAGCTCCCGTGCTGGGCTCACTCATCGATCCGCGCCGTGCACTCGGCGATTACGGCACAATTTTCTCCGAAGGCTTTGATAGCCTCGCCGTTGTACTCGAACGGGTGCTTGCCAAATCCGAAGGTGACCCCGAGACCCGCGAAGCTGCGGTCACCGCCCAGGGCCTCGCCAAAGCCGCGGAGCTGCTAAGCCGGCAATTTACGTTGGTAGCGACGAATGTTCCATATCTGGGGCGAGGAGATCAATCCGAATATTTAGCATCGTTCGGAAAAACTTTCTACCCAAATGCTAACAAAGACCTTGCGACTATGTTTCACGTTCGCAATCTTCATTCAGTCAGTAATGAAGGGACATACGTTGTAGTTTCTCCTGTAAATTGGTTGTTCGTTGGCGGGTACTCTAAATTACGCAGTGAGATTTTTAATTCTACACATTTTATTTTTGACGCGCGCCTCGGCGCTAGAGCCTTCGAGACCATAACGGGAGAGGTCGTGAATGTGAGCCTCCTTACGCTCTCAAAAACGATTCCTAAGGCAAGCCACAAAATCTGTGTCATGGATCACTCAAGCAAAACGGATGCGACGGCCAAGCGAGAGGGATTAATTACTAACGAGGTCAAGTTTGTTTATCAACAAAAACAACTAACACACCCCGATCAGAGGTTGATACATCACGAAATTGATTTCACTGCAATGCTGAGTAGATATGTAAACACAACAAAAGGTCTCACTACAAACGATGATGGACGGTTCTCTCGTATGTTTTGGGAGCAGCCCAGGATAGGCAAGGGTTGGGATTTTCAGCAATCGACAACGTCGCGCGGCGATATTTACGGCGGACTTGAGAAAATCGTTTTTTTCGAAAACGGTCGCGGTGCTCTTCGTGAACTCAACAGAGCACAAACACTAGATCGAAAGAGAGATCTTCAAGGATCAGGGGCTTGGGGCTCCCGAGGCATCTCCGTTAGCCTGATGAATAAAATCGTTCCGTCTATTTACATGGGCGAAAAATTTGACACCAACGTTACGGCAGTTACTATTAAGTCACCAGAAAATATAACGGCCATTTACTGCTTTTTTGCGTCTGAAGAATTTACACGCAGCCTGCGCATCATCGACCAGAAACTGAGTATTCAGAATACGACGGTCGCAAAAATTCCTTTTGATCTCACCTATTGGCAGCAAACCGCGTCCGAAAATTTTCCTAATGGCCTACCCCTCCCCTGGTCCAACGACCCGACCCAATGGCTCTTCGAAGGCCATCCCCGCGGGTCGGCGGATCCGAACCGTCTGGATGCGGGGGGGCGGCCGATAAGGCCAGGAATGGCCGAGCATCCCCTTCAGGTGGCGGTGGCGCGCCTGCTCGGCTACCGCTGGCCGCGTCAGACAGGCTCTTCATTTATGGACTGCCCGACCCTGTCCGAGCCGGACCAGATCGATCTCTCCGGGGCAGTAGACGTGGACGGCATCGTCTGTTTGGCCCCCTTGGCCGGCGAGAGCGATGCTGCAACTCGTCTCCGCGATCTCATCCGGCATGTCTGGGGTCCGGACCACAAGGTGGAGACGTTGAACGAGCTGCTGAGGGCGGAAGGGCACGAGGCAATCGATTTTGGTGTCTGGCTACGCGATCACTTCTTCGAGGAGCATTGCGCGATCTTCCAGCAGTCGCCCTTCATCTTTCATATCTGGGATGGGCGGCGCGACGGCTTTCATGCACTTGTGAACTACCACAATCTCGCTGGCCCCAACGGTGAGGGCCGGCGCACCCTTGAGAAGCTCACTTTCACCTACCTTGGCCGCTGGATCACGCGTCAGGAGGATGAGGCCAGGGACGGGCGAGAGGGAGCCGAGGCCAGACTTGCCGCCGCAAAGAAGCTGAAGACGGAGCTGGAAAGCATTCTCGCCGGGGAGCCACCCTACGACATCTTCGTGCGTTGGAAGTCCCTCCACGAGCAGCCGATCGGCTGGGACCCACAAATCGAGGACGGCGTGCGGGTTAACATCCGGCCGTTCCTAACCGCCAAGCCGTTCGGCAAGGATACGTCGGCGAGTGCCTGCATCCTGCGCGTCCGGCCAAGGGTCAAGCACGGGCCGAACCCAGATCGCGGGACGGAGCCGCAGAGGAGCAAGGACGAGTACCCTTGGTTTTGGGGGTGGGATGGCAGCAGCACCGATTTCCTCGGTGGGCCTGCGTTTGACGGGAAGCGCTGGAACGATCTCCACTACACAGTCCGCGTGAAGACCGAGGCTCGAGGTAAGTGGAGGGCCGCGTAGTGGCGTCCAAGGTCGTCAACCCTGACACGAACCTAACGGATGCGGTGATCGCTTCACTGGACTCTGCTGCCTCCCCGGGCGGCACGGTCCAGCCGGCCGCCGTGATCTGGACCGACCCGACGGGGCAGTGGCGCCCGGTCGTGCGCGCGATGAGCGGTGCTCTGCCCCAGCTCTTCACCCTCGGCCCCTACGATCCCAGCACGCGAACCGGCCCGGTGATCTGGCTGCGAACGGTGATCGAGCGCAAGCTACCCGAGGCCATGCCGCCGGAGGGGAAGGTTCCGATCCTATACTTGCCCAACGTGCGCCGGCAGGACCTCAGGGCCGCTGGGGAATGCCCCCAGGACCTCAGGCCGCTCGTCGAGCTGCAGTACCGCGGGACGACCTGGCATCAGCAGAACGGGCGGGATTGGACCGTCGACGCCTTCATGACCTCGGACAAGGGGCTCCAACTCGATATCGCGTCCGACACTCGCACCCGTGAAGCCATGGCCCGGGCCCTGCCGGTCCTCGCGACAACGCCCGTCGCCCATCTCCGCGGAAGGCGTCTCACGGCCGACGATTTCGATCGGCTTTCGGTCGACGATCCGGTCCGTGCGGTCCTGGTTTGGATGAACGCTTTGGACGATTTCAGGCGCGCCGCCGACGATACGCGCTGGGAATCCTTCGTTTCGACGTGCCAATCCCGCTACAAGTTCGATCCTGCGAAGGTCGCGCCAGCGCACGTCGCGACGTCGATCGTGAATGGAGAGCCCGTCTTCGACGAGATCTGGAACCGGTTCGCCGAGGCGCCGCAGCTCTACCCGAACCTCTACGCCGTGCTGAAGCAGGCCCAACCTAAGGATTTGTTCGCCCGCGCCAACGAGAGAAGCCCAGGCACCAACGAGATCGAGGAGGCTCAACTCAGGGCCAAATTTACGGGCTTGGCCGACAAGCCTGCGCACGAGGTCCGCAGGGTTCTACAGGATCTGGATGGTCGCCACGCGGCCCGCAGAACCTGGATCTGGGCCAGGCTGGGCTATGCGTCCCTGGCTGAGGTTCTGGAGCCGCTGGCTCGCCTCGCCAAGCACACGGAACGGCCCTTTGCGGCCGCGACGCTCAAGGCCGCCGTGGCAGGTTACGCGGACGGCGGATGGGAGGCGGACAACGCGGCGCTGGAGGCGTTGCTGCGCGTCCCGTCCGGCGCCGACGGGCGCCTCGTGGAGCGCCTGGTCCGGGCGGTATACGAGCCGTGGCTCGACGAGAGCGCCCGCGCCTTCCAGGTCTTGGTCCAAGAGGACCCGAACGAGATGCGGCAGTTGGCCGAGCCCGTCGCCGGCGACCGAGGCGAGTGCGTCGTGTTCGTCGACGGCCTGAGGTTCGACGTCGGCGGGCGTCTCCTCGTCATCCTCGAAGCTCGTGGCGCCAAGGTGAGGATGGGGCACCGGGTAACCCCCCTTCCGAGTGTCACGACGACGGGGAAGCCCTATGCGTCCCAAGCGCATGGCGCATTTGAGGGCACCGATATGACAGAGGACTTCGATCCCGTCATATCTGCCTCGAAGCGACCCTATAGCCGCGATCTCCTGCGCAAGACTCTCGTGAGCCTTGGCGTCGACGTCCTGGAGGACGGCCACGTGCGGATGGCGTCGAACGCTACCCGCGGCGGCTGGGTCGAGATCGGCGAGATCGACGACCTGGGGCATCGCCTCAACGACCGACTCATCGACCAGATCGGTCGGGAGATCGACACGATCGCGGACCGCGTCATGGAACTCCTGTCGGCAGGCTGGTCCCGAATCCGGATTGTCACCGATCACGGTTGGCTGTTCCTGCCGGGATCCTTGCCGAAGGTTGATCTCCCGAAATCGGTCGCCGTGCGGAAGGGGCACCGGGTGGCACCCTTGAAGGGGGCCTCTCAGACCGAGCTACCGACCTATGCCTGGCACTGGAACCCAAGCGTCACGATGATCTCGCCCCCGGGGATTGGCGTGTTCTACTCCGAGGTCGGCTACGCGCATGGGGGCGTGACCCTCCAAGAATGCGTGATCCCGGACATGGTGGTCGAGGGCGCCAAACGGACCGCGTCCGCCCGAATCGCGTCCGAGGGCTGGAGCGGGCTGCGGTGCCGCGTCCAGGTCGAGGTAGAGGGCGGCCCCTATACCCTCGACATCAGGCCCAAGGGGCAGGAACGATCCATCGCGGCCGTCTCCAAACAGGTCGCGGCGTCCGGCGAAGTCCTCCTCATCGTCGAGGACGACGATTTCGAGGGGCGCGCAGCGGAGATCGTGTTACTCGACGACGACAATCGCGTGGTCGACGCACGCGAGACCAAGGTCGGAGGCTGAAGTGGCGTTCGCGCTCGACCATCTCGACACCACCGCGGCGACGCCGTTCGACGGCTACGTAGTCCGAAAGGACCTCGTCCGGAAGTACGCGCGGCAGTACCCGGTCCCGACCTACGTGGTTGAGTTCCTTCTCGGCCGCTATTGCGCCAGCACGAACGAGGAGGAGATCAACGAGGGTCTGCGCGTCGTTGAGAAGCAGCTCCAGAACCGGACCGTCCGGACTGGCGAGGAGGAGCTCGTGAAGTCCCGCGCGCGGAGCGATGGATCGGTCAAGCTCATCGACATCGTGCGAGCGCGGCTCGACGCCAAGAACGACCGGTACCTCGTTGAGCTGCCAAGCCTGGCACTGCGCGACGTCCGGATCGCGGACGACTTCGTCCACGAGAATGAGCGGATGCTCACTGACGGTTTCTATGCCGAGGTGACCCTGACCTACGACGGTGTGATCGCCACGGAGAGCGGCGGGCTCCCGTTCAAGATCGAGGCGATCCGCCCGATCCAAATGTCGCGGTCAGACGTGCTCGAGACCCTCGCCCAAGGGCGCGCCAGGTTCTCGCCCCCGGATTGGATCGACTTCCTCCTACGCTCGATCGGCCTCGAGCCGGCCGCGTTCAACGAGCGAGCCAAGCGGGTTGCGCTCCTCCGGATGATCCCCTTCGTGGAGCGCAACTACAACCTTGTCGAGCTCGGCCCGCGAGGCACTGGCAAGAGCCACCTCTTCCAGCAGATCTCGCCCTACGCGCACCTCATCTCGGGTGGCAAGGCGACGGTCGCCCGAATGTTCGTGAACATGGCGAGTGGGCAGCGCGGTCTTGTCTGCCAGTACGACGTCGTCTGCTTCGACGAAGTCTCCGGGATCTCCTTCGATTCGAAGGACGGCGTGAACATCATGAAGGGCTACATGGCCTCGGGCGAGTTCTCGCGCGGCAAGGAGAGCATTCGTGCCGAGGGCGGCATCGTCCTGGTTGGCAACCTCGACGTCGACGTCGAGCACGCCCAGCGCATCGGCCACCTCCTGACCCCGCTGCCGCCCGAGATGCGCGACGACACAGCGTTCATGGATCGTATCCACGCCTACGCCCCGGGGTGGGACTATCCGAAGCTCGACCCGCGCACCCACTTTACGAACCACTTCGGCTTGGTCAGCGACTTCCTCAGCGAGTGCTGGACCCGTCTGAGGACGACGAGCCGGACGTCCGTGATGCACGATCGCATCCACCTGGGCGGAGCCCTCAGCGGCCGTGACATCGAGGCGGTAAACAAGACGGTGAGTGGGCTGACGAAGCTCCTCTTCCCGGACCCCGAGATGCCAGTCCCCGACGAGGATCTCGAGTGGATCGTCCGGCTCGCGCTTGAGGCTCGAAGGCGGGTCAAAGAGCAGCAGAAGCGGGTGTTCAAGAGCGAGTTCCGCAACACCCACTTCAGCTACACCATGGGACCCGAGGGGATCGAGCAGTTCGTTTCAACCCCCGAGCTCCACTCCGACCAGGCAATCGAGACTGACCCGCTCCCCCCGGGGCAGGTCTGGGGCGTCAGCGTCGGCTCGACGGAGGGCAGTCCTGGGCTCTATCGGATCGAGGTCGCGAGCGTCCGGGGTAGCGGTGTCAGGATCCTCAACCAGCCGCCGCCCCCGCCCTTTAAGGAAAGCGTCAAGGTCGGCGAGCAGAACCTGTACGCCCGATCGCGGGAACTCGTCGGGGACCGCAATCCGCGCGAGGAGGAGCTCTCGATCCAGATGCGCCCAATGGATACGGAGAAGAGCGGGATCGGCCTGGGCGTACCCGTGCTCATCGCCATGTGCGGCAGCATGCTGGGCAAGAACACGCGAGGCGGAACGATCGTGGTCGGAGCCCTGAACCTGGGTGGCTCGGTCGAGATGCTCCCAAACGCGATCCGGATCGCGGAGCTTGCTGTGGACAAGCAGGCATCGACGCTGCTCATGCCGGTGTCGGCAAGGCGCCAGCTCAACGAGCTCCCCGACGATCTTTGGACGCGGATCAACGTCGAGTTCTACAAGGACTCAGCCGACGCGGTCGCGAAGGCTTTAGTGGATTGATGTGTGGCCGGATGCTGGTTGCGCCAAAAGATGCAACTGACCAATCGTATGCCCGCATCTGGGCGCCAGCATTCCCACCTTCTTCAAAGAAGGCGAGGTACCCCCATTCTTGGCGTTGTCAGAAACCGACATCGAGATTTGTGTGTCCTGAGATGAGGCTGCTTCTGACCCACCTGCACTGGCGGCAATTGATGCAGGTCTTACAAGCAGCCGGGCCGTAGTGGAATGCGGTGCCGATATCCGTACCTCCGTGAGATCCTGTGCAGCGTCTCAGCCCCCTCAGTTGCTCACAGGCGCAGACTCCCGTTGAGTGCGTAGCGCACCTTGTTACAGTGTGATTTTGTCCGATGTTAGCGCAGCGCTCACCTGACACGCGCATGATCAATGACTTATCTGTGCTCTAGCTCAGATCATAGCCCAGGCACTAGCGAATCGCTACGGCTTAGCCTTTAACGCAGAGTCAAGCGGCTACTTTTTGTTCCACTTGAGGTCCAGCACGCCTGCATTGCTCATCTTCAGCAGCGAGATGTGTGCGGTGGTGCGCCGAGCCGCTTCCCTGTCCGTGGCGCTCTCGTGGATTTCAAATTTGAACCGCAGGGGCTCATCTGGCTCCGGCGCCTGCGAGGTGCCGCTGAGCAGAGTTTGCGTGTGCGGGTCCATGCGCCACTCACCGTGAGCGTTGTTGTCCCTCAGCCACTTGGCAATCATCGCCACCTCGGGGCCAGCAGCGATGAAGCGGTGCTCCAAAGCGCCACTGCGCTTGGGGTTCTGCGGCCGGTAATGGGTGATGCTGGTCTTCATCGCGGGGCTCTGTTTGAACGGAGGCTTACCCCACGGCGCTGCCACAATCAGCGGGAATTTTCGCGGAGACTTCGCCTAGGATTGTGCCTGCTTCTTGGCCTTGCGCTTCAGCAGCAGGGCGGTTGATGCAGGTTCAGGGCGCAGCGGCAAAGCCTTGGCCAATTCGCGCGCCACGCCTTCCACCACACCATCAAATTGGGTGCCGCGAGGCGGCACGTAGTCAGTCGGGGTAATCATCTCACTCTTCCATAAGTCGGAAGATATCCGCTCTGTATGAATGTATACAATGTGGTGATGCGGTTACCCAAAGCATAATGCGGCGCGCCGTCGCGGCGAAAAGAAGCGTCTGTGCTGGGGGGTATTCTAACGGCTTATCAACTGTTTCGCCGATGACTTCGCCCTTGATGATGTTCACTGCCTGCTGCGGCGCTGCTGCGAGCTGCATGCGCTCCTGATCAGCCGCAATCGCATGGGCCAGTCCGCTGGCGTTGTGGTCCACCTTCACGTCCACGCTCTGCTTTGGTCTGCCCCATCCTCGATCCAGCAGCGCCACGCTGGCCTGCACGGGCGTTGATGCGGTGACCCGCTCTTCGCAGCATCGCGTCACCTACAGCCGTGCCGCTCACTCCCAACACGATGCCAAGGTTGGCCCCAGCAAGCTAGAAAGATGCACTTCGTTTTAGTGCCAAGCCAAAACACGCTTACGTGCTGTTCTACACCACGAAGCGCGTCGGCGGCGGCGTGCAGGACTTCGACGCGATCAAGCTCCTGAAGTTCGCGGCCTGACACCGGCCCCCGGGCCTTCGGGTCCGGGGGTTCGGACCGGCGGGTGTCCACGCGTTTTCGTGTGTCGATTCGAGCGCACAACCCTGAGATCACCGAATTCGACGCATCTTGGCGAGAAGCGCCTCTTCCGTCGCGCCAAGATTCGCGCAATAACAACCTTAGGTTATAAAATTGGGACGTTAGGCATGAATTTCGACGGTGCTGAGAATGCCAAGGCCGAGGTATTTCTCAAAGCGTTCCGCTATGCCGAAGCCATCAATGCGTTCGCGGCGCCCGAGAGCGGTCCGACCTTCGCGCCGCTGCCCGGAACGGAGGCGCACGAGCAGATCCAGCGTGCGCGACGCGAGCGGGCGTTCCATCCGAAGGAAAAGATCGGGGTCGGCATCCTGCGGTACGGGCCGGCCGACCGGGACGGTTCGAACCTGAAGGTCGGACTGTTTCTCCAGCACCAGAAACTCCGCCATCATCCGGTCGTCGAGACCGCTCAACGGATTGCGAAGGACGAGATCGAGATCATCGTCACCGGCCGCACGCGGCGACAGGCCACCCCGAGCGTCAAACCCTGCCGTCCCCTCCTGATGGGAGAGTCCGTCGGGCATCTGCGGATCACCGCCGGAACGATCGGCTGCTTCGGCATCGACCGCGACGGCAGCATCGGGATCCTGTCGAACAATCACGTCCTGGCTGCGACGAACGCCGGCCGGACCGACGACATCATTCTCCAGCCTGGGCGCCTCGATGGCGGCCACGCCTGGGACCGGGATCATCGGGTCGCCAAACTGAAGACCTTCATCCCGATCACTTTCGATCCGGTCTCGGCCAATCTGGTCGACTGCGCCTTCGCGGCCCTCGACACCGGCCGGGATTGCGAGGCCCGCCGGGTCGGCCACACGGTCCCGGGCGCCGAGGTTTGGGACCTTGGCGCCATCGAAGAGCTGGTGCTGCAGCGCATGCCGGTCCGCAAGGTCGGCCGTACGACACGTTATACCGAAGGCGTTGTCGAAGCGGTCGAGGTGGACAACGTTCAGGTTCAGATGGTGAGCGGCCCACGCCCCAAGTTCGCGATGTTCAACAAGCAGATTGCGATCAGTGGTGTGAAGGGTGCATTCTCCAAAGGCGGGGACAGTGGATCCTTGATCTGCACCAAGGATGGCCGACCGGTCGCACTTCTCTTCGCGGGCACTGAGACGGGTGGGCCGAAGGGCGGCGGGATCACCTACGGCAATCCGATCCGAACCGTCCTTGATGCCCTCGATCTCGACATCTACATCCCCGATGCGGGAGCGTGACATGCAGGAGCGTGACATGGTTGACCAGCGTGACAAGCTGCGAGCGTCAAGATCGGCCGCCGTTGCCGCCAAGGATGCCTTCGCCGCACAGTACATCTCGGGCCGGGTCGATTGTTCCGTCGGCTTGGGTGTGAACGAGCGCGGTGACGACTGGACCATGCGGGTCTTCGCGCACTCTCCGACGGCGGCGCAGGCGTTGCCCGATCATTTCGGCGAGTTCGACGTCGAAGTCGAGATCACGGGACCCGCCGTCGCTTTCTAGGGCCGGTCGAGGGGTGGATCGATCCGGCCCCCGGCACCGCCCCACCGGGTGTCGCCATCCCATCGCGACGGCGGGCGCCGCGTGGTGCGGGTAGTCCCGAGTTCGTCTTGAGGAAGCGGAAACGCTAGCGCGCGATCGTCGGACGAAGATGTGGATACACTCCGCAGAGGAAGCGAATTCAAGCATAGCGCGGTGCTAACCCCGTCCCCGGGCGCTCCCTCCGGTCGGGGACGGGTCGTTGCGGCGGCGCCCTCGTCCGAGGGGAGCGCCATGGACCAGACCAACCGCCGCCTGTTTCTCGGCGCCCTCGCGGCGGGCGGCAGCCTGGCCGCCGGCGGGGCGCTGGCGGCGGAGAGCGGCCCTCTCCAGACCGGCCCTGCGCGGGACGGTCAGGCGGCGGGGGCCGACGTCGCCCCGGATTCCACCTTCCTGCGCATGATCCCTCGCAAGCCGGGGCCTGCCCCGGTGTTCACGGCCTCCCTCGACGGCGGCCCGGTCAAGGCGACCTCGGGCGGCTGGGCGCGGGAGATCACCACCCACCAGCTGCCCCTCGCCACCGGGATCGCGGGGGCCCACATCTTCCTGAATGCGGGCGGGGTGCGCGAGATGCACTGGCACGCCTCCGCCGAGTGGGGCTACATCGTCGCCGGCCACTGCTAGGCGACGGTGATCGATGCCGCCGGGGAGATGGAGGTCGTCAACTTCGCGCCCGGCGACACCTGGTACTTTCCGGGCGGCCACGCCCACGCGATCCAGACCCTCGGGTCCGAGCCGTGCCACGCCATCCTGGCCTTCGACGACGGCCTGTTCGGCGAACACGGCACCTTCGGGCTGACCGACTGGATGAGCCGGATCGACCCCGCGATCCTGCGCGGCGCACTCGGGGTGCCGGAGGCGACTCTGGCGGCCCTGCCGGCCGGCGAGACCTACATCATCCAGGGACCCGTCGTGCCCCGCGACGGCGCAACGGCGCGGGCCGAGCGTCCGCTGCCGCCGGAGCGCACCCATCGCTTTGCCCTGGCGGGTGCCGTAGCGGTAGCCGAGGGGGCCGGCTCCACGATGCGGATGGCGCCCGCCGGCGCCTTCCCGGTCTCGGCGGGGATGACCGGCTTCCTGGTACGCCTCGCGGCCGGCGCGGTGCACGCGCCCCACTGGCATACCCGCGCGAACGAGTGGCACCACGTCGTGCGGGGGCGGACGCGCGTGACCCTGTTCGGCCAGGACAAGCACATGGCCGTGGCCGAACTCGGCCCGGGCGACTGCGCGTACCTGCCCCGGTCCTGCGGGCATTCGGTGGAGAGCATCGGCACCGAGACGGCCGAGATCGTCGGCGTGCACGACAGCGGCGTCACCGACGAGACCCTGCTGGCGACCTGGCTGGCCCGGGTGCCGCGCGGGATGCTCGCCGCCAACCGGGGCGTCGACGAGCAGATGGTCACCGGTTTCCCGCCGGCGGCCCGGACCTTCAGCCGGCCGGGGACGAACCGTCCGTAAGGCATCGGCCCGCGAGGAAGCCGGCGCCCAGGCGGGGTTCGTGAAAGCGGCCCCGGTTCCGCATCGAAACCCGGCTCAGCGCCGTCCCGGCCGCGCCATCCACTCGGTGCGGGCCGCAGCCTCGCCCGGCTGCATCCGGCTCATCTCGGCGGCGCGGGAGGAAATCCAGCCGGTGTGCTCGGCCGTGGGGGTGACGGCGGTGAAGCCGCCGCAGGCGGTGCGGGCGCGCTTGTCCTGGCGCATGGCGCCGCTCGACCAGCTCACAACGCCGACGATCTGATAGCCGCCGGGGCCGCCGCGCAGGATCGGGCCGCCGGAATCGCCGAGGCACGCGCCCGCCCCCGCCGTCTCGGCCATGCGGCGCCGGTCGGTCACCACGGTGACGCGGTTGGCGACCTGGAGCGGGCCGATGGAGACGAGCTGGGCCTGGCGCAGGGTGCGGGCGGTGTTGCGCCGGTTCTCCGCCACCACGCCGAAGCCCGCGATCTCGACGGCGTCGCCGGTGTTGATGCCGCCGCCGCGCGGATCGAGGGGCTGGAAGTCGCCGCCCAAGGGCTCGGCGAGCTTGATGAGAGCGAGATCGATGCCCGGCTGATCCTCCGGCGTGGTGCCGGGGACGAATTCGGGATGCATGGACGCCGCCGCCACGGCGATGCGGCGCGAGCGGAAGGCGCGGTCCACCGCCACAACGCTGTAGCTGGCCCGGTGCATCACGCAATGGGCCGCCGTGAGCACGAGGTCGCTGGCGATGAGCGTGCCCGAGCAGATCTCGCCCTGGCTGCTCTCGATGCGGACCACGGAGGCGCGCAGGCCGTTGGGATCCCGCGAGACCGCGCCGTTGATCACCGCGAAGGCGGGCGTGGGCAGGAGTGCGGGCGCGAGCGCGACCAGGGCCGCCACGGTGAATGTGCGAAGGACGGTGGCGCGAAACGCGGTCGGCAGCATCGTGTCTCTCCCGCGTCCCGGCCCCGAAGGGAGGCGTCCCGGACGGCCATGGTGGAAACCTATCTGAACGGAATCCCTCGGCCAAGCTCTGGTTCCGCCCGCGACGCCGATCGGCCGGCGCGGGCTCACGGGCGGTCCCAGCGGGCGGCGAGGCCCCAGCCGGCCAGGGTCGCGTCGATCCAGGCGCGCTGCGGCCCGAGCAGGACCCCTTGCGAAAGACCGCCGCAGGCCCCGCCGACCCAGGCCGCCACCGCGACGACGCCCATATCCGCCGCGACCGGACCACCGGAATCGCCCTGGCAGGCGCCGGCGCCCTTCGCGCCGCGCAGCCAGACGAGGATGCGGCTCGGCCCGTAGGGTTCGACCACGGGCACGCCGGCCTGCCGGTAGGTGCCGGTGCTGCGCGGATCCCCCGGCCGCGCCACGCCGTAGCCCGAGACGGTGAGAGTCTCGCCGGCGCGCGGCATCGCCGCACTCAAGGTGGCGGGCACGAACGGCGCCGGCAGGGGCGCGGCGAGGCGCACGAGGGCGAGGTCGATGGAGCGGCGGCGCCCCGCGATGGCGCCCGCATCGTAGCCCGGATGGACCGCCTGCGCGGCGGGCTCGGCCAGCACCGGCGCCCCGGCGGCGTCCTTGTAGTGCACCCGGTGGACGAGGCGCGGCGCGAGGCAATGCCCGGCCGTGAGCACGGCGCCCGGTGCCACCACCACGCCGGTGCACACGCCACCGTTCGAGGACAGCACCATGACGGCGTGGGACGCCGCCTCCGGAGCCGGATCGCCGCCCACCACCGCGTGCGCCGGACCCATGATCGGGGCCGGAACCGCGACGCCCATCAGCAGGGCGAGACGCCCGAGACCAGTCCGAGCCATCGGCAACACCCCGCACCTTGGAGACGACGATGACCCCGATACGCGTCGCAGGCGCCACCGTCGAGCCGGTGAGCCTTGGCGAGATGCGCGCCCATCTGCGCCTCGATTCCGACGAGGGCGGGGCCGAGGACGCCCTCCTCGCCGCCCTCGTGGCCTCCGCCCGCGCCAGCGTGGAAGCCGCGACCCGGCGCATCCTGGCGCCCGGGCGCTACCGGATCATGCTCACGGCGTGGCCCGCCGCCGGGTTCGTGCCCCTGCCGCTCAGCCCCCTGGTGGCAGTGGAGCGGACCGGCCTCGTCGATGCCGAGGGGACGGTCACCGACCTCGCCCCCGGCCTCGTGCGCCCCGGGCCGGACCCCGTGGAGGCGCCGGGCCTCGTGGTCTCGCCCGAGGCGCCGTCGCTCCACGCCCGCGCCGCCCTCGTCGAGGTCAGCGCCGGATACGGTGGCGACGGCCCCCCGGCGCCCCCGATGCTGCTGCAGGCGATCCGGCTCCTCGCCGCTCACGGCTTCGAGCATCGCGGCGACACGGGCGCGGGCCCGCCGCCATCCGTCGCCGCCCTCGTCGCCCCCCTGCGGCGCCTGTCCCTATGATCACGGAGCCGATCATGCCCGAGTCCACGCCGCGCGTGCCCATCGGCGCGCGCCGCCGCCGCTTCACCCTCGAACGGCCCGTGGAGGAGCCCGACGGGTTCGGCGGCGTGATCCGCCGCTACGTCCCCGGCCCCCTGGTGTGGGGTGCCCTCGAATCCCTGAGCGGGCCCGAGCGAGTCCGGGGCGGGCGGGCCGATGCGGCGGAGACCCACCGGGTCCGCCTCGCCTACCGCGCCGACGTCACGCCCACGATGCGGCTGTCCACCGGGCCGCGCCGCTTCGCCATCCGGGCCGCGGGCGATCCCGACGGCCGACGGCGCGAACTCGTCTGTCGGGTCGAAGAACTCGTGGCCGGGGAGCGCGCGCCGTGACGGTTCGAGACCCGGTCTCCGCGAGCCCGCTGCTCGCCCTGCGCGGGGCGCTACGCGCCTATCTGGCCGTGGACGCCCCCCTCGCCCGGCTCATGGGCGGGTCCGTGCGCCTCCACGACGAGCCGCCGCGCGGCAGCGTGCCCGTCTACGGCGTGTTCGGCGACGCCGAGATCCGCGACGAATCCGTCGACGGCGCGACGCGCCACGCCCACGGCCTCGCCCTCGTCCTCTACGCCCGGCCGGGCTCGGCCCGCTCCGGCCTCGATGCCGCCGAGCGCATGGCCGACCTCCTCGCCGACGCCCCCCTGGCGCTGCACGGCCACCACCTCGTGACCCTGCGGGTCGTGCGGCTCGCCGCGACCCGCGACCCCGCCACCGGCGAGGCCCGCGCCACCCTCACCCTCCAGGCGGTCACCGAGCACCGCCCGGCCTGACCGCCTCCAATCCCACGGGAGACCCCGCATGAGCGCACAACGCGGCAAGGACCTACTCATCCGCGTGGCGAGCGGGGGCGGCTTCGTCGCCGTCGCCGGCCTGCGCGCCCGCCAGATTGCCTTCAACGCCGAGGCCGTGGACGTGACCCACGCCGAATCCGCCGGGCGCTGGCGCGAGCTGCTGTCCGGGGCAGGAATCCGCCGGGCCGCCATCGCGGGCGCCGGGGTGTTTCGCGACGAGGCCTCCGACGCCCGCCTGCGGCAGCTGTTCTTCGAGGGGACCATCGAGACGTTCCAGGTGGTGGTGCCGGCCTTCGGCACCCTGGAGGGCCCGTTCCAGATCACCAGCCTCGAATATCGCGGAGATCACGCCGGCGAGGTCACCTTCGACCTGGCCCTCGATTCCGCCGGCGCCCTCGCGTTCACGGCGGCCTGAGACCCATCAAGGTTTGAAAAAATAGGGAGGCCCGAAGATCATGGCGAACCGCAGGCGCGGCGAAATCCCCCTCGATCTCGGGGGGCAGCGCTACACCCTCTGCTTCACCCTCGGCGCCCTCGCCGAACTCGAATCGGCCCTGGGGGCCCGCGACCTCACGGGGCTGGCCGAGCGCTTCGCCGGGGGGCACCTCGCCACCCGGGACCTCATCGCCCTGCTCGGCAGCGCCCTGCGCGGGGGCGGCCACGCCCTCGACGACGCGGCCGTCGCCGCCCTGCCCCTGGCCGGCGGACTCGAACCGCTCACGGCGGCCCTCGGTGAAGCCCTCACCGCCGCCTTCGGCGAGGGCGCCTCGCCAAACCCCTGAGCCCCACGGGCGGGAGCGCGCCGGAGCCCGCCTCCGCCTTCCCGTGGGACGATGTCCTCGCGCTCGCCCTCGGGCGGCTCGGCTGGCGTCCGCGCGACCTCTGGGGCGCCACGCCGCGCGAACTCTTCGCCGCCGCCGGCCTGTCGGCCCGTGCGCCGGCAGCCGGCCGGGCCGATCTCGACCGGCTGCTCGCGGCCTATCCCGACGTCCCGTCATCCTGTGATCCTGGGAGCCCGTGATGCCAGAGAGCGAGACCGACCGCGCCCAGGCGGGCCGCGAAAAGCAGCTTCAGGTCCTCGACCGGCTGGCCAAAGGGTTCGGCCAGAGCCTGACCCAGGCCCTGGGCGGTCCCCTCGGCGCCGGGCGCCAGCTCGACAGCCTGCTCGGCACCCTCACGACGAAGCTCTCGAGCCTCGCCCTCAAGGCCGCGCTGACCCCGGTCAAGGCCGGCATCACCGGCCTCGTCAAGGGCGCCCTCAACGCCAGCGTCGCCGGGGGCACCGAGGCCTTCGCCCGGGGTGGGGTGGTGGCGCAAGGGCGCGTGCGGCCGTTCGCGGCCGGCGGCATCGTCGCCGCGCCCACCTACTTTCCCATGCAGGGCGGCCTCGGCCTCATGGGCGAGGCCGGGCCCGAGGCGATCCTGCCCCTGAAGCGCGGCAGCGACGGCCGCCTCGGGGTCGCGGCCGGCGCGGAGGCCCGCGCCGCCGCCGTCACGGTGAACATCACCACCCCGGACATCGCGGGCTTTCGCCGCTCGGAGGCCCAGGTCGCCGCCGGCCTCGCCCGCGCCGTGGCCCGCGGCCGGCGGGGGTTGTAAGGCACGCGGTGATCGCGCGCCTCCCCGAGACGTCCGACTTGCCGACACGTCCGACTTGCCCAGACGTCCGACTTGCCCAGACGTCCGACTTGCCGCATCCAGGAGCCGCCCATGGGCGCCGATTTCCACGAAGTCCGCTTTCCCCTCGATGTCGCCCTGCGGGGCAGCGGCGGGCCGGGGCGGATGACCGAGATCGTCACCCTCGCGTCGGGGCGCGAGCACCGCAACAGCCGCTGGGCGGATTCGCGCCGCCGCTACGATGCCGGCCTCGGCATCCGCACCCTCGACGCCCTCCACGCCGTGCTGGCGTTCTTCGAGGAGCGGCGCGGACGCCTCTACGGGTTCCGCTACCGAGACCGGGTCGATGCCCGCTCCGGCCCGCCCTCGCGCCCGGTCTCGGCCATGGACCAGCCCCTGGGCTCCGGCGACGGGGCGACCCGCACGTTCCAGCTCGCGAAGACCTACGGCAGCGGCCCCCTGCCCTACCGGCGGGTCATCACCAAGCCCGTGGCCGAGAGCGTGATCGTGGCGGTGGCGGGCCTCGCCCTGCCGCCCGCCGCCTTCACCTGCGACGGCACGACGGGCACGGTCACCCTCGCGGCGGCCCCGCCCCCCGGGGATCCGGTGACGGCCGGCTTCCTGTTCGACGTGCCGGTGCGCTTCGACACCGACGACCTCACCGTCGATCTCTCGGCCTTCACGGCCGGCGAGATCCCCAGGGTGCCGCTCATCGAGATCGTCCCGTAGGAGTTCCCATGCGCACCCTGCCCCCCGACCTCGCCGAACATCTCGCCGGCGGGGCCACCACCCTGTGCCATTGCTGGGCGCTCACCCGCCGCGACGGGGTGCGCTTCGGCTTCACCGACCACGACCGCGACCTCACCCTGGCGGGCATGCCCTACGCGGCCCGTTCCGGCCTGGAGGCGGCCGAGGCCAGCGCCGAACTCGGCTTCGCCGTCGGCGGCGGCGAGGTGGCGGGGGCGCTCACCGCCCTCGGGATCACCGATGCCGACATCGTCGGCGGGCTCTACGACGGGGCCGGCGTCGAGACCTGGCTGGTGGACTGGACCCACCCCGAGACGCGCCTGCTCCTCGATGTCGGGACCCTCGGCGAGGTACGCCGGGCGGGGGGCGCGTTCGTGGCCGAGCTGCGCGGCCTCATGGACCGCCTCGACGTACCCACCGGCCGGACCTTCCGCGCCACCTGTTCGGCCGAGTTGGGCGATGCCCGCTGCGGCCTCGACCGCGACCGGCCGGCGTTCCGCACCACCGGCCGGGTCATCGCCGTGCCCGAACCCGGCATCCTGCGGGTCGCCCTCGCGGCCCCGTTCGCGCCGGGCTGGTTCACGGGTGGGCGCCTCGTCTGGACCGGCGGCGCCCAGGCCGGGCACGCGGCCGACCTCCGCACCCATGCGGGCGACGGCGCCGGGCATCGCCTCGCCCTGTGGCAGGCCCCGGCCCGCCCGGTGGACCCCGGCGACGCCTTCGCGGTCACGGCCGGCTGCGACAAGCGCTTCTCCACCTGCGGCGGCAAATTTTTAACACCCTCAACTTCCAGGGATTTCCGCACATGCCCGGCAACGATTTCGTGGTGCGCCAGGCCCCCGGCTCCGGCCCCGGCCTCGACGGCGGCAGCCTGTTCCGATGAGCCCGCAGGACCGGATCGTGTCGGTTGCGCGCGCCTGGATCGGCACGCCCTACCGGCACCAGGCCTCGGTGCGGCACGTCGGCTGCGACTGCCTCGGCCTCGTGCGCGGGGTCTGGCGCGACTGCTTCGGCCCCGAGCCCGAGGCCGCCCCGCCCTATGCCGCCTCCTGGGCGGAATCGGCGCCCCCCGGCACCGACCCGCTGGCGGAGGCCGCAGCCCGCCACCTCGTCCCGGTGCCGCCCGCCGAGGCGCGAGCCGGCGACGTCCTTCTATTCTCCTTCCGCGCCCACCTGCCGGCCCGCCACTGCGCCATCGTGACCGGGCAAGGCACGATGATCCACGCCCATGACGGCGCCGCCGTCACCGAGGTCGCCCTGACCCGCTGGTGGCGGCGGCATTGCACGCACGGGTTCCGGTTTCCGGAACCCTCCCCGCGTATCCGAGGGAGCAGCAGTCGAAGCTGCATTTTCCCCTCGGGCTGTAGGTGAAGGCGTGGCGTCCGACACCAAGGGTGTGCGGAAGTCGCGGATGGTCCTGGCGAGACAATGGAGCAATAATTCGCTTGCTTTTAATAGGAATAAATACATATAATAAATTCTTCGGTCGCAGGTAGTGGTCGAAGAAGTCCCGGCGTCAGGGCCGTCTCTCTGACGCTCCCTACTGTCAAGCGAGGACCTCATGACATATAGAGCGTCTGCCAATTCGGGACTGCCGTTCGATCCGGTGGAGCACGGCGAAGGGGCGATTGCCGCACGCACCGACAGTTCCAGCGTGCTCGCGGCGACCGACGAGAGTGCCATGGTAGCCGCCGCATCCGGCACTTCCGTCGATCTGGTCGATTTCGGCGCCGATCCGACCGGCGCAACCAACTCGGACGGAGCCTTCGGACGCGCCTGGGCGTCGATCAAGGCCACAGGTGGCACGATCATCATCCCGCCGGGTCTTTTCATCTTTTCGACGAAAGAAGTTCTTAGTCTACCGTCTCGCCGGGCTGCGGAACAACCGAAATCCGTCAACATCGTCGGACAGGGGATGGAAACGACTATCCTGCACTGGCCGAACGCCGATGGTGGCTTGAAGATCGTCGTCGATGACTTCCGAGACTCGGTCAATATCGCGGACCTGACAGTCACAACTGGCGTCCCCAATGGCGGAGAGGGGATCGTTTATTACGGTACCGACTTCTACGGTGGATTTCTCGCGTATCCGATGTCCACGATGCGTCGCGTGTGTGCCCGCGGCAGCGATGGCGGCAATCAGCGTTTTTACTGGACCCGCGGCCTGGGCACACGTGGTGTGAGCGGTGTTTCTTGGTACGACTGTATGGTCTTCGGCGGCACTCCGTCCGGCGAGAATAGCGGTGCCCTCGGTAAAGGCATCTGTGTGGAAGGCATGGATCGAACCCCTGGGGCTGTTCCGCGCCTAGTGCAGTGACGCGGTCGGAGGATTCACGAGGCGGGTGATGCATGCGAGTCTGAGCCATGGCTCAGACCGTCTGCGTGCTCCTCGACGACGCCACTCAGTCAGCGCTTTCCGTGATCGCCGGTGACCGATCTCGACCCCTCAAGCACATCCTGCGGGCGCGCATCGTCCTGCTTTCAGCCGAGCGCTTGCCTGTGCAGGAGGTGGCTCGGCAGGCCGGCGTCAGTCGGCCCGCCGTGTGGCGCTGGCAGCAACGCTTTGCCGAGGAGGGCGTCGAGGGTCTGGTGCGCGACAAGACGCGCCCGCCCGGCACCCCACCACACTCTACGCGGACGGTGGCGAAGGTGCTGGCGCTGACCTGCTCGGAGCCACCCGACGAAACCACACACTGGACCGGCCGAGCCATCGCCGCGCGGGTCGGGATCTCACTGCGCTCCGTGCAACGGATCTGGCAGGAGCATCGCCTGCAACCGCATCGGATCCGGACATTCAAGCGCTCGCACGACCCGGCCTTTGCCCAGAAGGTCGAGGATGTCGTGGGCCTTTACATGAAGCCGCCCGCCCACGCCGTGGTGCTGTCCATCGACGAGAAGAGCCAGATCCAGGCGCTGGAGCGGACCCGTCCCGACCGGCCGCTCGCCCCCGGCCATCCCGCCGCCCAGACCCACGATTATACCCGTCACGGCACGACGACGCTGTTTGCCGCCCTCGACGTCCTGGCCGGTACCGTGCTCGGCCGCTGCATGCAGCGCCACCGGAACGGCGAGTTCATCCGGTTCCTCAACGCCATCGAGGCCGCCGTCCCGCCCGGCAAGATGATCCACGCCATCCTCGACAACGTCGCCACCCACAAGCATCCGAAGGTGCGCGCCTGGCTCGCCCGCCACCCGCGCTGGACGTTCCACTTCACCCCGACCTCGGCTTCCTGGCTCAACGCCGTCGAGGGCTTCTTCTCAGCGCTCACCCGTCGTCGGCTGCGGCGAGGCTCCTTCACTGGCGTCGTTGATCTGCAGGCGGCGATCAAACGCTACATCGCCGAGCACAACCGAAGCCCAAGGCCCTTCATCTGGACCAAACCCGCCACCGACATCCTCGCAGCCGTCAGCTGATCCCTTGAACCATCTGTCTGAGTCAGTGCACTAGACATCGACGATCCTGGTCCTAATTACATTTTTGGCTATGGCTTGCTTTACAATGTCTACGGTGGCCAGATCAATGCGTGTGATATTGGCTTTTATTATGGAGATGTTGTCCAGGGCGTCAATCTGTACGGGATAAATTTTGGCTATTGTCGTGCCAGTATCGAGACCTGCCCTGACCCTTCGAAGGGTGTACTGGCACAGCTTTACGTAACGAACTGCCAATCTGGCGCGGGCCTAGGTACCCAAGTCAATCTTCTCGCCCTGATGTTCACCCTAGTGCACTGACGCACTCGAAAGCGCACTCGAAAGGTGCACGTCAGGTCAAGAATTTCTTCGCTCTGGCAGCGTGTTAGCGATGATCGGTTTGGTTCGTTAGTCGGTGTCAGTGCACTAGGCATGACAAACTGCACTTGGTTCCTCAAAGCGGGTCAAACCGGTATCTACATGAAACATGCGGTTCCCTTCACCATTCAGGGAACTTCGATACAGGGCGTCCCAGATCGTACGAACAATCCGATCATTGGTATCGATATTCCGCGCAGCGACATCGCCGGAGGATCGATCGTGGGCAACATCCTGCGTGACATGACTATCGGCATCCGCCTGCAAGCAGAAACTTCGGGAATCATCATTGATAGCAATCAGTTTGCCTCGTGTGACATCGAGGTGAGCGACGCCGGCACCCGCAATATTACGGGAATGAGTAATATCGGAGAAAGAACAAACAGTGAAATTGTGATTCAGCCCCCGTCACCGGGTCCAAACCATGGTTCACGAGGCTTATCGTTCCGGAGCGTTGACGGCAGTGGAACCGGGCGAAACGCGGTCTTTGTGGCTGATCCAGATGGTAACATGAATCTTCTCATGCCCTCCGATAGGTTGTTTGCAATCGGGTCAACCATTGCCGGACGCAGCAATGCGATCATCGCCGGTCAGATGAATGCGGGCTCCATAGTATCTCAAGGGGCTCTGTCGGTGTCCGGCCCAGTGGGGTTCAATGGGGCGAATGTGATCGGCCCACAAACGGTGTCCGGACCGTTGGTTAACAACGAGGCCCGCATCGCAGATCTAATTGGTATCTTAGTGAATCTCGGCCTTGTTGTGAACAACACAACCTATCAGTAGAGATATATATTCGATAAAAAATCTTCGACAATCTTATTCTAATCTACATCGGGGACCTCTATGGCCCCCGACGCCCCTCCCTTCTGCAGGGTATTCAGGATACAGGATCGCGAAGCGAACTGAATCATACCCCCATCCGAACTTGAAATGCCGAATATCGAGTAAGTCGACCAAGTCGTGACCATATGACGGCGCGGAAGGGATCGATCTCGGCGGGGTTAATTATACTTGATCTGCATGGAAATGAACTGCGCAGGCATTTGACGGCATGTCCTTCCGATGATTGTCAAGGCGGGCTGTGCCGAGGGGCAGGTCTTTCCCATGAGGCCCGGAATGGTCACCGCCCTGCTCGCCTCGCTCCTCGCTTCTCTAGTGCACTGACTCAGACGGATGGTTCAGGGGTTCGGTTGAGAGCGTCGAAGATGGCAGCGGCGGGTTTGGTCCAGACGAAGGGTCTGGGCCTTTGGTTGTGCTCGACGATGTAGCGTTTGATGGCCGCCTGCAGGTCGACGAGTCCGTTGTGCCAAGCGCAATCGTGAGTTTGCCCGCCGTGACGGNCGGTTGAGAGCGTCGAAGATGGCAGCGGCGGGTTTGGTCCAGACGAAGGGTCTGGGCCTTTGGTTGTGCTCGACGATGTAGCGTTTGATGGCCGCCTGCAGGTCGACGAGTCCGGTGAAGGTCCCGCGTCGCAACCGGCGGCGTGTGAGGGCGGAGAAGAAGCCCTCGACGGCGTTGAGCCATGAGGCCGATGTCGGGGTGAAGTGGAAAGTCCATCGCGGATGGCGGGCGAGCCNGCGGCGTGTGAGGGCGGAGAAGAAGCCCTCGACGGCGTTGAGCCATGAGGCCGATGTCGGGGTGAAGTGGAAAGTCCATCGCGGATGGCGGGCGAGCCRGGCGCGGACCTTCGGGTGCTTGTGGCTGCCGTAGTTGTCGAGCACCGCGTGGATCMCCTTGCCCGCCGGCACGGCGGCCTCGACCGCGTTCAGGAAGCGGATGAACGCGCCATGGCGATGGCGCTGCATGCMGCGGCCGAGCACGGTGCCYTCCAAGACGTTCAAGGCGGCGAACAGGGTTGTGGTGCCGTGACGGCTGTAGTCATGGGTCTGGGCGGCGGGATGCCCTGGTTTGAGCGGCTGGTYGGGACGGGTGCGCTCCAGGGCCTGGATCTGGCTCTTCTCGTCGATGGAGAGCACGACCGCATGGGCGGGCGGATCCATGTAGAGGCCGACCACATCCTCGACCTTMTCGGCAAAGGCCGGATCGTGGGATCGTTTGAAGGTGCGAACCCGATGCGGTTGCAGGCGATGCGCCTGCCAGATCCGCTGCACGGAGCGCAACGAGATCCCGGTCTGCTGGGCGACGGCGCGCCCGGTCCAGTGGGTCACCTCGCCGGGGGGCTCCGAGCAGGTCAGCGCCAGCACCTTGGCCACCGTTCGGGTCGGATGGGGTGGGATGCCTGGCGGGCGGGTCCTGTCGCGCAGCAAGCCTTCGACGCCCTCCTCAGCAAAGCGCTGCTGCCAGCGCCAGACGGCGGGCCGACTGACACCGGCCTGCCGGGCCACGTCCTGTACGTTGAGACGCTCGGCCGAGAGCAGAACGATACGGGCCCGCAGGATGTGTTTGAGGGGCCGTGATCGATCCCNACCGGCCTGCCGGGCCACGTCCTGTACGTTGAGACGCTCGGCCGAGAGCAGAACGATACGGGCCCGCAGGATGTGTTTGAGGGGCCGTGATCGATCCCMGGCGATCTCGGTCAGCTGTGACTGGGCGGTGTCATCGAGGAGCACGCAAACGGTCTGAGCCATCGCACAGACGCGCACACGTCACCCACCACGTGAATCCTCTGATCGCGTCAGTGCACTAGCAGGGGGCCGGCCTTCCGGAGGGGGAGCCCGGCTGATGCCGTAGCGGCCCGCCCGGGGCTCACATCACCGGGCGGATGCCCGGGCGGCCGGCTCCGATCCGGTCTTGCGGCCGGCCGGTCTCGGGGCAGGGGTCCGCTCCTGCCTCGGCCGCGCATGCCTCTCCTTCGTGCCGAAGCCGTTGGCGATCGCCAGGGCGGAGCGGTTCGCCGCGTAGGACGGGGCGACCATCGGGTAATCCGGCGGCAGGCCGAAGCGCGCCCGGTAGGTGTCCGGGTCCAGCCCATGCTTGGTGAGGTGGCGCTTCAAGGTCTTGTAGGACTTGCCGTCGAGGAAGCTGACGAGGCCGCCGGGCAGGACAGACTTCCTGACCTGGGACGGCTTGAGCTTCTCGACCTTTTCCTCGCGCGCAGCCTCCGATGCGCCCTCCGCCGTCAGATTCGTCAGAGCACCGGACACGGCCCGGATCAGGATCGGCAGATCGGCCGCCGGAACCGAGTTGTTCGACAGATAAGCGCCGATGATCTTCCGGGTCAGATCCAGGCGATCGGCGGTTTCGGTTGAGCTGTGTTCAGTCATTTCGATGATCCAGAGAACATGATCGATCAGGGACAGGCTTCGACTTGATCCGGCCAAGCCGTGCTCGGGCCACCCGATCCCCCCGACCCGATGTCTGCTCGAAGAGAGGCAAATCAGACGGCGAAGATTCTCTTCGACATTCGCTCGAAGAGATGTCGCGCCGTTTGTCGTGTCGGATCAGGTGATGTCTCGTTGTACGAAGCCGATATGCGTCTCAGATGAACCCGATTTCGATCACTGATCTCATCGGCAAGATCGAAAACCGTTCCTCATTTCATACCCAGAACGACACGTTGCCGGTTGACATGGGAAACAATCGATCCGTTCATCTGCCGTTATCCTAACACAACCTTCGCCGGACTTTTGCTCGAAGGCGCGGATTGTTTTGACTATCCGGACTTTCGAATGATCTCGAACCCCCGAACGATTGCGTACAGTACTATCCAGGGGTGTCATCCCGGCGACAAGACGCCCTTTGACTGTGGCGCGGGGCGATCAACGACAGATTTCACCAATCGACATCACCACGATTGATGATCGACCGTGTGATGGCGAGTGCGAGGCCGCCGCTTCGCGGCGTTCCCGACGAGGGGATCGGGCCCGGCGGTCGGCAGTCCGCGTCACCGGCAGGACACAAGTGCGTCGCGCTCGTGCTGCAGCAGGGCGATCAGTCGCTCCGCCCGTTGCTCCAGGGGGCGTTCCGTTGGGCGCAGCAGCCACGTCTCGATGGGCAGGCGTGGGGCGAGCGGGCGCAGGACGATCGGCAGGCCGGTGAGTTCGCGGGCCGGGACAGGATCGACGATGGGAAGGCCGAGTCCTTCGGAGACGAGGCCGCAACGTGCGACCGTGTACTGCGCCAGGAACGGAACATACGGGACTACACCGGCCGCCCTGAACCGCGCCTCGACGGCGTCTTGGAAGGCGCCGGCGGCGCCCGCGATCATCGGCTCGCCAGCGAGATCCGCGAACCCAATCGTTCGCTGCCCGGCCAAGCGATGCCCGCGCGGCAGGGCACAGACCGCGTCGACGGTGAGGAACAACTCGGCCGCGACCCCCGGGACACCAGGACGCGGGCGGGTCAGGCCGAAATCGCACTGGCCCGAGACGACCCAAGACCAGATCGTATCGGGCCCCGGGATGTGGAGCTCGACCTGCGCCCCGGGATGCTCGGCAACGAGGCGACGGATGGCGCGGGGTAGGACCCGGGCGGCGAGGGACGGCTGGCAGGCGACCCGGAGCGGGCCGGTGCCGAGCTCGCGGATCTGACGCGCTGCGTCCGCAAGGTGGTCGAGCCCCACATAGGTTCGCTCGACCTCGCGGGCGAACGCCGCACCCTCCCGGGTCGGCCGGGCGCTGCCGTGGCCGCGCACGAATAACGGGAAGCCGAGTTCGGCTTCGAGTCGCGCGATGGCGCGGCTGACATGGGGCTGGCCGATGCCGAGAGCCGCCGCCGCACGGGTCATCCCGCCATGGCGGAGCACCGCGCGGAAGAGATCGATGGCGGCGGGGTTCAACATGCCTGATCCGTATGGAAACGGAAACTATCGGCATTTGACGGCATGGCGCCGCGATGGTTGTCAAGGCGAGCCGCGCCGAGGGAGCCGGCGGGTCCCGCGAGGCATAGAATGGTCACCGCCCTGATCGCCCCGATCCTCGCCGCCCTGGCGGGGGCGGGCCTCGTGATCCAGCAAGCCCTGAACGCGCAGCTGCGCGGGGGCCTGAACTCCGCCGCCTGGGCGGGCTTCATCAGCTACGCCGTCGGGCTCGCCTGCATGGGCGCGCTGGCCCTGGCGCTGCGCGATCCCCTGCCCGCCTGGGCCACGGCCTCGCGCGTGCCGTGGTGGGCCTGGAGCGGCGGGGCCTTCGGCGCGGTGTTCATCGGCCTCGGCATCGTCCTCGTGCCGGTGCTCGGGACCGGAACGTTCATGGCGCTCCTCGTCGCCGGGCAGATGCTCGCCTCCGTGGCCGTCGACCATTTCGGCTGGCTGGGTCTGGCCCAGCGCCCCATCGACGGCCCGCGCCTCGTCGGCGTCGCCCTGCTCATCGGCGGGGTGATCCTGATCCGGCGCTGAGGCGCCCGAACCCCGAACATCCCGGAGCCCGCCATGGCCACGCTGATCCTGCAAACCGCCGGAGCGGCGGCCGGAACGGCGCTGGGCGGTCCCATCGGGGGGATCGTCGGTTCGGCGGTGGGCGCGGCGGCGGGGTCGGGGATCGACGGGGCGCTGTTCGGCGGTTCGGGGCCGCGGGTCGTCGAGGGGCCGCGCCTCACGGAGGTGGCGGGCCTGACCTCGACGGAGGGCGATCCGATCCCCCGGCTCTACGGCCGCGCCCGCCTCGGCGGCACCCTGATCTGGGCGACACGCCCCCTGGAGGTCGCCAACACCCGCGTCGAGCGGGCGGGCGCGAGCGCCAAGGGCGGCGGCGGCGCCAGGACCGTGCGCACGGCCTACGCCTACTCCGTCGACCTCGCCATCGGCCTGTGCGAGGGCACCGTCGCCCAGGTGCGCCGAATCTGGGCCGACGGGCGCGAACTCGACCTTACCAGCCTGACGTACCGCCTCCACCGGGGCGAGGCCGACCAGGCGCCGGACCCGCTCATCGTCGCGAAGGAAGGCGCAGCCCCGGCCTATCGGGGGCTCGCCTACCTCGTGTTCGAGCACCTCGACCTCGCCGAATTCGGCAACCGGGTGCCGCAATTCGCCTTCGAGGTGGTGCGGCCCGTCGAGGGGCTCGCCGACCGGGTGCGGGCCGTGTGCCTGATTCCCGGCTCGACGGAGTTCGGCCTCGACCCCACCCCCGTCACCGAGGAGGTTGGCTACGGCACGAGCCGGCCCGCCAACCGCTTCCAGCTCCAGGGCGTCACCGACGTGGTCGCGTCCCTCGACGCCCTCCAAGCCCTGTGCCCGAACCTCGCCAAGGTGTCCGTGGTCGCGAGCTGGTTCGGCGACGACCTGCGGGCCGGGCATTGCACGGTGGCGCCGAAGGTCGACAATTCCACCAAGGCGACCATGGGCGACACCTGGCGCGTCGCCGGCCTGACCCGGGCGGGCGCCGGCCGCGTTTCGACGACGCCCGACGGCCACCCGGCCTATGGCGGCACCCCGTCCGATGCCGGCCTCGGCCGCCTCGTGGCGGACCTCCACGGGCGGGGTCTGGGCGTCGTGCTCTACCCGTTCCTGATGATGGACGTGGCGCAGGACAACACCCTGCCCGATCCGCGCGATCCGTCCGCGCCGGGTCAGCCGCCCTATCCCTGGCGCGGCCGCATCACCTGCGATCCCGCCCCCGGTCTCCCGGGCAGCCCGGACGGCACGGCGGCGGCGGCGGCCCAGGTCGCGGCGTTCTTCGCGCAGTACCGCAGCCTCGTCCTGCACTATGCGGATCTCGCCGCCGGCTGGGGGGTGCCGCTGTCCGGCTTCGTCGTCGGCAGCGAATGCGTCGGCCTGACCCGCGTGCGGGGCGCGAACGACACCTACCCCGCCGTGGCGGGCTTCCTCGCCCTGGCCCGCGCGGTGCGCGACCGCCTCGGGCCCGGCGTTCCCCTCGTCTACGCCGCCGACTGGACCGAGTACGGCGCCCATGTGCGCGACGGCGGCGACACCGTGCGGTTCCCCCTCGATGCCCTGTTCGCCGATCCGGCGATCCACGCGGTCGGAATCGATTACTATCCGCCCATCACCGACTGGCGCGACGGGCCGGACCACGCCGACCTCGCGGAGGCCGATTCGATCCACGACCGGGATTACCTCGCGGCGCGCCTCGGGACGGGCGAGGCCTTCGACTGGTTCTATGCGGATGCGGACGCCCGCGCCGCCCAGATCCGCACGCCGATCACCGACGGCGCGCACGGCAAGCCGTGGGTGTTCCGCGCCAAGGACCTCGTCGGCTGGTGGTCGAACCCGCATTGGGAGCGCGACGGCGGCGTCGAGACCCGGACGACCGCCTGGGTGCCGGGGGCCAAGCCGATCTGGCTCACCGAGATCGGCGTGCCCGCCGTGGACAAGGGCACCAACGGCCCCAACGTGTTCCCCGACCCGAAATCCGCCGAGAACGCGTCGCCGCCCTTCTCCCACGGCACCCGGGACGACCTCATCCAGGCGCGCGGCCTCACCGCCATCCTGGACCGGTTCGACGCGGACGCCCCCGGCTTCGACCCCGCCCACAACCCGGTCTCGGCCGTCTATGGCGGCCCGATGGTGCCGCCGGATTCCGTCTTCGTCTGGTGCTGGGACGCACGGCCCTACCCGGCGTTCCCGGATTTCGACACCGTCTGGGCCGATGCCGGCAACTGGTCCGTGGGCCATTGGATCACCGGGCGCATCGAGGGCCTCGAACTCGACCGGCTGATCTCCGCGATCCTCGACGATTGCGGCGTCGACGTGCCGGCCCGGATCGCGTGCGCGGCGCAGCTCGACGGCTACGTCGTCGACCGGCCGCTCTCGGCCCGCGCCGCCCTGGAGCCCCTGGCCCGGCTGTACGGCCTCGACGTGTCGGCCGTCGCCGGCGTTTTGCGCATCCGCGCCCCACGCCGCGAAGCCCCCCTGACGATGCCGGCCGGCGACCTCGTGGCCGCCTCGGACCAGGCGCCCCTGGCCCTGGTGCGGGCCGAGGAATCCGAGCTGCCCCGGTCCCTGGAGGTCACGGTGACCGATTCCGAAGGCGGCGCCTATCGCCGGATCACCGCCGCCGCCTCGCGCCCCACGGGTGCCCGGCGGCGCGAGGTCCGGTTCGAGGCCGCCGTGGTGACGCGCCGGGCCGAGGCCGAGTCCCTGGCGGAGGCCATGCTCGACGCCGACCTCGCCGCCCGCGACACCGCTGGGTTCACGGTGAGCCCGCGCCGGATCGATTGGGAACCCGGCGACCTCCTCGCCCTGCCCGGCGAGGCGCCGCCGCACCGCATCGTCCGCATCGCCGACGGCCCGGCCGGGCGCCGGATCGAGACCCGCGCCGTGCCGCGCCACGGCCGGACGGCGCGGGGGGGCGAGCGCCCGGAGGCGGCCCCGCGCCGGGCTCCGCCGGCGCTCGCCGGACCGCCCTTCGCGGCGATCCTCGACCTGCCCCTCGATGAGGGCACCCCGACACCGTTGCAGGTCCTCGCCGTGCGGGCCGAGCCGTGGCCCGGCGAGATCGCCGTGTGGCGGGGCGAGGCGGACGGGCCCCTGGCCCTGCACGCCCTCGTCGATTACCCGGCCTGCCTCGGCGAGACCCTGACGGCGCTGGCACCCGGCCCGCTCTGGCGCTTCGACCGGGCGATCCGCCTCGACGTTCGCCTCGGGGCGGCGGGGGGCCTCGCCTCCGTCCCGGAGGCCGCCGTTCTGGCCGGGGCCAACCGGTTCGCCCTGGTCGGCCCGGACGGCGTCGTCGAGATCGTCGCGGCGGCGGGCGTGACCCTCACGGGGCCGGGCACCTACCGCCTCACCGGCCTCCTGCGGGGCCTGGGCGGCAGCGAGGCCGAAGCTGCCCGCACCCTCGCGCCCGGCAGTCTGATCGTCCGACTCGACGAGGCCCTGGTACCCCTCGTCACCCGCCTCGACGCCGTCGGACGGCCGTTCCGCTACCGCATCGGCCCGGCCGTCCGGGACCCGGCCGACCCGCTCTTCGTCGCCCGCACCGCCACCGCCGGGCTCACCGCCCACCGGCCCCTCGCGCCCGTCCACCTGCGGGCGCGGCGCATCCCGGAGGGTCTTCACCTGACCTGGACCCGCCGGACCCGGCGCGACGGCGATGCCTGGGAGCCGGCCGACGTGCCGCCCGATCCCATGGTTCAGGGCTACCGGATCGATATTCACGCTGCCGACAAGACCATCCTGCGCAGCCTCGCGGCCACGGACCCGTCGGTCCTCTACGCCGACGAGGCGGCCGATTTCGGCACGCCCCAGACGAGCCTCGACGTCGGCGTGGTTCCACTCGGCACCCTCACGGGGCCGGGGCCGGCCCTGCGCGCACGGGTGCCGATCCGCACGGCGTGACGCCCCTTACTCCGACACCCGACAGGAGGCCGCCCATGGCGCAGACCACCCCGCACCTCGCCCTGCCGCTGCTGGCGGCGGGACAGGCCGGCAAGCACGTCACCCACAACGAGGCGCTGCTCGCCCTCGATGCCCTCGTGCACCTCGCCTGCCGCGACAGGGATCTGTCGGCGCCACCCACCGACCCGGCGGAGGGCGACCGCTACCTCGTGACGGCGCCGCAACCGAGCGGGGCCTGGGCCGGCCTGTCCGGCCAGATCGCGGCGTTCGGAGACGGGGTCTGGACCGGCCTCGTCCCCCGCACCGGCTGGCTCGCCTACGTGGCCGACGAGGACGCGTTCTACCGCTTCGACGGGACGGGCTGGCGCCGCCTCCTCGACGGCCTGCGGGCTTTGAGCGGCCTCGCCGCCCTCGGCCTCGGCACGGAAGCGGACGCCGCGAACCCGTTCGCCGCCAAGCTGGATCGGGCCCTGTGGACCGCCCGCGATCCCGCCGAGGGCGGCAGCGGCAGCCTCGCGCTGGTGCTCAACAAGGCGACGGAGGCCAACGCCGTGGCCCTGCTGTTCCAGGCGGCCTATGCGGGCCGGGCCGAGTTCGGGTTGCTGGGCGAGGATGCGGTCAGCCTGAAGGTCTCGCCCGACGGGGCCGCGTGGCACGGGGCATGGCGGGCCGATCCGGCGACGGGCCATCTCGGCTTCGGCGCCCTGGCCCTGCCGGGCGCCCCGGCGGCCCGCGCGCCCTTGCATGTGGCGCGGGAGGGAGCCGGCCCCGGCTTGTGCCTCGATGCCTACGGCGCCGGCCCGGTGGGAAGCGTCATCGAGACCCGCATCGGCCGGGGCAGCCGGCAGGCCCCCCTGCCGATCCGCGCCGGGGATTGCCTCTTCGGACTCGTGGGCGGCGGGTTCTTCGCGGGCGGCGTCGCGGAGGGGCGGCTCTGCCTCCGGGGGGTCGCCGAGGAGGATTTCTCCGCCGGGGCCCAGGGGACCGCGATCGCCATCGAGACCACGAATCTCGGCACCACCGTCCCGCGTCCCGTCGTGAAGGTGCGGGCGAACGGCGCCTTCGAACTCGTGGCCCGTGCCGGCATCCCGAATGTCGGCACGGCGCCGGGGCAGATCGTGTTCGACAGCACCCTGGGGGCCTTCCGGGGCTGCACCGGCGCCGTGTGGTCGCGGCTGTCCAACCTCGCGCGCTTTCGCGCCACGACGAGCTTCGACAACTACATCGGGGCCGGCGCCTGGACGCGCATCGGCTTCAACACCGGCGACCTCAACGATCAGGGGCTCTTCCAGGCCGCCACCGGCGCCTTCGTCGCGCCCGAGGCGGGCGTCTACGTCCTCTCGGCCGGTCTCGCATTCCGGCGCAACGGCACCAATGCACCCGCCTCCCTGCAGGGCCGCTTCCACCGAAACGGCACGGCCGTCGCCGGTACCCGCCGGGGCGCCGCTGCGCCCGTCGACGGCGTCTCGACGGTTGGCCTCGGCGTCACCCTGGCGCTCGCGGCCGGGGATACGATCACGGTCCACGCCCTGTTCACGGGCGCGGACGGCTACGTTGCCGCCTCCGAAAGCGACTTCTCCGGTTTCGGCCTCGCGTGAGCGCTCAGTACGGGTACCCGTAATACGGCGCCGACCGGCGACGTTCATCGCCGTAGACGGAGCGCCCGTAACCGCGCGGCGCCGCTGCGGCACCCGGTCCGTAATAGCGGGGCGGCCGGTAGTTGCCGTTGTTCACGCCGGCCGAGCGGTCGTTGCCGCTCTCCGTGGCGAAGGGCGTCAGCCCGCTGCCGCTGCTGCTGTTCTGGGCCGAGGCCCCGCCCGCCCCCGCCAGGAGAAGACCGGCGGCGAGGCCGCCGACGGCACAGCGGGCGACGATCCGTGCTCGCGTCATGATCGCATTCCTCGCATCCGGCCACCGCGCGGGCCTCGCCTCATCTCCCGAACGAACCGCCGGACGCGCGCTTCCGTTCCGCGCGTCCCGCTCCCTTTCCAACCCCAAATCCCTTCCTAATCCAGGAGTGTTCCATGGATCTCAGCCCCATCGGCAAGGCCGTGCTCGTCGCCCGCGAGGGTCGGCGGCTGCATGCCTACCGCGATTCCGTCGGCATCTGGACCATCGGCATCGGCCACACCAGCGCGGCCGGTCCGCCCCTCGTCACCCCCGGCCTCGCGTTGACCCCGGCGGAATGCGACGCGGTGTTCGACCGCGACGTCGTCCGCTTCGTGGCGGCCGTGCGGGCGGCGGTGCCCGCCCCCCTGCCGCAGCACGCCTTCGACGCCCTCGTCTCCCTGTGCTTCAACATCGGCCCGGCGGCGCTCGGCCGCTCCACCCTGGTGCGGCGCCTGAACGCCGGCGACGCGGAGGGCGCGGCCCAGGCGATGATGCTGTGGGACCGGCCCGCCGCGCTCATCCCGCGCCGGGGCGCCGAGCAGGACCAGTTCCGCACACCCTACGCCGTCGCCCTGCCCCGCGCCCGGCGGAACGACGCGGCGCCCATCGCGGTGCCGGACGGGACCGCACCCGCCCGGCCGGTCGCGCGCCGCACGGTGCCGCGCAGTCCGGGCGCGCCGCCGGCCGTGCCCCTGCCGCCCGAAGCTGCGCCGACTTGGCTCGCCCGAATCCGCGCCGCCCTCGGCGGCCGGTCCGGCGCCTGACGCACGCACCCCTCACGCCCCCCGGAGACCCGAGCCATGCTCCACCCGATCCCGCGGCCGTCCCGCGCCACCCTCGGTCTCGCCCTGATGCCGGCCCTGACCGTGATGCCGATTCTACCCTGCGCCGCCGCCGGCCTCGACGCCGCGAGCGTGATCGTCCCCTGGGGCGACGCCGCCGCGGCGGTTGCCCAGACGGTCACCGGCCTCCTGCTGCCGCTCGCGGTCACCGCCGCGACGGCCGCCCTGGCGCGCCTCGCCGGCCCCTTGCGCGCCCTCGTCACCGCCACCCTGGTGGAGCGCCTGGTCCGCAACGTCGGCGACTACGCCGTCAACGCCGTAGCGGGCGCCGTGCGGGGACGGACGCTGAGCGTGCCCCTCGGCTCGGCCGTCATCGCCCGGGCGGTGCAGCGCGGCCTCGACGAGGCGCCGGCCTGGCTCGTGCGCGCGGCCGGCGGGCGCGAGGGATTGGCCGAGAAGGTGTTCCGCAGCCTGCCGCTCGCAGAGGACGCCACCATCGCCAACACCCTGCGGCCGGCCGTGGAGGCCGCGCGGACGGGACGCCCGGCGCCCTGACACAGCCGGGAAACGCGGGGGCAGGCTCCGCCGAGGAGATCCGCGATGGAGAAGATCGCCCTCGAGGCCGCCCGCCTGCTGTTCTCCCACGACGGCGCGGGGTGGATCGTCGCCGTGCTGCTGGGGCTGGCCTGCCTCCACCTCCACCGCGAGACCGTGCGCGCCCAGGAAGCCCGCATCGGCGACACGGGCGCCACCGCCACCGCCCTGGAGCGGGCCTCGCACACCAACGCGGCCGTGGCCGCCGCCCTGGAGAGCCGGACCCGGGTGCTCGAGGACCTCACGCGCCTGGTGAGCGAGATGGCCCGGGGCGCCGAGCGCGGCGAGGAGCGCGCCCGAGACAAGCTCGACGACATCTCGCGCCGCCTCGACGAGGTCGTGCGCCGCCTCGGCGAGGGACGCCCGCCACTCCGCCCCTGAACGCGCCCGTACGCCCGAACGCCCGTACGCCCGAACGAAGGTCAGCCCATGTCCCGCTTCCCCCTCACCGTCGATCCCGCCCGAAGCCGGGCGGCAGGGGCGCGCCTCGGCGCGGCCCTGCGCCGTTTCGATCTCTCCGCCATCGCCCTGCGCAAGGCCGCCCTCGATCACGTCGACGGCGAGATGCTCGTCAGCGTCGCCCTGCGGGCGAGCCTGGCGCGCCTCGCCACGCCGCCCGGCCCGGCATCCTGAGGCGTCGCCCCCCGCCGCCGGGGGCGTCGCCCCCGGCCGGGTGGAACCGAACCGCACCGGTTGCGCTTGCACCGGCATTCACGGCGCATTCAGTGCCCCCTCCCTATCCCGTGGTTCATGCGCATCTTTCTCGCCCTGCTGCTGATCGGCCTCGCCGTCGCGGGTTTCGCGACGGGCTCGATCGGCACGCAGGCCGAGGAGACCACGGGGGCCGCCATCGTGGCGCCGGTTCAGGTGACGCCGCGCCCCGACACCTGCCTCAACGCGGCCGACCTGCGCGAGGCCGTGGCCGACAAGCGCGTGATCGAGCCCGTGGCCGCCATCCGGGCCGCCCGCAAGGTGATCCCGCGGGCCGAGATCCAGCGCGCCCGCCTGTGCCGGCACGAGGAAACCCTGGTCTACCTGCTCACGGCCTTGCGCCGGGACGGGCAGTTCGTCCACGTCATGGTCGATGCCACCACGGGCGAGATCAGCGGCCCCTGAACCAGCGAATTAGAGGAGTGCGGGACCGTGCGTCTGCTCGTCGTCGAGGATGACCGGGACATCAACCGGCAGGTGGTCAACGCCCTGGAGGAGGCCGGCTACGTCGCCGACAAGGCGTTCGACGGCGAGGAGGGCGGCTACCTCGGCGAGAGCGAACCCTACGACGCCATCATCCTCGACATGGGCCTGCCCAAGGCCGACGGGGTCAGCGTTATCCAGAAATGGCGGCGGGCCGGCATCAAGACGCCCGTCATCATCCTGACCGCCCGCGACCGCTGGTCGGACAAGGTCGACGGCTTCGACGCCGGCGCCGACGACTACGTGACGAAGCCGTTCCACATGGAGGAGCTGCTGGCCCGGGTGCGCGCCCTCCTCCGGCGCGCCGCCGGCCATGCCACGAGCCAGATCGCCTGCGGCCCCGTGGTCCTCGACACCCGCTCGGGGCGGGTGTTCGTCGACGGCAACCCCGTCAAGCTCACGAGCCACGAGTACCGGCTGCTGTCCTACCTCATGCACCACACCGGCCGGGTGGTCTCGCGCGCCGAACTCACCGAGCACCTCTACGACCAGGATTTCGACCGCGATTCCAACACCATCGAGGTGTTCGTCGGGCGCCTGCGCAAGAAACTCGCCGTGGACCTGATCCAGACCGTGCGGGGCCTGGGGTATCTCGTGGACCCGACGCAGCCGCCGCCGCGGGTGTGAGGCGATGCGTAGGCGAAGCAATTGCCCATATTGAGCTGGGCCGGATGCCCCTTGGCCCTTGCTGTAGCGCGAGAAGGCGTCGAGGGCGCCCTCCGTATCCTCGGGGGTAATGGCCACGACGCGGACCCGTGCGGCTTCGAGCATCAACCGGACATCCTCCCGCGCCGCCGCGATGCCGCCACCGCGCTGGCGCGCAATGGCCAGGACGGTCTCGTAGAGGGCCAGGGCCGAGTGATGGGTGCCGGGGCCGCCTCGAGCCGGTCGGTTAGGGCCTGCGCCTCCGGCTCGCGCAGGATCATCGCCACGAAGGCCGAGGCATCGACGAACATCTACGGGTTGCCGCTGAGCGCGTCATAGAATGCCTTGTCGGCCGCGAGACCCGTCGCCGGACGCGCGAGGGCACAGTCCTGGATCGGCCGAATCCGCTCCCAGAGACTCAGCTTCTCATCCTGGCGTTGCAGTTCGTTGCCGACGGCGAGCTTGATCGCCTCGTCGGACGACAGGCCGCGCCGCGCCGCCAATATCTGGACGAGCTGCTCGGTCTCGGGATCTTGGATATCGAGGCTCATCGTCGAATCTCCGTTCGGATGATGTACAGACGGAACGCGTCACCTTTCAACCGTCGCGCGCGGCCCCGGACCACGACGACGAGACCCGCATGAGCCGCGCCGCCGCATGATCTCCTCCCCCGCATGAGCCCGTTTCCCGCTTGGCTTCCCCTGCGCCGGCGCTCCATCGCCGTGCGGCTCGCCACATCCGCCCTGCTGGCGAGTTCGGCGATCCTGCTCATCGCCGCCGGCATCCTCACGACCCTGTACCGCGAGAACACCGAACGGGCCTTCGACAGCCGGCTGCTCGTCTACGCCAACAACCTCGCCACGGATCTCGTCTCGCCCAACGATCCCGAGAGCCGCTCCTTCACCCTGAGCGATCCGCGCTTCGACCTGCCCCTGTCGGGCTGGTACTGGCAGATCGGCCGGCCCGACGCGAAGCCCCGGGACCTGCGCACCTCGCGCTCCCTCGTCGGCGTGCCGCTCAAGGCCGCCCGCACGCCCGACACCACCGCCGGCGTCGGCCAGATCCGTCAGGGCTACGGCCGGGCGCAGGACGAACGCCCCCTGCGGATCATCGAGCGCGACGTCGATCTCGGCGAGGAGGGCCGCTACACCGTGCGCGTCGCCGGCCCGGCCGACGAGATCGCCAACGATGTCGGGCGCTTCCGCTTCTCCCTGATGGTGACCTTCGGGCTGCTGGGCCTGTCCCTGGCCCTGACCACCCTGCTGCAGATCCGCTTCGGCCTCGCCCCGCTGGCCAAGCTCCGCAACGCGCTCGGCGCCATCCGCCGGGGCGAGTCCGACCGGATCACCGGCGAGTACCCGCGCGACATCGCGCCGCTCGCCGGCGAGGTGAACCTCCTCATCGAGACCAACCGCGAGATCCTGGAACGCGCCCGCACCCAGGTCGGCAACCTCGCCCACGCCCTGAAGACGCCGCTCTCGATCATCGTCAACGAGGTCGGCGCTGCCGACGCCCCCGGCGACCTCTCGGCCAAGATCCGCGAGCAGGCCGCCGTGATGCGCGATCAGGTGAACTACCACCTCGACCGGGCGCGGGCCGCGGCCCTCGCCGGCACCCTCGGCACCTCCACGGAGGTCGAGCCGGCGCTCGCCGGGCTGGTGCGCACTTTCGGCAAGATCTACCGCGACAAGGACATCGCCTACGCGGTCCACGTGCCGCCCGGCCTGCGCTTTCGCGGCGAGCGCCAGGATTTCGAGGAGATGATCGGCAACCTCGTCGACAACGCCTCGAAATGGGCCGCCGGCCGGGTCTCGATCCGGGCCGAAGCGGTGGCGCAGGACGATTATCCCCACCTGATGGTGTCCATCGAGGATGACGGGCCGGGCCTCGCCCCCGAGGACCGCGACGCCGTCCTCGGGCGCGGCCGGCGCCTCGACGAGACCAAGCCGGGCTCGGGCCTCGGGCTCTCCATCGTGGCCGATCTCGCCACCCTCTATCGCGGCCGGCTCCGCCTGGAGGCGGCGAGCCTCGGGGGCCTGCGCGCGGTGATCGAGGTGCCGGGCGACGCGCCGGCCGGGGCCGCGCCGCACGCCTGACGGGAATTCCTTGAAGTCACACGGTTTGCCGTCGTGCTCCATACGGTTAAGGTCGATCCAGCGCCGGCCTTCGCGTGACACCGTGTCGCCCGAAGCCTGCATCGTAGGGACCACAGCGTGGCCTTACATGCGGTCGCACAGTGTTTCGAGGCGTGATGACGGCACTCTGGTTCATTCTGGCGCTCATGACCGGCGCGGCGGTGCTCGCCCTGCTCTGGCCGATGTCGCGTCGGGCCAATCCGTCGACGGCCCCGGATGCCGGCGCCATGGCGATGGAGACGGGGTTCTACGAGGACCAGCTGCGCGAGATCGAGCGCGATCTGACGCGCGGCCTCATCGCCGCGCCCGAGGCCGAAGCGGCGCGCACGGAAGCCGGCCGCCGGCTCCTGCGGGCCAACCGCGTGGGCGTTCCCCTCGTCCCCGGCATCGCCGAGCCGGCCCTGCGCCAGCGCCGCGCCGCCTCTGCCTTCGCCCTGTCGACGATCCCGCTGGTCGCCCTCATCGCCTACGGACTCTACGGCTCGCCGCACATGCCGGCGCAGAGCGCGGCCGAGCGGCAGGCGGCGGAGAACGGCGGACAGGATCTCCTCAACGCCATCGGCCAGATCGAGGCGCGGCTCGCCAGCAATCCCACGGACGGGCGGGGCTGGGCCGTGCTCGCCCCCGTCTACATGCGGATGGGCCGGTTCGACGATGCGGCCCACGCCTACGAGGCCGCCGCCCGCACCCTCGGCGAGACCTCGCAGCGCCTGTCCGATTGGGGCGAGGCCGTGATCGCCGGCAACAACGGCGTGATCTCGCCCCAGGCCAAGACGATCTTCGAGCGCGCCGTCGCCCTCGACGGAACGGCGGCCAAGCCCCGGTTCTACCTCGCCCGCGCGGCCGAACTCGACGGCGATATCCCATTGGCCATCAAGCGCCTGGAGGGCCTCGCCGAGAATGCGCCCGCGGACGCACCGTGGCTCCCCGTGGTGCGGGACAACCTCGCTCGCCTGAAGGGCGAAGCCTCCCCGACGGGCGGGGTCTCGCCGAAGGGTGATGCGCCGGTGGCCCGGCCCGGCGCCGGGGCCGCGCCCGATCCGGGCGCCGCCGCATCGCTCCAGGCGATGCCGCCGGAGGGCCGGAACGCCGCCATCCGCAGCATGGTCGCGGGCCTCGACCAGCGCCTCGCCGAAAAGGGCGGCACGGCGGACGAGTGGCTGCGCCTCGTGCGCTCCCTCGGCGTGCTCGGAGACCGCGACAAGGCCGGGGCCGCCCTCGCCCGGGCCCGGACGGCCCTGGCTTCCGACCCCGCGGCGCTCCGCGGCCTCGAGGTCCTGGCGGGTGAGTTCGGGCTGACGCGCGACGGAGCGGGCCAGCCGGAGGCCGAAAGATCCGGCGCGGCCGGTGGTACCAGGGACGCCCCCAAGACAGACACCACGCAGGCCGATGCGGCCAGGGCCGGCACCGAGGCGGCGGTGGCCGCCGTGAAGGCGATGCCGGCGGCCGAGCGGGACGCGGCGATTCGCGGCATGGTCGCGGGCCTCGACCGGCGCCTGGCGGCCAAGGGCGGCACCATCGACGATTGGCTGCGTCTGGTACGCTCCTATGCCGTCCTCGGCGAGCGAACCCAGGCGCGCCAAGCCCTCGACCGGGCTCGCATGGCCCTGAGCCCCGAGCCCCAGGCGAAGGAGCGCCTCGACGAGCTCGCACACGAACTCGACCTCGCCGCGGCCGGACGCCCCTGACAATCGGTCCCGGCCGCCGACCTTGACCCGGGCGCCGACGCGGCCGACACCGTCCTTTACGCCCATTCCAAACACGGGTTCCGGCTGCCGGGGGCGAAACGCCCGCTCCACCGGCGCCCGCGACACCACAACCGAGACGGGACGACCCGCGTGACCCGCAAGAGCCGCCGCCTCATCCTCATCAGTGCCTGCGGCGCCGTGCTGGCCCTGGCGGTCGGACTGATCCTGTCGGCCATGAGCGGATCGATCGTGTTCTTCCGCTCGCCGACGGAGGTCGCGGCGCAGGGCGTCGCACCCGGCACCCGGTTCCGCCTCGGCGGCCTCGTCAAGGACGGCTCGCTCCAGCGCGGGCCGGACCAGACCGTGGAATTCGCCGTGACCGACACCAACGCCACCGTGCAGGTAGCGTATCGCGGCCTGCTGCCCGACCTGTTCCGCGAGGGCCAGGGCATCGTGGCGGAGGGCCGCCTCGAGCCCGGCGGCCTGTTTCGCGCCGACACGGTGCTGGCCAAGCACGACGAATCCTACATGCCCCGCGAGGTCGCCGACGCCCTGAAGGCGCAGGGGCGCTGGCAGGAGGGCAAGGGCATGGTCGAGAAGCCCGCCGGCACCAAGCCCGCCGACGCCAGCACGGCCATCACCGACAAGACACTCGGTCAGCGCAGCGAGCGATGATGCGCAAGCTCCCCCGGAAGGACGCCCCCACGTGCTGATCGAAGTCGGCCACTTCGCCCTCGCCCTGGCGCTCGCCCTCTCCCTCGTCCAGGCGGTGATGCCGGTCTGGGCCGCCCGCTCGGGCGACCAGGCCCTGCGCGCGGTGGCGACGCCGGCCGCGCTCGGCACCTTCGCCTGCGTCCTGTTCGCGTTCGGGGCGCTCACCTACGCCCACGCCACCTCGGATTTCTCCGTCCAAAACGTGGTCGAGAACTCGCACACGGCCAAACCCTTCCTCTACAAGCTGTCGGGCGTGTGGGGGAACCACGAGGGCTCGATGCTGCTCTGGATCCTCATCCTGGCCCTGTTCGGGGCCTTGGTTGCGATCGCGCGCGAATCGGTTCCGCCGACGCTCAGGGCCAACACCCTCGCGGTGCAGGGTCTGATCACCTTCGTGTTCGTGCTGTTCATCATCACGACCTCGAACCCGTTCGCTCGGGTGAGCCCGGCCCCGCCCGAGGGCAACGATCTCAACCCGCTGCTGCAGGATTTCGGCCTCGCGATCCACCCGCCGCTCCTCTACGTCGGCTATGTCGGGTTCTCGATCACCTTCGCGTTCGCCATCGCGGCCCTCATCGACGGGCGCATCGACGCCGTCTGGGCGCGGGCCGTGCGGCCGTGGACCCTCACCGCCTGGAGCTTCCTCACCCTCGGCATCGCCATGGGCTCGTACTGGGCCTATTACGAGCTCGGCTGGGGCGGCTGGTGGTTCTGGGATCCGGTGGAGAACGCCTCCCTGATGCCGTGGCTCGCCGGCACGGCGCTCCTGCATTCCACCGTGGTGATGGAGAAGCGCGACGCCCTCAAGGTCTGGACGGTGCTCCTCGCCATCCTCACCTTCTCCCTGTCGCTGCTCGGCACTTTCATCGTGCGGTCGGGCGTGCTGACCTCGGTGCATTCCTTCGCCACCGACCCGACGCGCGGCATCTTCATCCTCGCCATCCTGATCCTGTTCATCGGCGGCTCGCTGACCCTGTTCGCGTGGCGGGCGCCGATGCTGCGCCAGGGCGGCCTGTTCGCGCCGATCTCCCGCGAGGGGGCGCTCGTCATGAACAACCTGTTCCTCGCCGCTGCCTGCGCCACGGTGTTCGTCGGGACCCTCTATCCGCTGCTGCTGGAGATGCTGACGGCGGAGAAGATCTCCGTCGGTCCACCCTTCTTCAACTACACCTTCATTCCGCTGGCGATCCCGCTCCTGCTCATCGTGCCCTTCGGCCAGACCCTGGCGTGGAAGCGCGGCGACGTGCATGCCGCGTCCCAGCGCCTGTTCGCGGCCCTGGCCGTCGCCCTCGTGGTGGGCCTGGCCGTGCTCGCCTACACCTGGGGCGGCCCGATGATGGCCCCCGTGGGGATCGGCCTGGGCGCCTACCTCGTCATCGGCTCCGTGCTGGAGATCGTCTCCCGCGCCCGCGGCTACGGCGCGAGCCGCACCCGCAAGGCCTCCGTGGTCTGGCGCCGGGCCATCGGCCTGCCGCGCTCGGCCTGGGGCACGGCGCTCGCCCATGCGGGCGTCGGCGTGGTGGTCCTCGGCATCGCCGCCCAGGGCTGGGCGACGGAGGGGTTGAAGACCCTGAAGCCCGGCGAATCCCTTGCCTCGGGCCCCTACGTGGCGACCCTCGACCGGGTCGGCCCGCGCATGGGCGAGAACTACTCCGAGACCACGGCCTTCCTCACCATCCGCAGCACCGCCGGCGACATGATCGGCACCGTGGAGACGGGCAAGCGGTTCTACCCGAGCCGCAAGATGACGGTGACGGAATCCGGTCTCCTTACCCTCGGGGTCAGTCAGGTCTACGCCAGCCTCGGCGAGGTCCTGCCCGAAGGCGGCATCGGCCTGCGCCTCTACTACAAGCCCCTCGTGCTGCTGATCTGGCTCGGCGCCGTGGTGATGGCGCTGGGCGGCGCGGTCTCGCTCACCGACCGGCGCATGCGCGTCGGCGCCCCGGCCCGTGCCAAGACGAAGCCCGTGCCCGCCGGCAGCATGGCGGCGGCGGAATGACCGCCGCCCCGCGCCTCGCCCTCGGGCTGCTCCTCGCCCTCGGCTCCGCCGGAGGCGCGCTCGCGGTGCAGCCCGACGAGGTTCTGAAGGATGCGGGCCTGGAAGCGCGGGCCCGGGACATCTCCGCGGGCCTGCGCTGCCTCGTGTGCCAGAACCAGTCCATCGACGATTCCGATGCGCCGCTGGCCCGCGACCTGCGCGTCATCGTGCGCGAGCGCCTCCAGGCGGGCGACACGAACCCACAGGTCGAATCCTACGTGGTCGGGCGCTACGGCGAGTACGTGCTCCTGCGCCCGGTCTTCGCCGCCCACACCCTCCTCCTGTGGCTGACGCCGCTCGCCGCCATCGGCCTCGGGATCTTCGGCCTGTGGCGCCTGTCCCGCCGCCGCACCGAGCCGACGCCGCAGGGCCTGAGCGCCGCCGAGGAAGCCGAGATCGCGGCCCTGACCCGGCGGGACTGACCCCGGGGCGTAACGCGCACCTCAGCGATGGACCCCGACGCCTCGCTTTCGCCCCACTGAATCGGAATGGATGAAGGCGGCCCGGCTTCAGCGAAGGCCGATTTTCGACGAAGGCTCAGACTCGGCAGAAGGCCGCGTTTACGCTTTCTTCACCACGACTCGCGAGCGTCCCCGCCATGCCGACCGCTTCGCTCACCCACCTCCTGACCGGCTTTACCGCCCTCGTCGCGAGCCTCGCGCTCGTCCCTCCGGCGGAAGCGCATCCGCACGTCTGGGTCTCGACGAAGGCCGAGATCACCTACGGCGAGGGGGGGCGCGTCACCGGAATCCGCAACGCCTGGACCTTCGACGCGTCCTATTCGGCCTTCGTGGTTCAGGGGCTCGACGCCAACGGCGACGGGGTGTTCTCGCCCGAGGAATTGTCGTCCCTGGCACGCGAGAACACCGCGAATCTCGTCGAGTTCGGCTACTTCACCAAGCTCAAGGTCGCCGGCAAGGAGCAGCTCTTCGCCGATCCGACCGAGCCGCGCATGGCGATGGAAGACGGCAAGCTCATCATGACGTTCCTCCTGCCCCTGAAGACGCCCGTGGCGCCGGGGCGCGGGGTGACGGCGCTGGAAGTCTACGACCCGACCTATTTCGTCGCCTTCGGCCTCTCCGATGAGGCCGACGCCGCGCGCCTGACCGGCGCGCCCACGGGCTGCGCCGCCACGGTGACGCGGCCGAAACCCGAAGCGGTCAAGGCGGCCGAGGGCAAAACGCCTGATGGCAAGACACCTGACGGCAGGACGCCTGACGGCAAGACGGCGGACGCCAAGCCCGGCCTGTCGGAAGCGTTCTTTGAGGCACTGACCGCCTCGGCGAATTACGGCAGCCAGTTCGCCAACCGGATCATCGTCGCGTGTCCGTAGGCGTCGCCGTCGCGGCACGGCCGCCGGGCCTCCTCGGTCGGCGCTTGATCCTTGCCGCCGGTGCGACGGCGCTCGCCGCCGGATTGCTCGCCGGCCTCATGCTCGTCATCGGGCCGGACGTGGCGGCGCCTCCGCCGCGCTCGCCCTTCGGCATCGGTTTTCGCGAGGCGGCGCCCTCGGCCACGGGCCTCGGCGGCTGGATCCTGGCCCTCCAGGCGAGCTTCTCCCGCAGCCTCCAGGGCGCGCTCCAGGCCATCAAGGCCGGCGGCGCCTGGGGGCCGATGCTGCTTCTCGGTTTCAGCTACGGCGTGTTCCATGCAGCCGGCCCCGGCCACGGCAAGGCGGTGATCGCCGGCTACATCGTCGCCGGGGAGCGCGCCCTGGCCCATGGTTTCGCCCTGAGCTTCGCCGCCGCCCTGCTGCAGGCCGTGGTGGCGGTCGCCATCGTGGGCATCGGCAGCCTGCTCCTCCACGCCACCGCCGCCGGCCTGACCCGGGCCGGCACCGTCATCGAGACCGTGAGCTTCGCCCTGGTGGCGGCCCTCGGCCTCGCCGTCACTTGGCGCAAGGCCGGGCATCTGGCCGCCCTCGGGCGCGAGGGGGCCGGGTGCGGGCCGGATTGCGGGCACGTTCACCTCACGGACGGCAACGCGCTGGCCCGCCTCGGCACGTGGCGGGAGCGGGCCGGCGTGGTGCTCGCGGCGGGCTCCCGCCCCTGCGCCGGGGCGGTGCTCATCCTCGTCTTCTCGGCGTCCCAGAACATGCTCTGGGTCGGCATCGCCGCGACCTTCGCCATGGCGCTGGGCACGGCGCTCACCACGGGAGCCCTCGCGAGCCTTGCGGTCTTCGCCAAGGCGCTCGCCCTGCGCCTCGCCGGCGGACGCGGCGAAGCCGGCACCCGGGCGGTGGCGGCCCTCGAACTCCTGGCGGCCGCCTTCGTGCTGGTGCTGGGCCTCGCCATGCTCACCGGCCTCGCCTTCGGCACCGGCGGCTGACTCAGGCCGGATCCGCTTACGTCTTTCGGGCTCGTGGATCCGGGCTCCGCTCAGGCCCGCCGGGTGATCCGGTCAACCCCAAGGTCGAGCTCCACGGTCTCGCAGTTGTCGAGCCACACGCCGGTCAGGTGAAAGAAGAACGTGCCGTGTCCGACCACCGCAATGGTGCGCTCGGGCCGCGCCGCGAGCCAGTCGCGAAACGCCGCCACGCGACCGTCGAACAGGGTGCGGGGCTCGACATGGATGCCCTCGGCATCGGGCTCGCCCTCGGCGTGCCACCAGATCTCGGGCAGGTGATCGACGGCGACATCCGGGAACTCGGCCGCCAGCACGGAGGCGGCCCGGCCCATGTCGCAGCTGCTCTCCTGGCATTCCCGGTGCAGCACCTCCACGAGGATCTTCGGCTCGGCCGGATGGCCGGCGAAGATCCCCTTGGTGGTCTGAATCGCCCGGGTCAGGGGCGAGGTCACCACGAGGTCGAAGGCGATGTCGTGGAGACCGGTGCGCGCGGCCTCGACCTGAGCCAGCCCCCGCTCGGTCAGGCGGGCGTCGATGTGGCCGGGGTCGCGCCCCGTGAGGCGATGGGCGGCGTTGAAGGTCGATTCGCCGTGTCGGATGCAGACGATGCGCGTCGGGGTCATAGAAATCCGGTCTGGATGGGCGGGGGTTCCCGTCGAGATAGGCGGCGGCCCACGGGCTGGAAAGGGCGCTGGGGTCGCGCTTCGTCAACGGAGCCTCAACCAAGGGCGCGTTGAGTGGGCGGCCGAGCCCTCCAGGATCGCCCCCATGCTCCAGCCGACGCCGCCCCCGCCGGACACCCTGGCCGCCCTGGAGGCCTTGCGCGCGTCCGAGACCCTGGCCTTCCCGGGTGATGCGGCCCTCCGAACCGCGTTCGGCACCTGGCAGGACGAATTGCTGCGCGAGCGCCGGATGTCGGGCAACACCGCGGAGGCCTATGCCCGCGACCTGCGCCAGTTCCTCGCGCACCGGCAGGCCCGGCACGGCCGCCCCGACATTCCCGGCCTCATCGCCCTGAAGCCCCGCGACCTGCGCGGATTCCTGGCGGCGCGCCGCGCCGAGGGCATCGGCGGGCGCTCGCTCATGCGCCAGCTCGCGGGCCTGCGCTCCTTCGCCCGGCACCTCGCCCGCGAGGGCCACGGCACCGTGGCCGCACTCGGCGCCGTGCGCTCGCCCAAGGTCGAGCGCCGCCTGCCGCGGCCGATCCCGATCCCCGCCGCCAAGGCGATGACCGGCACGGCGCTGCGGGACGGCGAGGACCGCGAGCCCTGGGTGATCGCCCGCGACGCCGCGGTGATCGCGCTCCTGTACGGCTCCGGCCTGCGCATCTCGGAGGCGCTGGGCCTCACGGCCAAGGACGCGCCGGGGCCGGGCACGGATTCCATCACCGTCCTCGGCAAGGGCGCCAAGATGCGGATGGTGCCGGTGCTGCCCGCCGTGCAGCAGGCGGTGGCGGCCTACCTCGCCGCCTGTCCCTACAGCCTCGACCCGGCGGGACCGCTGTTCGTCGGCGCCAAGGGCGGCCCGCTCTCGCCCCGGATCATCCAGTACGCCGTCGCGTCCATGCGCGGGGCGCTGGGCCTGCCGCCGAGCGCGACGCCGCACGCGCTGCGCCACTCCTTCGCCACCCACCTGCTCGGTCGCCAGGGCGAGTTGCGGGCGATCCAGGAACTGCTCGGCCACGCCTCGCTGTCGACCACCCAGCTCTACACCAAGATCGACGCCGCCCGTCTGATGGACGCGTTCGACGCGGCCCATCCGCGGGCGGGAGCGATGCGGCGGGTGTCGGGGGCGGCATAGACCATCGGCCGAAGCCCGCCGAGCCGCCCGGTCGAGGCCCCCTACAATTCGGGGTCCGGCACATCGATGCCGGACAGCGTCCCGTCGGCCAGGCCGCGCGCCCGCGCGAAGCGCGGGTGGTCGCGCAAGTCCGGCTTGAGACCGAGCGCCCTGTCGAGATCGGCGCGGGCACGCGCGACGTCGCCTTTCTGGCCGTAGGCGATGCTGCGCTCGAACAGCGCTTCGGCCCAGTGCGGCCGCAGGGTCAGGGCGTCGTTGAAGTCGCCGATCGCCCGCACGGATTCGTTCCGGCGCCGCCACATCAGGGCCCGGTTGTACAGGGTGACGGCCCGCACGGTGGCATCCGTCGCCAACTGGAGCGCCCGTGCGAAATCCGCCTCGGCCCGAGCACCGTCGCGGAAGTGCTCGTAGAGCCCGGCGCGCACCTGATAGGCGAGCGCGATGCCCGGATCGAGCGCGAGCGCCCGGTTCACATCGGCCAGGGCGCCGCTCCAGTCCTTGAGGTCGCGCTTAGCGAGACTTCGATCGTAGAGGGCCAGGACGCCGTCCGGCTGGCGGCGCAGATACGCGTCGAAATCCGCGATCGCGGCGGCGGGCTCGCCCCTGCCCCGGTGCGCGATCCCGCGGTTGAGGTAGGCCGGGGCGTAGGTCGGATCGAGGCGCAGGGACGTGTCGAGATCGGCCAGCGCGCGATCCCGCTCCCCGCGGACCGCGTGACCGACGGCGCGGTTGAAGTACGCGAGGGCGTAGGACGGATCGATGGCGATCGCCGCGTCGCAGGCGGCGATGCCCCGGTCCGGCGCGCCGGTGTTGTTGAGGACGTTGGCGCGCCAGAGGAACGCCTCCTTGTTGCGCGGATCGAGGCGCAGGGCCGCGTCCACCGCCGCCAGAACGCCGGCAGCATCGTGCCGGTCGAACAGAAGTCCGGCCCGCAGGACATGGCTGTCGGCCCTGCGCGGATCGATCCGAAGGGCCTCGTCGATGTCGGCGAGGGCGGCCTCCTTCTCGCCCATCTGATTCAGAACGGCCGCCCGGATCGAGAGGATGGCGGGATCGGCCGGGACGAGGCCGATCGCCGTGTCGCAATCGCGTCGCGCCTGCGCGACCCGCCCCTGCCGGAACAGCACGAAGCAGCGGTTGCCCAGCGCATCGGCGTAGGACGGCATGAGCGTGAGGGCCGCGTTGCAATCCTCCAGGGCGCGATCGAGGTGCAGTCCATCCGCCTGGGCGCCGCACCGATTGCTGAGGAGAGCGGGCTGGTTCGGGGTCAGCCTGAGGGCTTCGGTGTAGTCGCGAATCGCCTCGTCCGTCCGCCCGAGGCGTCTCAGGGTGTGTGCGCGCCACCAGTAGAGATCCGAGGTCGAAGCCCCCTTGAGCGCCTCTCCCAGATCGGTCACCGCCTCGGCGAGTTGCCCGAGCTTGAGGAGGGCCATCGCGCGGCGGCGATGCAGGTCTGCCGTCTCGACGTTCGCATCCGATGGCCTGTCGAGCAGCAGCAGCGAGCAGGCGGCGACCTGCGCGGCCCAGTCGCCGCGCCCACATCCGGCCGTCGCGATCTCGGCGGCCTGCGGCTCCGGGGCCGGGCCGCCGTCGAGCGCCCGGGCGGAGCCGCCCATCAGGGTCGCCGCGAGGATCGCGGCCATCCGCACCGGACCTGGGACCATCCTGAACCTCCCGCTCCGCACGCGGACCCCACGGGCCCGGACCCGAGGGGCCGAACCTCCGCACGCACAACGCGCAGACCCCGGCGAGTGTGCCGCCTCGCGGGAGGTTCACGGTCGGGGACGAGCATCCGGCGCCGGTTCGAACGACGGGCTCCGCACCACCGCCGTGGCGACGTCCAGCAAGGTCTCCCCGGTGATGTCCGGCGCCCGCAAGGCGGGCGAGTACGGACGGCCGCGCGCGACGTAGCCCGCCGTGAGGCCGGCGGCCATGGCGCCGTGGAGACTCCCACGGATGGGTCGCGATGAGGGCCATGTCGCCCGGAGCGACCCCGGCCGCCCGTGCGGCGTGGAGGTAGACCTCGGCGCGTGGCTTTGCGAGCTTCACGTCCTCGACGGAAAGAATCCGCTCGACGAGATCCTCCAGGCCCGCCGCGGCGAGCAGGCCCTGCGTGGTGCCGGCCGCGCCATTGCTCAACGCGAAGATCCGAATGCCGGCTTCGGCGAGAACCCGGAATGCGGCCCCGGCGTCTTCGTGCGGGGGAAGGCTCTTCATCATGTCGAGGACGGCCTGCCTGCGCTCCGGGGCGGTCTCCAGGCCCTGCATGGCGATCAACTCGTCGAGGCACCCCGACAGCACGGACTGGAAGGGCGCGAAGGTGCCGGTCGCCGCCAACGCGAAGGTGTCCCGCAGTCCGGCGGTGTAGAGGAAGTTCAAGGCGAGGGGCGGCAGGCCCAACGCGACCAGCGCGGGCCGCATCGGCTCATGCTGAACACCGTGCCGATGATGTCGAAGGCGACGACCTTGGGGCGAGGGGGCATGACGGTTCCAACGGCGCGAGGCGCGTTGGGATCGAGGGCCGGGGTGATATCGCGGGCGTCGCACACGCCCACGGCAACGGGAGGGCCGCCCGGGATGCGCTTCCGTCCACGCGGTTAGAGGGTTCGCGCGCCCGCCAGCCGCTCCAGCACCCGCGCGCGGCCGATGAGGGGCAGGAGCCCCGCCAGGTCCGGGCCGTGCTCCAGGCCGGTCAGGGCGAGGCGCAAGGGCATGAACAGCGCCTTGCCCTTGGCGCCCGTGCGTGCCTTCACGGCGCCGGTCCAGGCCTTCCACGTCTCCCCGTCCCAGGGCTCGTCCGGCAGGACCTCGACGGCCGTTGCGATGAAGGCCGGGTCGGCGATCACGGGCGTGACGGGTCCGGTCACGACACGCCACCAATCCCCGGCCTCGGCGACCTTGGCGAGGTTGGCCCGCACGCCGAGCCAGAACGGCTCCAGCACGTCTTCCGGCACGCCGAGGGCCAGGAGGCGGGCGCGGACCTCGCCCACCGGCATGGCGTGGATGAGCCGGGCGTTGAGGCCGTCGAGCTCGTGCGGATCGAACTTGGCGGGTGCCCGCGAGATGTGGGCGAGGTCGACGAGGCTCGCCAGCTCGTCCATCGACGCCACCGCCCGCACAGCCTCGGCCGAGCCGGTGAGGACGGCGAGCGACCGCACGGCCGCCGGCTCATAGCCGGCCTCGCGCAACCCCCGCAGGGACAGGTGACCGAGGCGCTTCGACAGCCCCTCCCCGTCCGCCGTGGTCAGCAGATTGTGGTGGCCGAAGACCGGGACCGGATGTCCCAGGGCCTCGAAGAGCTGCACCTGAACGCCGGTGTTGGTGACGTGGTCCTCGCCCCGGATCACGTGGGTCACACCGAGGTCGGCGTCGTCCACCACGGAGGGCAGGGTGTAGAGGTAGGAGCCGTCGGCCCGGATCAGCACGGGATCGGACAGGGAGGCGCAATCGACATGGGCCTCGCCGCGCACGAGGTCGATCCAGCCCACCGTGCGGGGTTCGAGCTTGAACCGCCAATGCGGCGTGCGCCCCTCGGCCTCGAGGGCGGCGCGCTCAGCCTCCGTCAGGCCGAGCGCCGCCCGGTCGTAGATCGGCGGCTGGCCGCGCCCGAGCTGGCGCCGACGCCGGCGCTCCAGCTCGTCCTGGGTCTCGTAGCAGGGGTAGAGCCGCCCCGCGGCCTTGAGACGTTCGGCCGCCGCATCGTGGATCGCCGACCGGTCGGACTGGCGGGCGCGCAAGTCGGGCACGATGCCGAGCCAAGCGAGATCCGTCTCGACGGCCTCGGCGAATTCCTGCGTCGAGCGCTCCCGGTCGGTGTCGTCGAGGCGCAGGAGGAAGCGCCCGCCATGGGTCCGCGCGAACAGGGCGTTGAGCAGCGCCGGCCGGGCATTGCCGAGGTGCAGGTAGCCCGTGGGCGAAGGTGCGAAGCGGACGAGCGGTGGGGTGCGATCGGTGGTCATACGCGACCGTCTAGCAGGCGGTTGGAGGCGAGGAAAACGCCGCTTCCGCCAGCAGGGCGGTGAGAAGGGCGCGCAGCTGCGCCGGCCGGGTCGGCTTGTGGACGAGTTCGGCCCCCAGGGCCTCCACCTCGGCCGCGATGGCGGCGCCGTGGTCGGCGGTGGTGACGATGACGGGCGGGACGCGCCCGGCCGTGTCGCGAAAGTGCTCGGCGACGGCGAGGCCGCAGGCGCCGTTGTCGAGGTGATAGTCGAGGATGAGCAGGTCCGGCCGGAGGTCCGCCGCCGCGACCCCGGCGAGATCGCGGAAGACGAACACCTCGGCGTCCCAGTTGCGCAGGAGGCGGGCGAGGGCGTCGGCCGTGGCCGGATCGTTCTCCACGACGAGGATCCGGGCGCCGGTCAGACGCGTGGCCACGGGGCCGACGCGCGCCTCGGGGGCCGGCGCGGCGGCGCTCACGGGCACGGTCAGGCTGACGCGGGTGCCGTGGCCGGGGCGGGAGGCGAGGGCGAGGGGATGGCCGAGGGCCGCCGCCATGCGCTGCACGATGGAGAGCCCGAGACCGAGGCCGGGCTCGCAATCCCGTGTCTCGGCCTGTCCGCGATAGAATTCCTCGAACACCAGCGCGCGCTCGGCCGGAACGATCCCGCAGCCGGTGTCGATGACCTCGATCCGGCACACGGACCCGCGCGACCGCACGGCGAGGAGGACGCCGCCGGAGGTGGTGTAGCGCAGGGCGTTGGAGACAAGATTCCGGACGATGCGCCCGAGCATCACCGGGTCGCTCACCACCATGCGGTCCGCCCCGCGCACGTGCAGGCGCAGGCCCTTGCCCTCGGCGGTGTGCCGGAAGCTCGCCGCGATGCCGTCGAGGAGATCGGCGAGGCGCACGGGCCGGATCACGGGGTGCACCACCCCGGCATCGAGCTTCGAGATGTCCAGGAGGGTCTTGATCAGGTCCTCGATGGTCTGCAGCCCGCGCTCGATCTGGCCCGAGATCGCCCGGGCGTCCGGGCCGAGGGACATGTCGGCGAGGGCCGAGGCCGAGAGGCGGGCGGCGTTGAGGGGCTGGAGCAGGTCGTGGCTGGCGGCGGCGAGGAAGCGGGTCTTCGAGCGGTTGGCCGTCTCGGCCTCCTCCTTCGCCGCGACCAGGGCCGTGTTGGACCGCTCCAGGCTGTGCATCAGCCCGGTCAGTTCCTCCGTCCGCGACCGGACCCGGCCCTCCAGCATGATCGCCGTCTGGAACAGCGAATAGGCGCTGCCCTGCTGGTCCATGCTGCGCTCAACATGGGCCATCAGCGCCGCGTTGATGCGCTCGAGCTTGGCGATGCGCTGCGCGCTCTCCGAATCCGGGGGACCGCTCACGGCAGCGGCCGGCGCCCGATGGCGATCCCCGTGAAGGTCTGGTTGAGGTGCATGGCCCGGTACTGCTCGCCGTAGGTCTCGAAGCCGACGACGTCGTAGCGCCGATAGAGGTCGCAGATGCCGTGGCGCCCCTGCGCGTGCTCGGCGTCGAGGCGGCGCAGGATGCAGTCGAACCCGATCACGAGGTCGATGCCGCCGAGTTGCGTCTCCAGGCGTTCGAGTTCGGCCCGGGTGGTGGCGACGATGTCGCGCGGCCGGGCGAGGGTGAGCACCACCCCCTCATCGATGGCGCAGAAGAAGCTGAGCGACCCGTTCTCCGGATCGAGGCGCCGGATCGAGCGGCAGAAATACTCGCCGCCGATTCGAACGGCCAACGGATAGGCGGCAAAGCTCATCGGCGAGAGCCCTTCGGGGTCGAGCCCCACCGCCATGGCGTATTCCCGCGCCGCCGGCTCGGCGTTGAGCTCGTAGACGATGCGGCGCTCGTCGTCGGAGGCCGTCACCACGAACTTCGTCGTCGTCGGTTCGAAGTTGTCGCTCTTGAAGATCTGCGTCGGGTAATCGGTCTCCACGAGGAGCAGCACCGCCGCCCGCCGGTGGATCGCACCGCCGTGCAGGAGCGTCGCCTCCCGGAAATCGAGGCCGTCGCCGGCCGAGCCGCCGACCAGGGGAATGCCGTCGAGGGCCCAGGCGATGGCCGAGACCACGGTCTCCTCGGCATTGGCGAGCCCGTCGATGAGGGAGAGGGCGAAGCGCCCGCCCTGGGGCGGCTCGCCGGCCTCGCCGCCGAGGGTGCGCCGCAGGGCGCGGACGGCGGCGGCGGTGCGGGCGACGTCGAGGTGATCGATGGCGTCGAGCACCGCGGAGACGATGCGAAAGCCGGCCATGGGAAACGCGATGAGCACGAGGCCTCGGGCGAGGCCCCCGGCCGGGCTGATCCCGCCCGACATGGTGCAGCCGGCGACCGGCACACCGGGGAAGTGCTTCGTCAGCGCGTGATTGAGGGTCTCGACGCAGACATCGGACGAGAAGAACACCACGATCTGCGACAGCTCGGCGGGGCCGAGGGCGGCGGCGATCTCGGATACGGCGCGGCCCGCCTCGGACGCATCCGTCCAGGCCGTTCGAATCCCGCACAGATGCGTGCGCACCTGCGTGTCCTGGCTCACGCCTCGCTCCCGTGCCGTCGGGCGCGGGCTTGGCGCCCGTCAACCCATTGCGCCGACTGTGTCAGCGCGCCCGAACGCACGCAAGCGCGCCGCGTCAGCCGGCGGGCACGCCGACGGAGAGGCCGCCGCCCCGGCCGATGGCGCGGACGCGCGGCCGCTCGGGTACGAGGTCCCACAGCCGGGCCTCGGCGTAGCGCAGGCGCCGTTCCCCATCCGCGCCGGTCCCGTGGAAGCACTGCTCCAGGGCGAGGATCGCCGTCGGGCGCGGCGGGTGCGGTCGCGCGGTCGTGTCGATGTCGAGGGCGACGGCGTCCGCGATCCCCTGTGCGAAGCCCTCGACGGTCGCCACGAGGGCGGCCATCTCGGATTCGTCGAGGGTCAGGACGAGGCAGAGCCGGGGCGCGTCGTCGGGGCAGGCCTCGACGGGGATGTCGCGCCGGAAAGCGAGGGTAAAGCGCGGGGTCTCCGCACTGGGGTAATCCCACCGGTGAGCGGCCCGCACGCCGGCCAGCGCCACCCACTGGTCGGGCCCGGTGGAGGACGGCGCGGCGATGCGGCCTTCGGGGCGCCCGTCCTGACGGAAATGCAGGAGGGGGTTGATGCCCGCCCGCCCGACATCGGGATAGCGGGCGAGATACATCAGGGTGCTGAAGGCCGGGCTCGGATCGAGGCCGGCGGCGGCGCCCGTGCGCAGGTAATGCCGCACGGGGTCGAGGCGGGTCGGCCCGCTCTGGCGGCGATAATACGCCGTGTCGAAATCCGCGTTCGGATCGTAGCCGAGGCCGGCGCCGCGCCGGACGTAGTGCCAATACGGGTCGATCCCGGAACGGGCCACGTCGGGGTAGCGCGTCCGGTAGAAAGCCTCGTCGAACAGGCGCGGCACACGGCCGATGATGAGCCGACGAACGAGTTCCGTGATGCGCGCGACGGCACGCTGGCGGGGGTTGGGTTTCGCGCTCATGCGAAGGTCGGTGCCTCGCAGAGACGACGCAGGGTCTGCGCGTAGGACGCGGGATCGCACTCGGCCCGGATCCGGTCGAGACCGGCCCGCCGAACCTCGGTCCAGAGGGCGTCGTCCGTGTGGAGGCTCGCCAGGGCCTCGGCGAAGCCTGCCGGATCGCGCCAGTCGCGGGTCAGGGAGCCGGTGCCGTCCGGCCAGCCGATCTGCGCGGCGAGGATCGGCGTGATCACACCCGGCAGGCCGTGCGCGACGGTCTCGTGGACCTTGTGCGGGATGCCGGCGGCAAAGCGCGTCGGGGCCAGCGACACGCGGGCGGCATCGAGGATCGGGCCGACCGCGTCGACGCGGCCGAGGATCCGCACCCCCTCGCCCGAAAGCCGTTCACGGATGGACGGCGCCATGGCGCCGACGAGGGTGACGTGCGCATCCGGCATACGCGCGCGAAGAAGGGGCCAGACGTCCGAAAAGAACCAATCGAGGGAATCGATGTTGGGCTCGCCCTCGCGGGCCAGCGACCCGAGGAACACGAAGCCGTCGCGCGCCGAGAAATCGGGCGGGTCGTCCCGGAAGGTCAGCGCATGGCCCAGCACCGTGGCGTTGGGAACGCCGCTCGCCCGCAGCACCCGCGCCTCGGCCTCCGAGACGCAGACCACGTGGTCGGCCACGGCGAAGTGGCGGATCTCGCGCGCGCAGGCCCGCGCCAGGGCGGGGCCGTGGGCGGGAGCGCCGGAGAGCGCCTCGGTGACGAAGCCGCGCAGGGCGAACACGGCCTCCGAATCGAACACGATTCGGGAGCGCCCGACATCCCGCGGGGTGAGCCCGAGATCGTGCAGCACGCGGCAAGTCCGTTCGATGTTCGGCGGACGGCTGACCCAGAGCACGTCGTAGTAATCCGGCCGCTCCTGGACGAGGTGGCGCAGGCCGGCCTCGCCGCAGGGCTCGACGATCTCGATGCGGGTGGAGAGGTCGCGGGTGAGCCGGCCCGGTTCCTCGCGCTCGCCGTGGATGGAGCAGAACGTCACCGCGTAGCCGAGGCCCGCCATGGCGTTGAGGATGTGGTTGGCGCGCGGCAGGCCGGCACCGAGGTCGAGGTGCGGCGCCCGGTCCTCGACGTAGAGGACGCGCAGGGTCCAGGGGTCGTGGTCGCGGGCGGCGAATCCGGTGCGCTGCGGTCCCTGCCCGAACAGCCACGCCGCATGGCGCTCGCGAAAGCGCGCGCGGTTGCGGTCGAGCAGGCGCTCGACGTCGTCGCGCCGGGCGCTTGTGACGTTCTCGACGTGGATCGCGATGGCACGGGGCTGATACACCACCCGGCGCCCGGCCTGGTGGCAGCGCACGCACAGATCCGTGTCCTCGAAATAGGCCGGCGCGAACCAATCGTCGAACCCGCCGAGCTGCCCGAACAGGGCGGTCTCGATCATCAGCACGGCGCCCGAAACGTAGCCGACTTCGCGGGCGAAGGAGGCCTCGGGCGCGAAGGCATCGGCGCCGCCCCGGCCGTACGGATGCGTGGTCTGGGCGTCGTCGCGAAAATTCGCTCCGGCTTCCTGGAGGACGCCGCCCGGGAACACGAGGCGGGCACCGGCGATGCCGACGGCGTCGAACTCCGTGAAGGTGTCGAGGAGGGCGCGGAGAGCCCCGGGCATCAGGTCGACATCGGGGTTAAGGAACAGGAGATACGGCCCGCGCGCCAGCGCCGCGCCCGCGTTGCAGGCGGGGCCGAAGCCGATATTCTCGTCGTTGAGCACAACCTCGGCGCCGTCGACCCGGGCGAACAGGGCGCGGGTCTCGGCATCGGAGGCGTTGTCGACGACGATGACCTCGAAGGGCACGCCGGCCAGGGCCTGCCCGGCGGCGAGGCGGTAGAGGGTCCAGGCCAGCATGTGGCGGGCGCCGCGCGCGACGATGACGATGGACACGCGCGGCGTCGCTTCCGATCGGAAGCCGATGCGGACATCGTTGAGGAACAGGGAATTCCAGATAAGGGCCGCCTCGGCGAGGGCGGCCTTGCGGCCGGTGGCGGCATCGACGGCTTCGAACAGCGGCGTCATGGGCGATGTGGTCGTGGGCGAAGTCGTCATGGGTGAAGTCCGGGGGACGAGCCGGCGGCGGGCAGCCGAACGCGGCCGACGAGGTCGTCGTGCAGGATCAGCAGAAGGCCTCCGTTCGTCGGCGCCTCTCCTCCGTCCAGGGTGAGGCTCGCCGGGACGGGCGCGAGATCCGTGCGCGTCGCGCTCAGGAACGGCAGCCCCTGGGCGAGCCCGAGGGGCGTGATGGCGCCCAGGGTCAGTTCCAGCGCCGCGTCGGGTTCGATCAGAAACGCCGCGCCCGGATGGCGGCCGACGACGAGGTGACTCGGCAGCGCCAGAGCTAGGACGAACCGTCGGGGTCCGGCGCCGACGAGGCGCGCCTCGGCCTCCCAATCGGGCTGCACCCCGGCGATCTCCACCGCTACGGCGGCGCGGAGGGCCGGCGGCAACCGGCGTCCCCGCACCCATTCAGGACCGAGGGCGACTTCGGCTCCGGCGAGGCCGCTCGCGATTCCCCTCGAGGGTCCCTGCTCCGCTTGCACGAACCAGCGCCGCCGCTCGGGCGAATAGGGGGCCGTGCCCGGCGGGGCCGCGCGTTCGGTGGCGATGAGAATGCCGTGTCGGGCATCGTCCGGCTCCGCCGTGCCGAGGCCGGCCACGCAGGTCAGGGCGCCACTGGGCAACGCCAGGGTGACCGGATCGTGTCCATCGATGGCTGCGGGAGGCACCGCATCGCCGCGTTCGGGGATCAGATCTCCGATGTGCGCCCGCAAGAGCGTCAGAAGCGCGTCCTCCGCCGCCTGCGTGCCGGAATTATAGCTGGCAAATAAATTCGCGCAGGCCTCTGTCAGCGCCGCCAGCCCGCGGGCGTCTTCCACGAGGGTGAGCACCTGCGCCTTGACCTCGTCCACACCCGCGCAGCGATGGGCCGGAGCGATGGGCGAAAAACCCTCGAAACCGATGCTGGTGCCGATGACGGGGACGCCGAAAGAGAGGGCCTCGGCGACCTTCATCTTGAGACCGCTGCCCATGAGCATCGGTGCCACAACGAGATCGACGCCGTCGTAGAAGTCCTCGATCCGATCGACATAGCCGGCTAACTCGATGCCAGGTCGTGGCCTCGCCCCGAGGCCCGCGCAGATCTCGCCGGCGATGACGAGGATCGGCCGGCCCGGTCTCCAATCCGCGCTCCAGGCTTCGGCGAAGCGCCCGATGGAGAAAAGGTTCGGATCGTTGCCGTGGCCGATGAATCCGATCCGGGCGAGGCGCTCGGGGGCGCGGAACGGCCGGCGGGCCGGGAAATGCGGCGGCAGGAGGTGGATGTGCGCGCGCGTGATCGCCGCGAAATGCGCCGCCTCCTCCGCTTGAATCGCCAGCACCACGTCCGCCCGGTCGAGCCCGGCCGCTTCCCCGGCCACGTCGGTGTAGAAGAAATTCGGCTCGGCCCGAAACGGGCGGTACTGCGCCTGCCGGTCGGCGAAGCGATCGTGGGTGTCGATGAGGGTAAGTCGGCCGGGCGGCACCGCCGCGAGGCAGCGCGACAGGAACACGTAATTGACCAGGACGGCGCGGGTCTCGGGGTAGGCCGCACAGTACCAGGCGACGAAGTCCAGGAGTTCGTCGGGGCACCAATCGTCGATATCGAAGTGCCGGGCGCGCGTCTTGAGGGGGATCGCGGCCTTCGGTTCGATCCAGAAGGTCCGCTGGAAATGCCGGGCCATGGCCGACGCATCGGTGGGCGGGTGCTGGCCGAAGCGGCGGTAGATCTGGTCTTCGTGGGCGAAGTAGGCGAGATCGACGGCGAACCCGCCCCGCGCCAGGGATTCGCAGGTGGTGACGAGGCGGCGCCGGTTGCCGGCGCTCGTCGGAAAGGCCGGCATCGGCGCGATCACGAGGACGGTCGGGCGGCTCACGGGCGCCCCCGAACGGCGGTGATCCCGTCCGATCCGACGAGGAGGGCGGCGTCGGTGGTGCCCGTGGCGGGCTCGCCCCAGACGGGATCGAGGGTGAGGACCGCATGGGGCGCGGCACCGAAACGCAAGCGGGCCCGCGCCACCCGGGCGCAGCGCCACCGGGCACCGGAGCGTAGCATCAGGACGCTCGGGACACGGCTGCCCGTCAGGGTCGCCTCGCCCGAACCCGCTAGCGCGAGGTCGGGTGCGCCGGCCGAGGCCTCCCGACTTTCGGCGAGGGCCGACAGGGCGGGGCCGAGGAGCGCCAGCAACGGGGTGAGGGCACCGTAGGTCGCGGGGGTCAGGGCACCCAGCACGGCCGGGCACAGGGCCGAGCGCTCGGCCGGATCGAGTTCGGCCGCCGGACGCGGCGGCGGAACCGAGACGAGCAGATCGTGGAAATGCGTCGCGACGGTCAGGCTCCCACCCGGATCGTGGGCGGAGAGGACGAGGAGCGCCATCGGCTCCGTGCCGGGCCGGCCTAGGCCGCAGAACGCCCAGGTCAGGAGTTCGCCCGCGCCGAGGCCCAGGGGAATCGGCAGGGCGGTGGACAGGGGATAGCGGACGACGAAGACGCCTTCGCCCACCGCGAAGAGATGTCCGTCGACCCGCTGCGCGGATGGCTCCGTCATCGGGACGGGACGCGGATACGCAAGTCGCGTTTCTCCGACCGCCCTCAGGCCGCCCGCCCGGCGGCGCCGAAGGCTGCCAGGATGCGGGCCCAGGAGCGGGTGCCCTTGTGGAAGCTCTTCAGGTCGTACTTCTCGTTGGGCGAGTGGATGCGGTCGTCGTCGAGGCCGAAGCCGATCAGGAGCGTGTTGCGGTCCAGCAGCCGTTTGAAGTCGCCCACGATGGGAATCGAGCCGCCGGCCCCGATGGTCACGGCGGGCACGCCCCATTCCTCGGCCAGCGCCGCGCGGGCGAGGTCGAGTTCCGGCATGTCGTAGGGCAGGCTGATCGCGCGGCTGCCCTTGTAGCAGATCACCTCGACGGAGCAGTCGGCGGGGATTCTTTCACGCACGAAGGCCTCGAAGGTGCGGGCGAGCCGCTCGGGGTCCTGATCGTCCACGAGGCGGAACGAGACCTTGGCGCTGGCCTCGCCGGCGATCACCGTCTTGGTGCCCTCGCCCGTATAACCGCCGATGATGCCGTTGACGTCGCAGGCGGGCCGCGACTGGACGAGTTCGATGAGCATGCGCCCGTGCTCGCCGGCTGGCTCCGATAGGCCGATCGGGCCGAGGAACGTCTCCGCCGTGAAGTCGAGGCCGCGCCACTGGTCGAGGATGGCCTGCGGCGTCTCGCGCACGCCCTCGTAGAAGCCCGGTAGCGCCACCTTGCCGTCGGCGTCGTGCAGATCGGCGATGATCTTCGACAGGACGTGGATGGGGTTGCGCGCCGCGCCCCCGAAGAAGCCCGAATGCAGGTCGCGGTCGGCGCAACGCACCTTCACCTCGAAATACGCGAGGCCGCGCAGGGACGTGGTGATGGCCGGCGTGGTGGGGTTCCACATGCTGGTGTCGCACACGAGCACGATGTCGGCGTCGAGCTTGTCGCGGTTCGCCGCGACCCATTCGGGCAGGCCCTGCGAGCCGTTCTCCTCCGCGCCCTCGATCAGGATGGTGACGCCGCAGGGCAGCTCGCCCTCCATGGCCAGATGCGCTCGGCAGGCCTCGATGAAGGTCATGACCTGACCCTTGTCGTCGGAGGCGCCGCGCGCGACGATCTGCTGCTCGCCCTTGGCGTTCAGGGCCATGCGCGGCTCGAAGGGCGGCGTCTCCCACAGGGCCAGGGGGTCGACCGGCTGCACGTCGTAATGGCCGTAGAACAGCACGTGCGGTGTGCCGGGCTTCGGCGCATGGGCCAGCACCACCGGATGCAGCGAGGTCTCGTGGATGCCGGTCTCGAAGCCGAGCGCCGTCAGCGTGCCTTCCAGCCATTGCGCCGCCGCGCGGCAATGGGGTGCGTAGGCGGCATCGGTGGAGACGGACGGGATGCGCAGGAACGCGAACAGGCGCTCCAGGGCGTTGTCGAGATCGCGGTCGATGTCGTTGAGAACCGGAGCGAGCGCAGTCATCGGACGTCCTTCGTCGGGAATCGACACCGGGTTAGCCGAGGTGCCGTGAGGGCGCAAACCTTCCCGACGGGCCCTGAAAGGGAACAGGCGCAATCTGGAACGGTTATCGAGTGGACCGACCAGGGACGGTGATTTTCCCCCTGCCTGCCGTTTCGACCGAATTTCCGAAATCCGGCGGCCGTTGCGGTCGCTGCTTCTGTCACGGACACATGCCATGCTCATCGAAAGCGGCGCGCCCGGCGCGGCGAACACCATCGCCATCAGCCTGACGATCAACGGGCAGGCCCGCACCCTCGACGTCGCCCCGTGGACCACCCTCCTCGACCTGCTGCGCGAGGATCTTGACCTCACCGGCACGAAGAAGGGCTGCGATCACGGCCAGTGCGGCGCCTGTACGGTGCTGGTCGACGGGGTACGCATCAATTCCTGTCTGGCACTCGCCGTGATGAAGGACGGGGCCAGCATCACCACCGTCGAGGGCCTGGCCGAGAGCGCCGGTCTCCACCCGCTCCAGGCAGCCTTCGTCGAGCACGACGCGTTCCAGTGCGGTTACTGCACGCCCGGACAGCTCTGCTCGGCGGTGGGCATGATGGCGGAGGGCCACGCGCATTCGCGCGAAGAGATCCGCGAGGCCATGAGCGGCAACATCTGTCGCTGCGGCGCCTACACCAACATCGTCGACGCCATCGAAGACGTGATGCAGGCGGGAGCCGCGAAATGAACCGCTTCGATTACGTCCGCCCTGAGACCGTCGCCGACGCCGTGAAGGCGGTGGCAGGGGGCAACGCGCGCTTCATCGCCGGCGGCACCAACCTCGTCGATCTGATGAAATACAACGTCGAGCAGCCAGGTCGGCTCGTCGACATCACCCGTCTGCCCCTCGACGCCATCGCGGCGCGCGACGGCGGGCTCAGCATCGGCGCCCTCGTGACCAATTCCACCGTCGCGTACGACGCGCAGGTGAAGGAGCGTTACCCGTTGCTCGCCAGCGCGATCCTGGCGGGGGCCTCGGGCCAGTTGCGCAATGCCGCCACGACGGGCGGCAACCTCAACCAGCGCACCCGCTGCTACTATTTCTACGACGAAGCGACACCCTGCAACAAACGCCTGCCCGGCTCCGGCTGCCCGGCCATCGGCGGCGTCAACCGCATCCACGCCATCTTCGGCACGAGCCCAAGCTGCATCGCCACCCATCCGTCCGACATGTGCGTGGGCCTGGCCGCCCTCGACGCGGTGGTGCGGGTCGCGGGGCCGGAGGGCGAGCGGACGATTCCGTTCGCCGAGTACCACCGCCTGCCGGAGGACAATCCGGAGCGCGACACCACGCTGAAGCCCGGCGAGATCGTGCTCTCCGTCGACCTTCCCGACGAGACCTTCGGCCCGCACCATACCTACCTCAAGCTGCGCGACCGCCTGTCCTATGCCTTCGCCCTCGTGTCGGTCGCCGCCGTGATGACCCTCGACGGCGACACGATCCGGTCCGCCCGGTTCGCCCTGGGCGGCGTCGCCCACAAGCCGTGGCGCGACAGGGAAGCCGAAGCCTTCCTCGCCGGAAAGCCGGCGACGCAAGAGACCTTCGCGGCCGCCGCCAACATCGTTGTCGCCGCGGCCCAGCCCCAATCCGAGAACGCGTTCAAGGTCGAACTCACGCGACGCGCCCTCGTGCGCGGCCTGTCCCAGGCCGCCGCCGGCACGCCCCAGTCGCAGTCCGACAAGCGCATCGCCTGAAGGAAATCCGCTCCATGGCCAAGTCCATCAATTCCTCCGGCACGGACACCTACGTGGGCACGGCGCGCAGCCGCGTCGACGGTCCGGCCAAGGTCACCGGGCAGGCGAAGTACGCCGGTGAGTTTTCCGCGCCGGACCTCGCCCACGGCTACGTCGTGTCGAGCGGCATCGCCCGCGGCCGCATCACCGCCCTCGACACCGCCGCCGCCGAAGCCGTGCCGGGCGTGATCAAGGTCCTCACCCACGAGAACCGGCCCCGCACGGCGTGGCTCGACTACAATTACCAGGACATGGTGGCCCCGCCCGGCTCGCCGTTCCGGGCCCTCTACGACGACAAGATCCAGTACAGCGGTCAGCCCGTCGCCCTGGTCGTCGCCAAGGATTTCGACACGGCCCGCCACGCCGCGTCCCTCGTCAAGGTCGCCTACGAGGCCGAGGCCCCGACCACCGATCTCGAGGCCCAGCGCGAGCTCGCCTACGAGCCGCCGAAGAAGCGCTCGGGCATCAAGCCGCCGCCGGCCCCGTGGGGCGACGCCCCGGGCGCCTTCGACGCCGCGCCGATCAAGGTCTCGCAGGATTATCGCCTGGCCGTGGAGCATCACAACCCGATGGAGCCCCACGCCTCCACGGTGGTGTGGGAGGGCGACGGCAAGATCACCGTCTACGACAAGATCCAGGGCGTCGTGAACACCCACGGCTACATCGCCGCGGTGTTCGGCATGAAGAAGGAGGATGTGCGCGTCCTCAACCCGTATCTCGGCGGCGGCTTCGGCTCGGGCCTGCGCCCGCAATACCAGCTCTTCCTCGCCGTGCTGGCCGCCCGCGCCCTGGAACGTTCCGTGCGGGTGGTGCTGACCCGCGACCAGATGTTCACCTTCGGCTACCGCCCCGACGTGCTCCAAACCGTGTCGCTGGGCGCGGATGCCTCGGGCGGCCTTCGGTCGATCCGGCACGACGCCATCTCGGGCACCTCGAACTTCGAGGATTACCAGGAGGTCGTCGTCAACTGGTCGGGCGTGCTCTACGATTGCGACAACGTCGCCCTCTCCTACAAGCTCGCCCAGCTCGACACCTACACGCCGTCCGACATGCGCGCGCCCGGCGCCGTCACGGGCGTGATGGCGCTCGAAATCGCCATGGACGAACTCGCCTACGAGACGGGGCAGGACCCCATCGCCCTTCGCCTCAAGAACTACAGCGAGAGCGACCGGACGGAGGGCAAGCCGTTCAGCTCGAAATCCCTGCGCGCCTGTTTCGCGGAAGGCGCGGAGCGCTTCGGATGGTCGACCCGCAATCCGGAGCCCCGCTCCATGCGCGACGGGCGCGAACTCGTCGGCTGGGGCATGGCCACGGGCATTTGGGAATCGATGATGCAGCAGTCGAGCGCGAGCGCCACGCTGACCCAGGACGGCAAGCTCACGGTCGGCAATGCCACGGGCGACATCGGCACAGGCACATACACCATCCTGACCCAGATCGCCGCCGACACCCTCGGGCTGCGGATGGAGGACGTGACGACGAAGCTCGGCGACACCGACCTCGCCGAGGCGCCGCTCGCCGGCGGCTCGTGGACGGCGGCGTCCTCCGGCACGGCGGTGATGCGGGCCTGCCAGGATCTCGCCGGGCAACTCTTCGCCTTGGCGCGCGGGCTCGACGATTCCCCGCTCGCCAACGTCGATTTCGACCGCGCGGTGTTCAAGGATGGGCACATCGGGGTAGCGGGCGACGCGTCCCGCAGCATCGCCATCACCGATGTGCTGAGGGCCACCGGCACGGAAACCCTGGAGGCCACGGGCTCGGCCGGGCCGGATGCCGCGCACCAGAAGGCCTTCTCGCCCTACACCCACTCGGCGGTGTTCGTTGAAGTGAAGATCGACGAGGATCTCGGCGTGATCCGCGTCACCCGCGTGGTCTCCGCCATCGCGGCGGGCAAGATCCTCAACCTCAAGACCGCACGCAGCCAGATCCTCGGCGGCGTGGTCATGGGGATCGGCTCGGCCCTGGAAGAGGAATCGATGCTCGACCACACGCTGGGCCGGTTCATGAACCACAATCTCGGCGAGTATCACGTGCCCGTGAACGCCGACATCCACGACATCGACGTGATCTTCGTCGACGAGGAGGACAAGGCCAATCCCATGGGCGTGAAGGGGCTCGGTGAGATCGGCATCGTGGGAACGGCGGCGGCGGTGGCCAACGCGGTGTTCCACGCCACGGGCAAGCGCATCCGAGAACTGCCGATCACCATCGACAAGCTCCTGGCCTGAGCCCCGGTCGCATCCGCGACAAATTTCCGATGTCGAACACACCGGTTTCCAAGTCGGTGGAAGGTAGAGATTTGCGTGGGACGCATGGCATCCAAACACGGAAGTGCAGCGCAATATTTCATATTGCGTCGCACCATTCATCCTCCATATACCAGCTGTGGAGATGGTAGCGGAGCGGGACGTGTCGGACATTCTGCAGAGGCCACGGCCCACAACGCGGGTCGGTGACAGCGAGAAGATCACGATCAACCTCGGCTACGTCGACCTCGGGCATATCGACCTTCTCGTTTCCGAAAGCCTTTATGCCAACCGCTCCGACTTCATCCGCACGGCCGTCCGCAATCAGATCGTCCGCCACGCCGACGTGACGCGTCAATCCGTGGCCCGCAAACACGTGGAACTCGGTCTGCGCCACTACGGCCGCCTCGATCTCGAAGCCCATCGCGCCGCCGGCACCACCCTGGATATCCGTGTCCTGGGACTCGCCAGCATCGCCGCCGACGTCTCCCCCGAACTCGCGCGCGAGACCATCGCGTCCATCGAGGTCATGGGCAGCCTGCAGGCGAGTCCCGCCGTCAAGGCGGCGCTGGCCGACCGGTTGCGCTGACCACCCTCGCCTTATCGTCAAGCCCCGCCCTTCCAACCCCGCCCCGGACCGTTCGTGCGTCCCCTGGTGCCGCGCAGAACCTGAAAGCGAATCTCCGATGAGCGATCAACAGAACCGGATGCAGGACCGCTTGGCCGACAAGATGGAGGCGACCCGGCTCACCGCCACGGGGCGCCTCGGCGACGCATCGGCTCTGATCCAGCGCAGCATGAACGAAGGTCTCGAGCCGCACGGCCACGTGTCCCAGCCAGCAGAAACCGCCGGTCTGACCGACCGCCTGCGCAAGGTGGTCGAGTCGGTGACGCAGGGTCTGGAGCGCAGCGTCGCGCCCGTCCTGGAAGGGCTCGGCGTATCGGGCCGCGTCGGGCGCAGACCGGACGAGGAGGCGATGCCCGCCACCCCGGAGCCCGCCACCACCGGCGAGAGCAGCTTCACCGACGGCAGCCATACGGGTCCGCACGGGACCCGCGAGTACAAGCTGTTCGTGCCCAAGGCCCATCCGGGCACCCGCCCCCTGGTGGTGATGCTTCACGGCTGCAGCCAGTCGCCGGCCGACTTCGCCGCCGGCACCGGGATGAACACCCTGGCCGAGACGCACGGATTCTATGTCCTCTATCCCGGCCAGACGAGCCGGGCCAACGGGCAGCGCTGCTGGAACTGGTTCCAACCGGGCGACCAGGACCGCGAGGCCGGCGAGACCGGCATCATCGCCGGCATGACCCGCGCGGTCGTCGCCGAGCATCGGATCAATCCCCGCCACGTCTTCATCGCCGGCCTCTCGGCGGGCGGGGCGGCGGCGGCCAACGTGGCCCACGCCTATCCCGAACTCTTCGCGGCGGTGGGCATCCATTCGGGGTTGGCGGCGGGGTGCGCCCGCGACGTCTCGGCGGCGTTGACCGTGATGCGCCTCGGGCCCGTGGCGGCGGCCGATTGCATCGCCCCCGTCACGCCCATGCCGACCATCGTGGTCCACGGCGAGAGTGACGGCACGGTCAATCCGCTCAACGGCGAGCAGGCGCTCACCCAGGCGGGCATCGCCGGTTTGACCCCCGAAGTCACCGAGGCCGTCAGCCCCGGCGGACTTCCCTACATCCGCACCCGCTACGCCGATGCGGCCGGGCACGTCTCCGTCGAGAGCTGGTTGGTCCGGGGACTCGGCCACGCCTGGTCGGGCGGCACTATGTCTGGAAGCTACACCGATCCGCGTGGGCCGGACGCGTCGCGCGCCATGCTGAACTTCTTCCTCGCCAACCCCCTCAAGCCCTGAGTGCGGCCACGTTGTCGATGAGGCGGGTGCGGCCGAGATAGGCCGCCGCCAGAACCCGTACGGGCCGGCTGGCCCGCGTCGCCGGCTCCAGGGTCTCGGCGTCGCGAACCTCCAAATACTGCACGGGCGAAAAACCCGCCGCCTCCAGTTCGGCCCGGCCCCCGGCCACCAGCGGCTCCGCCTCGGCTCCGGCGGCGAGGCCCGTGGCGATGGCCGACAGGACCGCATGCAGGCGCGGCGCGGCGCGGCGCTCCTCGGGGCTGAGGTAGCGGTTGCGCGAGGACAGGGCGAGGCCGTCCGCCTCGCGAAGGGTCGCCACGCCCTGGATCTCCACGGGCAGGTCGAGGTCGCGCACGGCGCGGCGGATCACCTGAAGCTGCTGATAATCCTTCTCGCCGAACAGAGCGATGTCGGGCTGCACCCGATTGAGGAGCTTCGTCACCACGGTGGCGACCCCGGAAAAATGCCCCGGGCGGAACTGGCCGCACAGGCCCTGCGAGAGGCTATCGACCTCGACGCGGGTGGAAAAGTCCGGCGGATACATGGCAGCGACATCGGGCAAGTAGGCGGCATCGGCCCCGGCCTCCGCCAGGAGGGCCAGATCGGCCTCCGTATCGCGCGGATACCGCGAAAAATCCTCGGTCGGGCCGAACTGCGTCGGGTTGACGAAGATGCTCGCCACCACGCGGCGTCCCAACACACGCGCCCGCGCCACGAGGGCGAGGTGGCCCGCATGCAGGGCCCCCATGGTCGGCACCAGCACCACGGATTCGCCGGCCTTGCGCCACGCCGCGCCTTGCGCGCGCAACGGCGCCACGGCCTCGAAGCGAAGGAGGGATGAATCGGGCATTGCGGCTTCCGTCCGGGTCACGGGTCTGGCCGCAGACCTAAACGCCCGCCCGCATCCGCGCCAGTCGTTAGGGACAGTAGGGCAGCAGGGGGCGGCCGTAGGGATCGTCGACGCCCAGCGGCGGCGTGAAACCGTAATAGCTCGGTTTGCCGAGGCCATAGGCGGAACCGACATAGCTCGGGTCACCGGGCCGGTCGGTGGGCACGGGTGCGCGGCGCGGGATGCACCCAGCCACGCGACGGCGTGGGACGGGGGCCCGGCGCACCACCGAATCGTCGCCTTCGGCCCGGGGGAAAAAACGCGGCAACGGCGCGACACCGTCGAGCGCTTCATACCCTTCGGTGGGGCGCCCGGCGTCGAGGAAGTCCGCCGCACGGGCCGGCCAGCCGACTAGAAGGCCGAGGGCGATCAGCCCCCCCGGGCGCCAAGACCGCCCCGTCGCCGTCACCCTGCGCCGCATCCACCCACTCCCCGCGCGTCAGGGTTGGCAGAGGGACGTAAACCGGTGGTTAACCATGCCGGCCCTCAGGCCCGCCCGTCGAGGTCGGCCAGACGTCCGCGATCGGTTCCGGTCGGAGCGGCGGCTCGGACCGGCCGACCGAGGCGACGCGCGAGATCCGTCAGGTCGGGGGCGGTGACCGAACCGCGCCCGTAGAGGGTGCCGTCGAGGGCATCGAGGCCGGCGGCGATGGCGGGGTCCGCCCGCCAGGCCCGCGCGAGATCCGGCGCGCCCTGGAGGACGGGTGCGAGGCGGGCCCGGAAGGCGGTCGCGTCACCGGCGGCGGCGGCCAGGACGAGGGCCCGTCGGGTCGCGCGATCGAGGCGCTGGCGCGACCGCGTGGGCGCCCCGAACCCGACGAGCGCCAGACCGAGCCCGAACGCGGCCAGGGCCGCCCCGACCACGACGAGGGGCGAGGCCGGCGTGATCGGCTTGGCGTCCTCCTCCCGGTCGGGCAGGCCGCCGCCGATCTGCCGGGCCGGAATCTCGGCCTCCCGCAGGGTGCGGGACACGGTGTCGAACCACGGGATGATGATGGCGTCCAACGGGATCACCTCCGCGATGGCGGGGCGCACGTCCCACTGGTAGGTCGCCCGGGCGATGGGCCCGGTGGGGGTGATGATGGTCTCGCGGGTCACAGGTCCGGCGAAGGTGAGGATGCCGCGCGTGCGCATGACCGGCCGGGGCGGCAGGCCTTCGGCGACCATGCCCTGCGCCTCCAGGGTGACGATGCGCCGGGTGCTCTCGCCGATCTTCACCGTCTCCGGGTCCGGGCTCCACGAATCCGTGATGGTGACCTCGCGGGCCGGAAGCCACCATGGCTCCTTGGCGTCGGGCCCGCCGACGGGCTTCGTCCAGTTCGCGACGGAGAGCTGCACCGGGGGCGAGGGCACGTCGACCACTTTCCGGACGCCGCCGTCGTTGACCGTCAGCCGGTGGAGGAACGGCTCGATGGTGAAGTCGCCCGCATGGTGCGGGAAGATCGCCACCACCCGGTCGAACGCGATGGCGACCTGCCCGTCGGGCAGGCGCGTCTTCGACCACGTATCGCGGCCGAGTTGGGTCCAGCTGAAATTCGCCAGCGACGGCTGGATCACCTCCTCCAGCAGGATCGGCTGGCGATAGACCCCACGGATGCGCAACAGCACCATCTCGCGGGAGAACGGATCGGCGTTGCCGTTGCGCTCCGGGGTCACCGTAAGGGTGAGGTCGCCGGGGTCGATCTCGGCGCGAGCGGGGGCGTTCGCGAAGAGCATGATCAAAATCAACATCGCAAGGGATGTGATGCCAATCCCCGCAGACGGCTGCCGATCGCAGCGCGGGTCCCCTCTCCTGGAAGGAGAGGGACAGGGTGTGGCTCCTCCGCCAGAACCGGTCAGGTTCAACGACCGAGGCCGACGGCCAAAGCTCACCATGGGTTGCTCCCCCCCGGCACGGCCGTGCCGGCCTCGACGCGCACGGCCTGCTCGGCCTTGAGGCGCAGCTTGAGATAGCGGCCGGGATCGTCCGGCAGGGTCTGGAGCCAGAGGCGGTCGGGCCGGATCTCGTGGGCTTCGAAGCTCTTCGTCACCCGGCGCGCTTCCCGCTCGGGCGCGGCGGCGACCATGGCCGAACCGGCGCCCGTGCGCCCGCGCCCGGCGGCGTCGCTGGCCGAGCCCCGCGCTTCGCCCTTGCCGGAATCCACCGAGACCTGCTCGGCCTTGCCGCGCCGCGCCACCTTGCTGTTGCCCGGCGTCGAGGAGGTGGTGCCACCCTCCTTGTTGCCGGCCAGGCCCTCGCCGCTGGAGGTCGCCTGAGTGTCGTCGTTGGGGTCCTGGTTCGAGGTCTTGTTGTAGCGCGCGCCCGTGGTCGCGGTCGCGTTGGCGACCCCGCCGCCCTTGCCGGGATCGCCCGCCCCTTCGTCGACGAGGCGGGCGATGAGGGAGCGGTTGGCCTGGGCGTCCGCATCGCGCGGGTTGTAGGTGAGCGCCGCGTCGTAGGCGTCGAGTGCCCCCTGCAGATCGCCGGCCTTCGCCAGGGCGTTGCCGAGGTTGTAGGACCCGCGCCGCCCGGCCGCGCGGAACAGGGCCGCGGCTTCGTCGTAGCGCCCGGCTTGGTAGAGCGCCGGGCCGCGCCACGCCGGATCGTCGAGGATGGCGGCGGCGGCACCGGGCAGGCCGAGGCCCATGAGCGTGCGCCCGAGGCCCGTGCGCGGCTGCGACACCCCGGCGAGGCCGAGAATGCCCACTCCTGCAAGGCCAAGGCCGGCCAAGCGCGCCCAGGTGGTCCAGCGGCGCGGGCGGGGAAACGGAAACGCAAGTGGCATCAGGCGCTCCGGCGGAACAGGGCCAGCGCCGGCAGGAGCGCCAGCAGGATCAGCCAACGGCCGAGATCGGCGAAGGCCAGGACGGTGTAGCCGCCGGCGGCGAGGTGCTGGGCCGTACTCGCCCCGACGGTATCGAGGACGGGCCCCGGTGCGTCGAGGTCGGCGAGGCGTCCGCCGCCCGCGGCGACGAGGCGCTCCAGCGCCGCGCGGTCCGGTTTCGGCGACCCGGCCGGCAGGCTCGGACCGGCGGGCACGAACACGCCGCTCAAGGCCCAGCCCTTGGCCCGGATCGCCGCGGCCTCGCGGGCGGCGGCCTCGCCGATCCCGTCGCCATCCGTCACAAGCACCACGTCGCCCGCGATGACGCCGGCCTCCGAAAGAGTCCGGCGCGCCAGGGCGAGGCCGCGTTCGGGGTGGGTGCCCCGGTCGGGCACCGTGTCGCCGTCGAGCGCGAACAGGGTGGAGGCGAGGGCGTCGCGATCGGTGGTGGGCGGGATCGCCAGATAGGCGTCCCCGGCATAGACCACCACGGCGACGCTGCGGGTGCCGGCCGCCTGAGCGACGCCCTCGGCGATCTGGCGCACGTCCTTGAGGCGGCCTCCCTCGGCGACGGAGCGCGAGAGATCGACCACCACCACGGTGGCGTCGAGGTTGCGGAAGGTGGTAGCGTCGGGCCGTTCCACGGCGGGTCCCGTGAGGGCGAAGGCAATTAGACCGGCGGTCAGCGCCGCGGCGAGGTTCGCCTGCCGGCGCCCGCCGAGAACGGCGCCGCGCCGGGCGAGCAGCGCCATCAGGCCGGGATCGACGGCCTTGGCCCAGTCACCCAGCGGCGCCGAGCGCCAGGCCGCGCGAAGGGCCAGGATCGCCACCAGGGGGATCGCCACGAGCCACCAGGGCCGCAAGATCGCCAGGGCATCGAGGACACTCACGCGACCCGCCTCGCCGCCAGAAGGCCGGCTGCGCACAGGAACGCCACGGCGGCGGGCCAGGGCCACAGGTCCTTTCGCAGGGGCACGGGCGGCGCCTTGGCGCGTCCGCCCTCGATCTCGTCGATGGCGTCCGCCATGCCGACGAGGTCCTCGGTGGTCTTCACCCGGAACATCCGGCCGCCGGTGAGTTCGGCGATCTCCCGTAGGGTCTCGGTGTCGACCACGTCCTGCTCGCCGTCGGCGTTGGAGAGGTCGCGGGGGCCGAGCGCGATGGTGTGGACCCGGACTCCGAGTTCCTTGGCGAGGCCCGCGACGTCGCGCGGCGTGGTCTGGCCGGCATTGTTGGCCCCGTCCGTCATCAGGATCACCACCTTGGCGGTCACGGGCGGCCCAGCCTCGCCGGTCTCGGCCGAGGATGGTGGGGTCAGGCGCTTCAGGGCGAGGCCGAGGCCATCGCCGATGCCGGTGGAGCGGCCGACGAGGCCGATGGTCGCCTCGTCCAGTGCCCGGGCGACGGTGGCGGTGTCGAAGCTCGGGCTCGCAGCGACGTAGGATTCGTTGGCGAAGATCACGAGGCCGATGCGGTCGCCGGCCCGACGGCGGATGAAGTCGGTGCCGACGCGCTTGACCGCCGCCAGCCGGTTCACGGTCTGGCCGTCGAGGGCGAAGTCGCGCCGCTCCATGCTGCCGGACAGGTCCATCACCAGCATGATCTCACGGCCCGAGGCCGGCAGCGCCGTGGCGGGCAGGACGAGGCGGGGACCCGCCAGCGCGGCGACGAGGGCCACCCACAGGGTCCAGACCAGCACGGCGCGGCCCCGCCCGCGCGCGGCGACGCTGTCGCCCCGGGCCGCCGCGGCGACGAGGGTGGCGGGCACGCGCAGGGCCCCGCTCGAGCCGACCCGCTCGGCCGGCATCAGGCGCGCCGCCAGCAGCGGCAGGGGCAGGAGCAGCAGGGCGTAGGGGCTCGCGAGGTCGAACGCCGAGGCTAGCGCGGTGAGCCAGTTCGGCATGTCAGGCCCCGATCCGCTGCATCAGCCGGACGAGCTCGGCGTCGATGGCGCCGGGCTCGGACGCCTCGCGGCGGTAAAGGCCGTCGGCGAAGGTCCGGCCGGCGCCCTTGGTGAAGAAGTCCGTGGCGAACAGGCCGTCGAGGGTGGCGGCCCAATCGCTCCCCTGCGTCGAGGCCGCGGCGTCGCCCCGCAGGGTGCGGGCGAGACGGCGCAGGAGTCGTGCCTGGGCGACCCGGCGCGGCCCCGGCGGCAGGGCGTTGGCGGCGGCGAGTTCGCGCGCGGCGGCCCGGCGCACGGTGTTGGCCTGCCGCGCCCTCAGGTACCGGACGAGGCCGACGAGGAGGGCCGCCGTGAAGCCCAGCGCGATGGCGAGCACCACCGGCCCCTGCGCCGCGCCGGCGGTCTCTGCGGGCAGGTGCAGCCCGCGCAGCTGGTCCAGGCTGGCGGGGATGTCGGCGGGGGCGTTTGCGGGATTCATGGGCACCGTCCGCCGGTGCGGGTTTCACAGCACCGCATCGAGCCGTTCCATGAGGGGAGCGTAGGCCTCCGGTCCGGCCTCGACATCGAGGCGCAGGCCCTCGATGCCGCGGCGGGCATACTCGACGAGGCGGGCATCGGCGTCGCCGGGCAGGCGGTCCGCCCGGCTCGCCTGCACCGTGCCGCGCCGGCCGTCTTGGGTGGCGAAGGGGTAGAAGCCCGGGGGGCGGGCCCGCTCGAAGGCGTCGCTGACGAGCACCAGACGGATCGACAGGCGCTCGGCCATCACCGTGAGGAGGTGCTCGAAATCCGCGCCCGGATTGTCGAGGGCGGTGCCGAGGACGAGGTGTCCACCGGAGGGCAGCAGGCTCTGGGCCAGGGTCAGGGCGCGCGACAGGGGCGGGTCCTGGGTCGCGGCGTCCGCCAGGGCCTGGGCATGGGCCATGGCCAGCGCTCCCGTGACGGCCGTCATGGCACGCTCGCCCCCGGCGGGGCGCACCACCACGGGTTCGTCCGCGCCCACCGCCACGAGGCCGACCCGGCCGCCATCGCCGGCCACCCGCCAGCCGAGGAGCACGAGGGCTTCGGCGGCGGCCACCGAGCGCAGGGCCCGGCGGGTGCCGAACAGCATGGAGGGTCTGAAATCCACGAGCAGCACTACGGCGCGGTCGCGCTCGTCGTGGTGGGTGCGGACATGCAGGATGCCCGTGCGGGCGGTGGCGTTGCGGTCGATGTGGCGGCGGTCGTCGCCCTCGGACCACAGGCGCACGTCGTCGGGCTCGGAGCCGCGCCCGCGCCGCCGGGTGACGATGCCGCCGGGCAGGCCCGCCAGGGTGCGCGTCGCCGGCGAGGTGCCGCGCCGGGCGAGGTGGCGCAGCCCCATGAGGGCCTCGCCCGAGAGGTGGATGCCGGGCGCCTGCGTCGGATCGGCGACGGACGGGGAGGCCATGGCGGGGCTCAGAGCGCCCGCACCCGCTGGACGAGGTCGCGGATGATGCCGCGCGCGGTCCTGCCCTCGGCCGCCGCCCGCCAAGTGAGGCCGATGCGGTGGGCCAGGGCGTCGGCGGCCAGATCCGCGATGTCCTCGGGGACGACGTGGTCGCGTCCACGCAGGTAGGCGCGCGCCTTGCCGGCGAGCATGAGGGCCAGGGTCCCGCGCGGCGAGGCCGGGTGCTCGATGGAGGCGCGCAGATCCGGCGCGGCCGAATCCGTGCGGGTGCCGGCCACCAGGCGCACGAGGTAGTCCTTCAGGGCGGGCGCGACGTAGACGGCCAGCGCCGCCTCCCGCGCGGCCCGGATCTCGGCAACCGAGAGTTTCACCGGCATCGCCTCGGCGTGGTGGTTCAGCTCGCCCTCGACGAGGTCGAGGATGCGGCGCTCGGCGGCCTCGTCGGGCATCTCCACCACCACGTGGAGGAGGAAGCGGTCGAGCTGGGCCTCCGGCAGGGGGAAGGTGCCGGCATGCTCGATGGGGTTCTGGGTCGCCACCACCATGAACGGGTCGGGCAGGCCGTGGGTGTGGCCCGAGACGGTGATCTGGCCCTCGGCCATGGCCTCCAGCAGGGCCGACTGAACCTTGGGCGGGGCGCGGTTCACCTCGTCGACGAGGACGAGGGAGTGGAACAGGGGGCCGGGCAGGAACTCGAAATCGCCGGCATCCTGACGCCATACGGTGGTGCCGGTGAGATCGGCCGGCATGAGGTCGGGCGTGCACTGGATCCGGGCGAAGCTGCCGTCGAGGCCGTCCGACAGGCGCTTGACCGCGCGGGTCTTGGCCAGGCCCGGCGCACCCTCGATGAGGAGGTGTCCGCCGGTGAGCAGGCCGATGAGCAGACGCTCCACCATGATGTCGGCGCCGATGAGCCCATGCAGCAGGCCGTCGCGCAGGGCGAGGACCCGCGCATGCAGGGCTTGATCGAGTGGCGGCGCGGCCGGACGCTCGGCCAGCACGGCACCGCTCATGCGCACGACTCCGCGCGGGCGAAAACAGCCTTCGGGGCAAGGACGGTCAGCCGTACCATGCGCGTCTCCTCGACGATTTTTGGTGCGGGTTCTTAAGCGACCCACGTCGTCCGGGTGTGCCGGTGCGGGGCCCCAGCGTCAATCCCGCGGGCGCGGCCCGATGGCCGCACGGTCGATGTCGGGCAAATTGCCCGACGGCGCGTGGTCGGCCGCCGGGGGCGGCCCTACATCCGGCTCTCCATCGTCGGAGCCCGCGCCCCGTGACCACGGACCTCTTCCCCGGTTTCTCCGCCCCCTGGATCGACATCCCCGCCGGGCGCTTCTTTGCCCGGATCGGCGGGCCGGAGGACGCACCGCCCGTCCTGCTGCTGCACGGCTTTCCCCAGACCCATGCCTGCTGGCACCGGATCGCACCGGCGCTGGCCGAGACCCACCGGGTGATCTGCCTCGACCTGAAGGGGTACGGCTGGTCGGCCGCCCCCGAGGGCGATGCCCGGCATGAAACCTATGCCAAGCGTACGCTCGCCCGGGACGTCGTGGCCGTGATGGAGCATCTCGGGCACGTGCATTTCGCGCTCGTCGGTCACGATCGCGGCGCGCGCATCGGCTACCGTTTGGCCCTGGACGAGCCCGGCCGGGTCGCCCGCCTCGCGCTGCTCGATATCCTGCCGACCCTGGTGCAGTGGGAGCGTATCGAAGCGTCGAGCGGGTCCGCGCATTGGAAGGATCTCGCCCGTCCGGCGCCCGAGCCGGAGAACGAGATCGGACGCAATCCCGACGGCTATTTCGAGGGCCTGCTGCGCGACTGGAGCAATGCCAAGTCGCTCGATGCCTTCGCGCCCGCCGCCCTCGCCCTCTACCGGCAGGGCTGGGCCGTGCCCGAGCGCATCCATGCGATGTGCGAGGATTACCGGGCCGGGGCGACCCGCGACCGCGAGGCGGATCTGGCCGATCTCGCCGCCCAGCGCACGATCCCCTGCCCGACCCTGATCCTGACCGGCGACGGATATCTCGACCGCAGCGCCGAGGCGCCCCTCACCGCCTGGCAGCGCACCTTCGCGCCCAACGCGACGGGCGTCGATCTCATATCGGGGCACTTCCTCGCGGAGGAGAACCCCGAGGGCACACGCGACGCACTGCGCGCCTTCCTGGCGGCATAGGCGGATCCGTCACGGTTCCGTCACGCGGGATCGCGATGACACGGCATGCTCCTGTCCTCGCCGCTCCCCGAATTCGTCAATTCCGCCGTCAGCCTCATTGTCGCCTTCGCACTCGGCACCCTCATCGGAGCCGAGCGGCAGTATCGGCAGCGCACGGCGGGCCTGCGCACCAACGTCCTCGTGGCCGTGGGGGCGGCCGCCTTCGTCGATCTCGGCATGCGCCTGGAGGGGGCGGCCGGCGGCACCCGCACGGTGGCCTACGTGATCTCCGGTGTCGGCTTCCTGGGCGCCGGCGTGATCATGAAGGAGGGCATGAACGTGCGTGGCCTCAACACGGCAGCGACCCTGTGGTGCTCGGCCGCCGTCGGCGCCTTCGCGGGCGCGGACTTCCCCCTGGAAGCCGCCTTCGTCACGGCGGCCGTGCTCGCCGGCAACACCTTGCTGCGCCCCCTGGTCAACGCGATCAACCGGGCGCCGATCGATGAGAGCCAGACGGAGGCGACCTACGAGGTCCAAGTGACCGTGCAGGCGGAGTCCGTCGGCCCCGCGCGAGACCTTCTCGTCGAACGCCTCGAGGCGGCGAACTACCCCGTCGGCGGGATTGAAGTGGTGGAGCGCGGCGAGGACACCGTCGAGGTGGTGGCGACCCTCGTCGCCACGGCGGTGGCGGCGGCCGAACTCGACGCCGTAACGACGGCCCTCGAACGCATGCCCCTCGTCACCCACGCCACATGGTCGGTACAGACCGCCGATTGATGGCCCAATCCCGCGTGCGCCCGCGCACCTCCAGGGCGTTCCGGCGCATTGCCGCGGGATGATCCGCGACCGACCTCAGACGCATCGGGTCCACGCGCGACCAGGCTCCGCCCTGGCCACGATCCCGGACCGTGAGGATCGAACACCATGGCAGACCAGAAGAACGCACTCATCGTCGGGGCCTCGCGCGGCCTCGGTCTCGGCCTCGTCGAGACGTTCCTGCAGCGCGGCTGGCGGGTCACCGCCACCCAGCGCTCGACTGCGCCGGGGCTCGCAGCCCTGTCGTCCGACGCATTGCGCATCGAGACCGCCGATATCGACGACGATGGCGCCGTCGCGTCCCTCCGCGAAACCCTGTCGGGCGAACGCTACGACCTGATCTTCGTGGTCGCCGGCGTCGCGACGCAGGCGCATGAACCGCTCCACGCCGTTCCGCGCGACGTGGCGGCCCAGGTCTACCTCACCAATGCGGTGAGCCCGATCCGCTTCGCCGAAGCCTTCCTCGACCGGCTCGCGCCGAAGGGCCTCGTCGCCTTCATGAGTTCGGTCCTCGGCAGCGTCGGCCTCAACGAATCGGGCGGCTGGGAGAATTACCGGGCGAGCAAGGCGGCGCTGAACACGCTGGCCCGCAGCTTCGAGGTCCGCCACCGCGACGCCGGCTTCGGCGTGATGCTGATGCATCCGGGCTGGGTCCGCACCGAGATGGGCGGGGCGGACGCGGACATCGACGTCGCCACCAGCGTCACCGGCATGTCCGACGTCATCGAGGGCCGCCTCGGCCAGACCGGCTGCGTCTACGTCGACTACACTGGCAAGACGCTCGACTGGTAGTCGAGACGCTCGACTGGTGGTCGAGGACCGATCGCCCCGAGCGACCGGGGCGGTCCGAACCTACCGGCTCAAGGGCGGACGCCCGCGCCGCTCGACGATGACGGGCGGACGGGTGCGGCGCTCGACGATCACCGTACGCGGCGCACGGTTCGGGCTGCCGGCCGTCAGGATGCGTTCGGGCATCCGTTCGGGCTTGGCCTTCGCGGCGGCCAGGACATGCGGGCGGATCTCGTCGGCAGGCAGGCCGATCAGGCCGGCGGCGATCTCGACCTGATGCTCGACCTCGTCGGCGAGATCCTGCGCGGCGGCCACCGCCTCCGGAATCGTCGGTGGCTCCCGGCGCACGCGGATCGGCGGCAGGTCCTTGAAGGATTTCGGGGTCTTCTTCACGGCAGGACTCGCGCTCGGCATTCCATCACCATACGCCGCGGACAGGCTATGTGCAGTGCACAAAATCGCGTTCGGCGGTTGCGTCGCGGACATCGCTGGGGAATTGAGTTCACGGAGCCGGACGCTTCGGTTTCCACGCAAAGGATGCGCCGGCCGCAAACCGCCTTTCGAGACGTGTCGAAATGACGCACCGTTGCGGCCACCAACGGCGCGACGGATAAGTGGTCATGCTCGACGACCTTGCCGATCTCTCCGACCCGCGCCTCATCCCGGCCCGACCCGATCTAGCCGACATCCGCCTGCGCGGCAGGATCGCGGCGGCCCAATACGTCGTGGGCGAGGCCCGCCGGGTGGTGGTGCCGTCGGCCCCCCTGCGGCGTGCGCCCCGGTTCGATGCCGCCGTCGACACCGAGGCGGTGATGGGCGACGCGGTGACCCTCTACGAGGCCGAGGAAGGCTTCGCCTGGGTCCGACTCGGACACGACGGCTATGTCGGCTACCTGGCGGAGGCCGCCCTCGGGCCGGTCGATCCCGCGCCGACGCATCGGGTCACGGCCCTGCGGACCTTCCTGTATCCCGGCCCCGACCTGAAGCTCCCCGCCACCGGATACCTCACCCTCGGCGCCCGCCTGTCGGTGGTGGGCGAAGCGGGCGGGTATCTCCGCCTCGCCACGGGCGACCATGTCTTCGCCGGCCATTGCGCCGCCCTTGATCGGACGGACACGGATTTCGCCGCCACCGCCGAACGTCTCGTCGGAACCCCCTACCTCTGGGGTGGCCGCACCAGCCTCGGCCTCGATTGCTCGGGCCTCGTCCAGCTCTGCCTCGACCTCGCCGGGATCGCGGCGCCCCGCGACGCCGACCAGCAGGAGGGCGGTCTCGGTGCAGCCCTCCCCCCCGGCCTCGACGGGCTCGCGCGCGGCGACCTCGTGTTCTGGCGCGGCCATGTCGGGCTGATGCTCGATGCCACCCGGCTCATCCACGCCAACGGCTTCCACATGGCGGTGGCGGTGGAGCCGCTGCGCGACGCCGTCGCCCGCATCCTGGAGAAGAGCTACGGACCCGTGACCTCGATCCGACGACTCATCCCTTCAGCCGCGACTTGATGCGGTAGATCAGGCCGTCGCGCACGTCGCGATAGCCGTCGAGGCGCTGGTCGCGGGAGCCTTCGTGAAAGTTCGTCGGGTCGGGCGTCGGCCAGTACTCCACCTCCACGGCGTTGGTGCGGGTGAGCTCCAGGGCGGCGTGGTGGGCCTCGGGCGCCAGGGTAACGATGAGGTCGAAGTTCAGCCCCTCCCACTCCTCGAGTTCGGCGAGCGTCCGCGGCTTGTGGCGCGTCGCATCGATGCCGATCTCGTCCAGCGCGGCCACCATGAACGGATCGGCGGGCTCGCCCGAGCGGACCCCGGCCGACTGCACGTAGATCGACTTGCCGAAGTAGTGGCGCGCGATGGCCTCCGCCGCCAGCGAGCGCACGGCGTTGAAGTTGCACATGAACAGGGCGGATTGGACACGCTTCTTCGGGCCGGCCTCGTCCGCCATCCGGTCACTGTCTCCGGGCGCTGGAGTCGACGGCTCCAGGTCTTAGTGAACGATATCTTGGTGGACGAGGTCTTGGTGGACGCACGAAGCCTTCGGGGTGCGGCTGCCGCGCGATGGACGTCACGTTCGGGAGAGCGCCGCTCAGGCCTTCCAATGCAAGGCAAAGACCAGGGTGAACAGGCGCCGCGCGGTCTGGTGGTCGAGGTCGACCTTGCCTTCGAGGCGCTGCTTCAACAGGTCCGAGGCTTCGTTGTGCAGGCCGCGCCGCCCCATGTCGATGGCCTCGATCTGGGTCGGCGAGGCCGTCTTGATGGCGTTGTAGTAGCTCTCGCAGATCATCTCGTAATCGCGGATCACCCGCCGGAACGGGGTCAGCGACAGGAGGTGCGTCATCACCGGATCGCCGGATTCGTGGCGGATCGCGAAGGCGAGCTTGCTCTCGACCAGCCCCAGGGTGAGGGCGAACGGCCCCTCGCGCCCCGGAATCGCGAAGCTGTTCTCTTCGAGGATGTCGAAGATCGCGATGGCGCGCTCGTGCTCCTGGTCGGGGTTGCCCCGGCCGATGGACTCCTCGTCGAGGGTCACCGCCACGAGGCGGTTGGGAGATTTCGGCTCCGTGGATTTGGCCGCGCCGGGCATCATCGCCTCACAGGTTCAGGCGGATGGCCACCGAGCGGGCGTGGCCTTCGAGACCCTCCGACCGTCCGAGGGCGATGGCCGAGGGTCCGAGCGCCCGCAGGCTCTCGGGGTCGCAGCGCAGGATCGTCGTGCGCTTCATGAAGTCGAGGACGCCGAGCCCGGACGAAAACCGCGCCGAGCGCGCCGTCGGCAGGACGTGATTGGGGCCGCCGACATAGTCGCCGATGGCCTCCGGCGTGTGCGAGCCGAGGAAGATCGCCCCGGCGTTGCGCACCTTCGCGGCCAAGGCCTCGGCATCGTCCGTCTCGATCTCAAGGTGCTCGGGCGCGAGGCGGTCGACCAGGGGCACCGCCTCGTCGAAGTTCCGCACCACGACGATGGCGCCGTAATCACGCCAGCTCGCCCGGGCGATCTTCTCACGCGGCAGGGTGACCAGGGCGCGCTCGACGGCCTGCTCGACGGCGTCGGCAAGCTCGGCCGAATCGGTGATGAGGATCGATTGGGCGGCCTCGTCGTGCTCGGCCTGAGCGAGAAGGTCGGCCGCGACCCAGTCCGGATTGGCGTGGGAATCGGCGAGGATCAGCACCTCGGACGGGCCGGCGATCATGTCGATGCCGACCTGCCCGAACACCCGGCGCTTGGCCGCCGCGACCCAGGCATTGCCCGGCCCGACGATCTTGGCCACGGGCGCGATGGTCTCGGTTCCGTAGGCCAGGGCCGCCACGGCCTGGGCACCGCCGACACGGTAGACCTCGTGGACGCCGGCGAGATCGGCGGCGGCGAGCACGAGGGGGTTCATCGCCCCCTCCGGCATCGGCACCACCATGACGACGCGCGGCACCCCGGCGACGCGGGCCGGAATCGCGTTCATCAGCACCGAGGAGGGATAGCTCGCCGTCCCGCCGGGTACGTAGAGGCCGACGGATTCGAGGCCGGTCCAGCGCCAGCCGCTGGTGACCCCGAGGGCGTCCGTGCCCATGTGGTCGCCCGGCACCTGGCCTGCATGGAAGGCTTCGATGCGGGTGGCGGCGAAGCGCAGGGCTTCCAGGGCGTCGGCCGGACACGCGGCGATGGCGGCCCGGATCTCATCGGCCGTCACCCGCAGGGTCGCGGTGGTGAACGCCTCGCCGACGCGGTCGAAGCGGCGGGTATAGTCGACGAGGGCCGCGTCGCCGCCCGCGACCACGCCCGCGATGATGCCCCGAACGGTCTCGTCGACATCCTCCGAGATCTCGCGCTTCACCGTGAGCAGGCGGGCGAAGCTGTCCGCGAAATCGGCGGCGCCGGAATGGAGGCGGATCATGCGTTGCGTCCCTCGACGGCGGCGCGGGCGGCGGCGACGGCCTCGTGATCGGGTCGGCCATCGACCTCCCAGACGGGTCCGAGATCCTTCATGCGCACCTCGATGCATTCGAGGTCGAGCTGGATCGCGGCATTGCCGGCGAAGATCAGGGTGGCGGTGCCGGACGGAGCCTCGCCCGGCGTGAAGGTGACGGCCAGGAGTTCGAGGGGGGTGTCGGACGACGCGCCCGGTACGATGCCGCGGCTGCGCACGCCGAGCACCCGCTCGAAATGCACGCCCGTCAGGCGTCGACGCGGCGCTGTCCCCTCCTCCGTCGACCAGTCGAACCGCCGGGCCACCAGCACGAAACGATGGGTGTCGGTGAGATAGGCCAAATCCTCGGCCCGCAGGATCGCGTCCTGCAGGTGAGCCGAGATCACCGCGAGGTCGTCGGCATCGAGGGCGGCGAGCTTCAGAAGCTCCATGGCGGGGTGTCGCGCTCTTCGGGTTGAACCGGGCCGATCCCGGAACATGGCAACTCTTGCGTCCCGTAGGTAGCGAGGCCGTCGGCCCACGGCAACCATGGGCGCGCGGGCGTTCGTACGACGGGGCGCGGGACGGCGTGGAACGAGAGGTCTCAGCCGTCGTTCATCCGCATCGGTCTAAGGCTCGTCCCCGAGACCCTACAAGCTCGGCCCCCGCGACCCATGGGCGAACACGTCGGCTCGGGCGACGGGGATGACGGAAAGGACAGTTCGGTGAAGCGCATTCTCCTGGCGATCGCGACGGCCGCGACCCTCGGTACCGGCCTCGGCGCGTTCGAGGCCAAGGCTCAGTATTACGGCGGCGGCTACGACGACGACCGTCCCCGGCGTTTCGAGCGCCGCTACGACGAGGACCGCTACGAGCGCCGCCGTGACCGCTACGACGATCGCTTCGACGGACGTCCCCGCGGCGGACGCGGCGGCAGCATCTGCGTCACCGCGCGCGGCAATTGCGGCACGCGGCCCGCGCCCTACAACGCCCCCTGCGGCTGCGAGATTCCCGGCTTCGGTTTCAAGCGCGGCGCCGTCGGCGGCTGATCATTCCGCGCCGGCCCGTCGGGGCCGGCGCGCCTCACCTACGAGCGGACGCGGGTGATCTCGGCGCCGCAGCGCGCGAGCTTGGCCTCCAGGGCCTCGAAGCCGCGATCGAGATGGTAGACCCGGTTGATGCTGGTCTCACCCTCGGCCGCGAGCCCGGCGATGACCAGCGACACCGAGGCGCGCAGATCCGTCGCCATGACGGGCGCTCCCTTGAGACGCTCGACGCCCTCCACGATGGCGAGATCGCCTTCGAGGCGGATCCTGGCGCCGAGGCGTGCAAGCTCCTGCACGTGCATGAAGCGGTTCTCGAAGATGGTCTCACGGATGTTGGATTGGCCCTTGGCCAGGGTCATCAGGGCCATGAACTGCGCCTGCAGGTCTGTGGGAAAGCCCGGGAACGGATCGGTGGTGACATCGACGGCCGCGATGCCGCCGCCGTTGCGGCGGATGCGGATGGTGTCGGTGCCTACCGTGATCTCGGCGCCCGTGGTCGACAGCACGTCGAGGGCCGAGTGCAGCAGGTCGGCCCGGGTGTTCTCCAGGGTGACGTCGCCGCCGGTCATCGCCACCGCCATGGCGTAGGTCCCGGTCTCGATCCGGTCGGGCAGCACGTCGTGGCGGGCGCCGTGCAGGCGCGAGACACCCTCGATGGTGATGCGCGGCGTACCGGCGCCCTCGATCCGGGCCCCCATCTTGGTGAGGCAGGCCGCGAGATCGACGACCTCGGGCTCGCGTGCGGCGTTCTCGATGAGGGTGGAGCCGTTGGCGAGCGCCGCCGCCATCAGCGCCACGTGGGTGCCGCCGACCGTGACCTTGGGGAAGTGGATCTCACCCCCGCGAAGACCGTTCTTGGCCTTCGCCACCACGTAGCCGCCGTCGACCTCGACGGTGGCGCCGAGGCGCTCGAGCGCCATCAGCAGCAGGTCGACGGGGCGCGTGCCGATGGCGCAGCCGCCCGGCATGGAGACGCGGGCCTCGCCGAAGCGCGCCAGCAGGGGCGCGATCACCCAGAAGCTCGCCCGCATGGTCGAGACGAGTTCGTAGGGCGCCGTGGTGTCGATGACGTTCGAGGCGGTGAGCCGGATGGTCTGGCCGGTCTCGGTGGTCTGGCCGGGACGCTTGCCCACCACCATGTGGTCGACGCCGTGGTTGCCGAGGATGCGCAGGAGCGCGTTGATGTCGGCGAGCCGCGGCACGTTGCCGAGCTCCAGGGTCTCGCCGGTCATCAGGCTGGCGATCATCAGGGGCAGCGCGGCGTTCTTGGCACCCGAGATCGGGATCACGCCGTTGAGCGGCCTGCCGCCGATGATGGTGATGCGGTCCATTGCTGTCCAACCTTACGCTCTGGTCCCGCCCCCGGGGGACGTTCGGACCGGTCTCGCGGAGAGCCCGCGGCCCGCCTTCCATGTCGTTGAGCCGGCGTATACGCGAGTTTTGTCGGAAAAGGGATTGCGGCCCAGCTCAGGCCGGATCGCCCTCGGAGGGTTGCGGCGGATCGCCATCCGGCGGACTGGCGACCGGCGAATTCGCATCGGACGGATCGGGAGGATCCGGGGGCGTGGGTCCGGTCCCGTCCCGAAACCTGCCGTCCGGCGCCTCGGAGCGACCGCGCACCTGCGCCTTGCGGCGTCGGAGATTCTCCCGCAGGGCCGCCTTGAGGCGCTCGGCCCGCCTGTCCGTCTGATCGGTCATGGTTCTCCAAGCGGCCTCGGGGTGGCACGCCAACGCTTCAATCCGCTCGCGGCTTCGATGGGAAGCCGATTTTTCGATCGTCGCATCGGCGTCCTACCGCGAAACCCGGACGGAGCGGCTCCCACGCGACGCATCGCCACGACGACGGCGCCTATCAGGCGGCCTCACCTGACGGCACCGTCAAGCTGCAGACCAGGGCTGCGGTTGTCGACTTGAACCAATTCCAAGTTCGCTTGTATCGTGCCGTCCGCGCTGGGGAAGCCAGCCACGACGCGGAGCGTTCGCTGTCTCCCGAACAGGCGGCGACGACACTTTGCTAAAATCAATCGCGAAGACCTCGTCTGGCAAGAGGGTCCGCGCGGAAACGACCCCGCCAGAGGCCGCGATCCCACCGCCGGCCAATCAGCCCAAGCGTGAAGGACGGATGCCCGTGAACCGGATGCCCGCGACGAGCGAGATCAACGAGAGCCGCAAGATCCAGAAGACCCGTCCGGGTCGGACCCAAGCCGATTACGACGCCTACTTCCGCACCGCCCTCGACCACCTCCACACCGAGCGCCGCTATCGCGTCTTCGCCGATATTGAGCGCATCGCCGGACGCTTCCCCACGGCGCATTGGCGCAAGCCCGACGGCGGCACCTCCGAGATCACCGTGTGGTGTTCGAACGACTACCTCGGCATGGGCCAGCACCCCGACGTGGTCGGCGCCATGACCCAGACGGCGGCGCGCTGCGGCGTGGGCGCCGGCGGCACCCGCAACATCGCCGGCAACAATTCCCCCCTGGTGGACCTCGAGCGCGAACTCGCCGACCTGCACGGCAAGGAGGCGGGCCTCGTCTTCACCTCGGGCTACGTCTCGAACCAGGCCGGCATCTCGACCATCGCCAAGCTGCTGCCGAACTGCCTGATCCTGTCGGACGCGTTCAACCACAATTCGATGATCGAGGGCGTGCGCCATTCGGGCTGCGAGAAGCGCATCTTCCGCCACAACGATCTCGCCCACCTCGAAGAGCTCCTCATCGCGGCGGGCGATCGCCCGAAGCTGATCGCCTTCGAGAGCGTCTATTCCATGGACGGCGACGTCTCCGACATTGGAGCCATCTGCGACCTCGCCGAGCGCTACGGCGCCATGACCTACCTCGACGAGGTGCACGCCGTCGGGCTCTACGGCCCGCGCGGCGGCGGCATCTCCGAGCGCGACGGGGTGATGCACCGCGTCGACGTCATCGAGGGGACCCTGGCCAAGGGCTATGGCTGCGTCGGCGGCTACATCACCGGGTCCACCGTCCTGTGCGACGCCGTGCGCAGCCACGCGCCGGGCTTCATCTTCACCACCGCCCTGCCGCCGGCCATCGCCGCCGCAGCTCGCGCCTCGGTCCGCTATCTCAAGCGCTCGAACGTCGAGCGCGAGGCGCACCAGCGCCAGGCCAATCGCACCAAGATCGCCCTCGAGGCCGCCGGCCTGCCGGTGCTGCACACGCAGACCCATATCGTGCCGGTGATGGTCGGCGATGCCGAGCTGTGCAAGGCGGCGGCCGACCATCTGCTGGAGCATCACGCCATCTACATCCAGCCGATCAACTACCCGACCGTGCCGCGCGGCACCGAGCGCCTGCGCATCACCCCCTCGCCGTTCCACGACGACGCCAAGATCGCCAAGCTGACGGCGGCGCTCATGGAGACATGGGACACCCTCGACCTGCCGCGCGCCGGCACCGTGTTCGTGGAAGCCGCCGAGTAGGGCTCAGTTCAGCCGCCAGAGCGCGAAGTTCAGAACCGTCGCGAAGCCGACCCAGGCCGCGTAGGGCACGAGCACTCCGGCGGCGGCACGGTCGAAGCGCCACGACAGGCGGATGGTCCAGAGGATCATCACGAACATCGCCCCCGAAACCACCACGCCCGTGCCGATGGCGTGAGCGGCGAAGAAGGTCGGGGTCCACGCGGCATTGAGCGCAAGCTGGACCGCGAAGGCGATCACCGCCAGCCGCCAGCCCTCCCGGGTCGGCCCCGTGCGCGGCTTGGCGCCCAGGAGCCGCCACGCCGAGAAGGCGATGAGTCCGTAGAGGATCGTCCACGCGACGGGGAACGCCCAGTTCGGCGGGTTGAAGGACGGTTTGGCGAGATTCGCGTACCAGCCCTCGATGTTGGAGCCCGTCGAGAGCGACCCGACCAAGCCCGTGAGGACCACGGGCAGGATCGCCGCCGCCAGACGGGGATAGCGGGGCAGGGCCGGCTGGCCGGGCACATGCAGGGTAGCGGTCATCCGTCTCGGGGTCCTGGTTTCAGTGTCTCTGGGCGACAAGTCTCGGAGCGGCCGACACGGCTACCGGGGGGCGACACGGTCTTCGGAGGCTGGCGTCGGAACGCTGTTCGAGGGGCCATGGTTTCATGAAGCCGGCCCCGGACTCGGACCATACGACAGGTCTGTGCCATGGGGTCCGTGCCATGGGGCCGGTGCCGTCGCCAGGAACGCGTCCTGGAGACCTCCACCTTCCCCCAGACCCGCGAACGACAGGACCGGAGCCATGCCGGACGAAACCACGCCCCACCCCTTCCAGGCCCGCAGCCTCGCGGCCCAGGCCATGGGGCGAATCGAACCGGTGACCCGGGCCGTGGTGGCGCCGCTCCACGTCTCGACCACCTTCCTGCGCGATCCGGACAACGGCTATGCGTCGGGCTTCTCCTACGCGCGGCCCGACAACGCCACCGTGCGCGAGGCCGAGGCCGTCATCGCCATGCTGGAGGAGGCGCGAGCCGGGGCCATGCTGTTCGGCTCCGGCATGGCGGCGGCCACGGCCGTGTTCACCGCCCTGGAGCCCGGCGACCACGTCGTCGCCCCCCTGGTGATGTACTGGGCCCTCAAGCGCTGGCTGCGCGAGGAGATGCCGCGCCGGCACATCGCCATCGACTTCGTCCCCATGGACGATCTCGATGCCCTGCGGGCCGCCCTGCGGCCGGGCACGACGAAGCTCGTCTGGATCGAGACGCCGGGCAATCCGCTCTGGACGGTGACCGACATCGCCGCCGCCGCCCGCCTCGCCCATGCCGCGGGGGCACGGCTCGCCGTGGATTCCACCGCCGCCTCGCCGATCCACACGCGGCCCCTCACGCTCGGGGCCGACATCGTGATGCATTCGGCCACGAAGATCCTCAACGGGCATTCGGACGTGGTCGCGGGCGTGCTCGCCGGCGCCGAGGCGGACGCGTTCTGGTCGCGACTCGGGACGATCCGCGCCGGGGGCGGTGCCATCCTCGGACCGTTCGAGGCCTACCTGCTCATGCGGTCCCTACGCACCCTGCACCTCCGGGCCGCCGCCCAATCGGCCTCGGCCGCGGAACTCGCCCGCCGCCTCGAGGGCCATCCGGCGGTGAGCGCCGTGCTGTATCCGGGCCTGCCCGACGATCCCGGACATGCGGTCGCCGCGCGCCAGATGGACGGCGGCTTCGGCTTCATGCTGTCGATCCGGATCGCGGCCGGCGAACAGGCCGCCATCGCCGCCGCCGCCCGGGTCCGCCTGTGGAAGCGCGCGACCTCCCTCGGGGGCGTCGAGAGCCTCATCGAGCACCGGGCCTCCGTCGAGGGGCCGGGCTCGCCCTGCCCGCCCGATCTCCTGCGCCTATCCGTTGGTATCGAGGCCGTCGACGACCTTTTCGGGGATCTCGACGCGGCCCTGCGGGGGGACGACACCCCGGACAGGCAGTGATTTTCCTCGCGGACGTACGGGGCCAATGCCGAAGCTTCGCGTTGTCGGCTGAGAGTTCCCCCGGAGAGACCCGCGATGACGAACGCCCGATCCCTGCTTGCCGGCCTCACTGCCGGCCTCGCGGTCCTGCTGCTCGCGGGGGCGCCCGTTTCGGCGGCGGACGGTCCGCCGAACCTCGATATCGAGAAGACCTGCCGCTCCGCCGCCTCGGCCAACGTCAACGACAACGCCAGCAAGGACGGTTGCCTGCGCTCGGAGCGTTCGGCCCGTGACGAGGTCAAGCGCCGCTGGGGCGAGTTCACGCCGGCGGCCAAGCGCCAGTGCGAGAAGCAGTTCGATGCCGGAGGGTTTCCGTCCTACGTGGAAATGGTCACCTGTCTCGAACTCGCCAGCGGCACGGGGCTGAAGTCCGACGGCAAGCAGGGCGGCGACAGCGTCACGAAGGAGCCGGCCCCGAGCCAGCGCACCGACCCCATCGAAGTCCTCGGCAAGCCGGCGCGCTGACGCTCGCTCAGGACACCGGGGCCTCGCTGGCCCGGAGGTCCGCGACCTCGGCGAGGTTCGGCCGTTCCGCCCGGACCTCGGTGCCGCCGCGCGATTGGGCCAGGGCGGCGAGATCGGGCGCGCGCCGCGTGTCGTCGACGGTGAGGAACAGGTCCAGGTCCTGCGCCCGCCGGCCGAGATCGGCCCGGCTGGTCAGCACGCTCTGGGCCGGGCTCGACAGGAGGCCGAGGGCCACGGGCGCCATCCACAGGGCGAGCCACGGGTCGGCGGCATAGGCGAGCACGCCGGCGAGGAGGCCACCGGCCACCAGGGTGTCGACCTGCAGCCGGCAGGCCTCCGCCCACGGCACCCGGCGATCGTCACGGACCTGCACGTCCCAGCGCACCACGCGCCCGACGAAGGTGGTGGCGACGGCGCCCGCCGCGAACAGGGTCATCACCGGCCAGAGCAGCACCCAGATCACCTGTTCCAGCGCCGCGCTCTTCAGGAGCGACGCGGTGCCGCCGAAGGCCGCCCGGCGCTCCGCCGAGACGAGGACGTGGCCGAGGCTCAGGGCTTTCGGCAGGGCGAGAACGAGGACGACGAGGGCCGCGAGCCCATGGGCGGCCGCCCCCGTGCCGGTGAGACCGTAGCCGAGGAGACCGAGATCGCCGGTGGTCGCGGCCTGGACGGTGCCGAGCGCCAGGAACGCCACCCAGAGCGGGCAGGCCATGTAGGAGAGGATGCCGACGGCGAGGTGCCAGCGGCTGGCGGGGCGCAGGCCCGGCATGGGCACGACGCGCAGGTGCTGCATGTTGCCCTGGCACCAGCGGCGCTCGCGGCCGAGCAGATCGACGAGGTTCGTCGGCATCTCCTCCCAGGTGCCGCCCATCTCGGGCAGCAAGCGCACCTCCCAGCCGGCCCGACGCAGGAGCGCGCCCTCGACGATGTCGTGGCACAGGATCTCGCCGCCCAGCGGCGCCTTACCGGGCAGGACGGGGAGTTCGGCGTTGTTGGCGAAGGCCTCGACCCTCAGAATCGCGTTGTGCCCCCAGTAGCTGCCATCGGGCCCCTGCCACGTTTCCAGGCAGCGGATCGACAGGGGGGCGTAGAGACGCACGGCGAATTGCTGGACGCGGGCGAACAGGGTGTCGCGGCCGGTGGCGTAGCTCACGGTCTGGATCAGGCCGACGCGGGGGCTCTCCTCCATCAGACGGGCGAGGCGGCGCATGGCCGCGCCGGTCATCAGGCTGTCGGCGTCGAGCACGATCATGAAGTCGTACTCGGCCCCGTAGGTCCGGCAGAACTCGGCGATGTTGCCGGCTTTCCGCCCGGCATTGTCGTGGCGGCGGCGGTAGCGCAGGTGCGGCAGGCCGGGACCGTTCTGGGCCGCCCAGGCGGTGATGCGGGAAAATTCGTGCTCCTCCACCGCCGCGATGGCGCCGTCGCGGGTGTCGGACAGGACGAACAGGTCCATGTCGGACCCGTCGCCGCCCTCGCGCTGGAGCGAGCGGGCCATGACCCGGAGGGCCGCGAACACCGCGACGGCGTCCTCCGCGTGGATGGCCACCACGGCGGCCGTCCGGCTCCGGCCCGAAGCGATCGCCGGCACGGTCAGGGAGCGGATCTCGAGGTCCGACTTCGCCCGGTCGCCGAGGGCGTCCGCGACGAGGCCGTAGACGTATTGCCAGGCCACGAACGACTGCCAGGCCATCACCAGGCAGAACAGGACGAGGACGGAGCCGGCGAGCCAGCCGGTGGGCGGGCCGTAGGCGATCCCCGCCAGGGTCGCGATGAGGGCGGCCGTCGCCAGGGTGGGCCCGGCCAGCATCAGCCGGCGTGCGAGGAGGGAGTGCTCCGAAGCCGGTCCGCCGGGGATTTCACCGCCTGGGATTTCGGCAACCTGAGCGTCGTGCGACAACCGCTGGGACATGGGGCGCGGGACTCTCGTACGAGGGGAGCCAAGCGATGCCCGATCACGGGGACAGGCACACGATGGGCGATGGCAACGGTGGGGACGGGAACGGGCCGACCGGCCCCGTCTCGCGGCGGCAAGCCCTGCAGACGCTCGGCGCGGCCACGGGCATGCTCCTGCCTAGTATCACCGATCTGAATGGTGCCCGAACGATGGCTGATCCGCTTTCCGACCGGACCACGGCCATGACCTTCGCGGAGCTTTCCGAGCGGGCGAAGGCGCTCGCCGCCAGCCCGTACCGGCCGCACGCCGACGACCTGCCACCCACCCTCAAGACCCTGACCTACGATGGCTACCGGGGGATCACGTTCCGCCCCGCGGCGAGCCCGCGCCTGGGCACCCACTTCTCGGCGCAGCTGTTCCACCGCGGCTTCCTGCAGTCCAAGCGCGTGGATCTCTACCTCCAGCCGGCCGAGGGGCCGCCGAAGCCCATCGCGTACGGCCCGGAGCTGTTCGACCTCGGCCCCGCGTTGCAGGGCCAGACCTTCCCGGCCGACCTCGGCTTTGCGGGTTTTCGCCTCCACTACGCCTTCGACGAGGCCCGACCGGCGATCCAGGAGGAATTCCTCGTCTTCCTCGGAGCTTCGTATTTCCGCCTGCGCGGCAAGGGCCAGGAATACGGCCTGTCGGCGCGGGGGGCGGCCATCCGCACGGGCGGCCCGGGCGCCGAGGAATTTCCGGACTTCACCGCGTTCTGGATCTGCGAACCGAAGGACGACGCCCGCACCCTCGAAGTACTGGCGCTCCTCGAATCCCCGAGCCTGACGGGCGCCTACCGCTTCGTCGTCGCACCGGGCGATCCCTCGACCCTGCGGGTCGAAGCCTCGCTCCACCCGCGAACCGCCATCGACCGCCTCGGGCTGGCGCCGCTCACCAGCATGTTCCTCCACGGGCAGAACGGGCCGGGTGCGCAGGGCGCCGAGCCCTTCGACGATTTCCGCCCCCAGGTCCACGATTCCGACGGCCTCGCCGTCGTCACCCGGGGCGACCGGCTGTGGCGGCCCCTGGTGAACGGGCGGCGCGATCCGCAGGTCTCCGCCTTCGCCGTCGATCCCCTCGACGGGTTCGGTCTGCTTCAGCGCGAGCGGAATTTTGCCGCCTATCTCGACGTCCAGGCCCGTCATGAATACCGGCCGGGCCTGTGGGTGACCCCGGAGGCGGGGTTCGGCGCCGGTGCGGTGCAGCTCTTCGAGATCCCATCGCGCGAGGAGTACATGGACAACATCGTGGCGGCGTTCGTGCCGGCCGCCCCCGTCGCGGCGGGACGCCCCCTTGCCCTGCGCTACACCCTGGCGACGGTGGGCGCGGAGCCGGCGCGCGTCGTGCCGGGAACCCTCGCCCGCGTGGTGTCGACCCGCGTCGGCTCGGCCGAACGCCTGCGTCCGACCACGCCGCCGAGCCCGGGCCGGCGCCTCTACGTGGTAGATTTCGAAGGGCCGGGCCTGCCCCGCGATCCGGCGGCCGCCCTCGCCGCCGACGTCTCGGCCAGTGCCGGCACCCTGGTGGACCCGGTGGTCGAGTTCGTGCCCCAGACCGGGGGCTGGCGGCTCTATGTCGAGTGGCGCCCGCCCGCCAGCCGCCCGCCCGGCGACGTGGTGCTCCGCGCGCGCCTGCTCGTGTCGGGCAGGGCCGTCACGGAAACCTGGGACGCGGCGGCCTGAACGCCCAGGTTCGAGTCACGGGGCCGGGGCGCGCTTGCGCAGGATCATGTCGCCCCGGAACACGAATTTCTGGGCGCGCTTGCCGGTGTCCACCTCCGTGGTGAACACGTTGCCCTTGGAATCGATGGCGAGGTTGTGGACCCAGTGGAAGTCGCCGGCCATGCGACCGTTGCGGCCGAAGGCGCCCACCACCTCGCCGGTGTCGCGTTTCAGGGTCCGGACCTCGTTGTTGGCTCCGTCGGCGTTGAGGAGGTAGGTCTGCTCGGCATCGGGCCACAGGGCGAGTTCCCAGACCGAGCCGTTGGCCAGGGTGTTCTTCTCGACGAAGAACTCCTTCACGAAGCGACCGTCCTTGTGGAACACTTGGACCCGGTCGTTGGCCCGGTCGCAGATGTAGACGAGGCCGTCGCGGGCGATCTGGACGCAGTGGACGGGGTTGCGGAATTGCTGGGCCGGTGCGGCGGCCGGATCGTAGGGCGGCAGGGCCTCGTCGGTGGGCGGCTTGCCGTAGGCGCCCCACATCCGCTTGAACGCGCCGGTCTCGGCATCGAACACGATGACCCGGTGGTTGAAGTAGCCGTCGGCCACGAAGAGTTCGTTGGTCTCGGGGTCCACCTGCATGGCGGCCGGGCGGCCGAGCCGGGTGGTGTCGAGGCTGTTGGTCTGCGGACCCTGTTTGCCGATCTGCAGGACGAACTTGCCCTCCGGCGTGAACTTCAGGATCAGCCCATCCTGATCGCCGTTGCCCGCGAGCCACACGAAGCCCTTGTGGTCGATGTGGATGCCGTGCTCGTTCTGCGGCCAGTCGTAGCCCTGCCCCGGGCCGCCCCAGGACCGGATCAGTATACCGGCCTGATCGAACACCAATACCGGCGGGGCCGGCACGCAGCACTTCGTGCGCGGCGGGTCGAGGCTCGCCGCCTTCTCGTCGTCCGTGAGGGAGCGGGGCCGCTGCACCACCCAGATCCGGTCCTCGGCATCCACGGCGACGCCGGAGGCTTGGCCCATGATCCAGTTGTTCGGCAGGGCCTTCGGCCAGGCCGGATCGACCTGGAAGGTCGGCGGCTCCGCCGACGCCGGTCCGAGGAGCATGAGCCACAGCACGGCCGGCCCAAATCCGAGCTTCATCACCACCTCCCCGAGACGTCTGTTCTTGGGCGCGAGACGTCTGTTGACGTCTGTTCTTGGACGAAAGTGTCTGCCCGGATCGCGGCGTTGTCCAGCGACGGCGATGCCCGTTTGACCGTCCGGCGCGCGGACCTGTAGACACCCCGGCCCCACCGGGAGACGCTGCATGGCCGCCATCAACGCAATCCTCGCCGCCGAACTCGGCGTGGCCGAGTGGCAGGTGAAGGCCGCCGTCGATCTCCTCGACGGGGGCGCCACGGTCCCGTTCGTCGCGCGCTACCGCAAGGAAGTCACCGGCACCCTCGACGACACGCAGTTGCGCACCCTGGAGGAGCGCCTCGCCTACCTGCGCGACCTCGAAGCGCGGCGCGCGGCGGTGCTGGAGAGCATCGAGGCCCAGGGCAAGCTCGACGCCCCCTTACGCGCCCGCATCCTCGCCGCCGACACCAAGGCGCGGCTGGAGGACCTTTATCTGCCGTTCCGGGTGAAGCGCCGCACCAAGGCGCAGATCGCCCGCGAGGCCGGCCTCGGGCCCCTGGCCGATGCTCTTCTGGCCGGGCCCGACCAGGCACCGGAGGCGGCGGCCAAGGGCTATGTCGATGCGGGCAAGGGCGTCGCCGACACCGACGCCGCCCTGGAGGGCGCGCGGTCGATCCTCATGGAGCGCTTCAGCGAGGACGCAGAACTGGTGGGGTCCTTGCGGGAAACAGGCTGGCAGCGTGGCCGGATGGTCGCGACGGTGAAGAAGGGCAAGGCGGCGGCGGGCGAGAAGTTCGCCGACTATTTCGCGTTCTCCGAGCCCCTCACCCGCCTGCCCTCGCACCGCATCCTCGCGCTCTTCCGGGGCGAGAAGGAAGATGTGCTCGACCTCGACCTGACCGACGCCGTCGGCGACGAACCGGCCAAGGGACAGCCCTCCGCCCAGGAACTGCGCATCGCCAAGACGTTTGGCGTACGCGACGCCGGCCGACCGGGCGACGCGTTCCTCATGGACACCGTGCGCCGGACGTGGCGGACGAAGCTCAAGCCCAGCATCGACACGGACCTGCGCGCGCGCTTGTGGGCCGTGGCCGAGACCGGCGCCGTCGGTGTGTTCGCCGGAAACCTGCGCGACCTGCTGCTGGCGGCGCCCGCGGGCGCCCGCCCGACCCTCGGCCTCGATCCGGGCTTCCGCACCGGCGTGAAGGTCGCGGTGGTCGATGCCACCGGCAAGGTGGTGGCCACCGATACGATCTACCCGCATGAGCCGCGCCGCGACTGGAACGGCGCCCTCGTGACGCTCGCCAAGCTCTGCCGCGCGCACGGCGTCGAACTCGTCGCCATCGGCAACGGCACGGCGTCGCGCGAGACCGACAAGCTCGCGGCGGACCTCATCGCCAAGCAGCCCGAACTGAAGCTCACCAAGGTGATGGTCTCGGAGGCCGGCGCCTCGGTCTACTCGGCCTCGGCCTATGCCAGCGCCGAGCTGCCCGACCTCGACGTCACGATCCGCGGCGCCGTCTCCATCGCCCGGCGCCTGCAGGACCCGCTCGCCGAACTCGTGAAGATCGAGCCGAAAGCCATCGGCGTCGGGCAGTACCAGCACGATCTGGCGGAGGGGAAGCTGTCCCGCTCCCTCGATGCCGTGGTGGAGGATTGCGTGAACGGCGTGGGTGTGGACGTGAACACCGCTTCCGCGCCCCTGCTCGCCCGGGTGTCCGGTCTCACCGAGCGGGTCGCCTCCAACATCGTCGTCCACCGCGATGCCAACGGGCCGTTCCGCAGCCGCGCCAGCCTCAAGAAGGTCGCGGGCCTCGGGCCGAAGGCCTACGAACTCGCCGCCGGCTTCCTGCGCATCCGCGACGGCACCGATCCCCTCGACGCCTCGGGCGTCCACCCGGAGGCCTACCCGGTGGTGCGCCGGATTCTCGCCGCCGCCGGTCAGCCGATCCAGGCGGTCATCGGCAATGCGGGTACGCTTCGCGGGCTCGACCCGAAAAAGTTCACCGACGCGACCTTCGGCCTGCCCACGGTCACCGACATTCTCTCCGAGCTGGAAAAGCCCGGCCGCGATCCGCGCCCGGCCTTCAGGACAGCGACCTTCCAGGACGGTATCGAGAAGATCTCCGACCTCAAGCCCGGCATGCGCCTGGAGGGGGTCGTTACCAACGTCGCCGCCTTCGGCGCGTTCGTGGATGTCGGCGTGCACCAAGACGGCCTGGTGCACATCTCGATGCTGGCCGACCGGTTCGTGAAGGACCCGCGCGACGTGGTCAAACCCGGCGACGTGGTGCAGGTGCGCGTCGTCGAGGTCGATCCGAACCGCAAGCGCATCGCCCTCTCCATGCGGTCGGACGATGCGGACACGTCCCGCCCCGGCCGGCGCGAGGAGCGCCCGGCCCCCGCACGGATGCAGGCCGCCCCGCCGCCAAAGGCCGGAGCGGAGCCCGGCGGCGCCATGGCGGAAGCCCTGCGCCGGGCGGCCGAATCCAAGCAGCGGCGCTGAGCGCCTACTCCTGTCCCGCCACCTGCTGATCGTCACGGGCACGGTGCAGGAGGAAGATCGACAGGACCATGACGAGGATGAGCCCGGCGAGCACGCCGAGCTCGATCATCGAGATGCGAAACAGCGCCTCGCGCTCCGGCGTGAGCGGGCCATGCGTGACCTCGGACGATTGCAGGGTGATCACCAAGACCCGCCGGATCGAGGCGATGAGGCCGACGATGAGGAACGGCTCGCAGGTGAGCTTGCCCGAGCGCATGGAGACCCGCACCGTGTGCAGGATCTCCACCAGCATCAGCAGGAACAGGAGCCGGTCGACGATCTCCAAGAGCTTGCCCGATCCGCCGAGTTCGCGGATCGCCCCCACGAGGAGCCCGGTGGCATCGACGAGCGCCAGGATCGCGGTGGCCGCCAGAAGCACCCCGAGCACGGCGTAGACCGCGTGCTCCGTGTGCATGAACAGAAAGCCCGAGGCCCGCGTGAGCCGGCTTTCCCCGTCCGCATCGTTCGCCATGGCGTATCCACCCCGGCGCCGGCTTCAATCACCGGTCGCAGGAAGAATTTGACAGGCAAACCGACCGCTTGTCGAGTATCAGTGGAAGAACGGCAGCACGTGGGGCGCGTAGAGACCGAAGCCGAGCATCGCCAATCCGGCGAGGCCGATGAGGGCGCCGCCGAAGACCAGGGCCGCGATGCCGGTGATCACCTCGGCCGACGCGAGCACGATGCCGATCTGGAAGGCCGCGGAGCCGAACTCGTAATGGTGATAACGGTGCAGCGCCTTGTCGCGCACCTCCTGGGCGTGCCGGGCCTTCTCGCTGAGTTCCTTGCGGCCCTCGCCAGTGGCGGGCTCGCTGTCCCAGCGGGCCATGGTCTTGGCCCACTCGGCGCGCTTGGCCTTGATCGCCTCCGAATTCGCGGCGTCCGGCGGGAGCAGGGCCAGGGTCTCGTCGGCGGTCTTGAGGATGGTGCCCCGGATGGTGCGGGCCTGGAAGTAGGCCCATTGATTGGACGATTCGACGTTGGCGCTGAGCGCCTCCGTCTGCGCGCCCTTGGCCAGGGTCTCGGCCAGCGCAAGGAACAGCGCCAACACCGAGATCAGCAGCGCCACGCGCTTGTTGGAGCTTCCGCCGCCCCCGTGACCACCCGACATGCTGCCCCCTCGATTCGACGGGCGCAGTCACAGCCGATCCGGGAGCCAAGCGCAACCATAAACCGCGCAACCATCGATACGCGCGCCCCGCCGAATGCGGGGCACGCCGGTTTCCGGGTCACTGGACTCAGGGCTTCTTGGGCTCGCCCTTCCCCTCGGCTGGGGCGGCGCCCGTGCGCTCGACCTTCGCGGCCTCGCGCAACTTGAGGATGAGATCCTGCTGGGTCTTGCGGGTGATGTACTGCTCGACCTGCTCCTTCATCTCGGCGAAGGTCGGCACCGGCTTCACGCGCTTCTCCTCGACCTTGATGACGTGCCAGCCGAACTGGGTCTTGATCGGGTCCGAGACCTGCCCGGCGTTGAGCTTGAAGGCCGCCTCTGCGAAGGGCGCCACCATGCGCTCCTTCGTGAACCAGCCGAGATCGCCGCCCTCGGCCTTCGAGCCCGGGTCCTTCGAGGCCTCGGCCGCGACCTTCGCGAAGTCCTCGCCCCCCTTGATGCGCACGGCGATCTTCTTCGCGTCGTCCTCGTTGTCGACGAGGATGTGGCGCGCATGGACCTCCTCGTCCGGCTTCATCGCCTTCACGGTCTGCTCGTAGAGAGCCTTGGCCGCCTCCGGCGTCACCGCCTTCTTGGCCTCGCGCTCCAGGTACTCGTCGAGGAGGAGCTTATCGCGGAAATAGGCGAGCTTGCGCTGGAAGTCCGGGGACTCGGCCACCTTGGCCGCGTCGGCGGCCTGCGCGCCGACCTTCAGGTCGACCATGTAATCGACGAGCAGATTCTTCTTCTGCGCGTCGTCCACGCCCGGCAGGGACAGGGCCGGATCGTCCGACGCGATGGCCAGATCGCCCTGGGTGATCGGGGCGCCGTTCACCTTCGCCACAACCGTCTCGGGCGCCACGACGGGGGCCGCCGGCGCGGGGGCGGCGGGCTGCTGCGCCTGGGCGCCGGCCAGGGGCGTGGCCAGGAGCAGCGCGAGGGCGCTGGTGCGCAGGAGGGCGTGGGTGATGGGCATCGCGGCGTCCTTCGGGCAGGGCGCCTCGCTGCATCCCCGCCTCACCGTGCGGTCGGACTCGGTGCGAGGCGTGATCGGTGCGAGAGTTGGCGGCGGCCGGAAGGCCACCGGAATCACGCCCTCACAGGTGGCGTGCGCCGGCGTCGATGGCAAGCCGGGCGGGCACGATCCATCGCATCCGCCGGGTTGCGGCGAGGCCGCCTTAACGGATCGGGGCGTAGGGTCCGTCCGACTTGTTCCGGGAGGTGTCGCGTGCGTGTAGATTCGGTCGCCCTCGCTGTGGTCTTGCTCGGCGCCGGTCTCATCGGCGGTGCCTCGGATGCCGAGGCGCGCGGGCGCCGCAGTCCGGGTGTGGCGTTCGTCCCCGCCGCCACGGGCAGCATCGGTTCAACTCCGGCCGGACCGGTGCGGCAGGAGCCCGCCGCGAGCCTGGCGATGCCGCGCCCGATCCCGTCCGTCGTCACCCCCCTCGTGACCGCCCCCGCTCCCGTCACGGACGTCCGTACGACGCAGGTCTGGTGCGGTAGCGGACGCATCGTCGGCTCCGGGGCCGGGTTCTGCGAGATCAACTGATTCGTCCCTGCCGCCCGCTTTCTGGCAACCGGGCGTGAGAACCCCGGCCTGAGGCCGGGTTGACGACATCATGCGCTTAGGGCGGGCGCCCGGTATCGGAGCGAATGCGACGCCGTTCCGCCTTCGCGAACCTGAGGACATCGACGTTCGCGAGGGCGCGGCTCTTTCGGATGCGTCGGGCAATATTTACCTCTATAAGCCCGGCCAACATTCGCCTTCACGCTTTTCGATCGACCGTAGGTTCACGATGCTCGGTGCCCTCGCCAAGAAGATTTTCGGCTCGTCCAACGACCGGCGCGTGAAGGGCTACCGTCCCCGTGTGGCCGAGATCAACGCCCTGGAGCCGCAGCTGGCCAGCCTCACCGACGCGGATCTGCGCGCGCGGACCGACATGCTCAAGGGCGAGCTCGCCGCCGGCAAGTCCCTCGACGATATCCTGATTCCCGCCTTCGCCACCGTGCGCGAAGCCGCCAAGCGGGCCTTGGGGCAGCGCCACTTCGACGTGCAGCTCATCGGCGGCATGGTGCTGCACGAGAGCGGCATCGCCGAGATGCGCACGGGCGAGGGCAAGACCCTGGTGGCGACCCTGCCGGTCTACCTCAACGCCCTCTCGGGCCTCGGCGTCCACGTGGTGACCGTGAACGACTACCTCGCGTCGCGCGACGCCGAGTGGATGGGCCGCGTCTACCGCTTCCTCGGCCTCACCGTCGGCACCATCGTGCACGGGCTCGACGACGAGCAGCGCAAGGCGGCCTATGCCTGCGACATCACCTACGGCACCAACAACGAGTTCGGGTTCGACTACCTGCGCGACAACATGAAGTACGAGCTCTCCCAGCTCGCCCAGCGCGGCCACAATTTCGCGATCGTGGACGAGGTCGATTCGATCCTCATCGACGAGGCCCGCACCCCGCTCATCATCTCCGGCCCCGTGGACGACCGCTCGGAGCTCTACGTCTCCGTCGATGCGCTGATGCCCCATCTGGAGAAGGAGCATTACGACCTCGACGAAAAGCAGCGCACGGTCTCGCTCACCGAGAGCGGCAACGAGTTCATCGAGGACCTTTTACGCGGAGCGGATCTGCTGAAAGAGGGCGATCTCTACGACGCCCACAACGTCTCCCTCGTCCACCACGTGAACCAGGCGCTGCGCGCCCACACCCTGTTCACTCTGGACAAGGACTACATCGTCAAGAACGACGAGGTGGTGATCATCGACGAGTTCACCGGCCGCATGATGCAGGGCCGGCGCTACTCGGAAGGCCTGCACCAGGCCCTCGAGGCCAAGGAGCGGGTCACGATCCAGCCCGAGAACCAGACGCTCGCCTCGATCACCTTCCAGAACTACTTCCGTCTCTATTCCAACCTCGCCGGCATGACCGGCACGGCCTCGACGGAGGCCGACGAGTTCGCCGAGATCTACAAGCTCGAAGTCGTCGACATCCCGACCAACAAGGAGGTCGAGCGCGTCGACGAGGACGACGAGGTCTACCGGACCGTGGGCGAGAAGTACGACGGCATCATCGCCGAGATCGAGAAGGCGCATGCGCGCCACCAGCCGATCCTGGTCGGCACCGGCTCCATCGAGAAGTCGCAGCATCTGGCCGAGATGCTCACCAAGGCCGGCTTCACGCCGCTCGATTACTCGGACCTCAACGCCCTCACCGACGTCTACGCGGCCGCCCGGGAGGGCCGGGTGACGAAGCGCTTCGCCGTGCTCAACGCCCGCTTCCACGAGCAGGAGGCCTATATCGTGGCGGAGGCCGGCGTGCCCGGTGCCATCACCATCGCGACGAACATGGCCGGGCGCGGCACCGACATCAAACTCGGCGGCAACGTCGAGATGCGGGTCGAGAAGGAACTCGCGGGCATTCCCGAGGGTGCGGAGCGCGAGGCCAGGATCGCGGCGATCAAGGCCGAGATCGCGGAATACCGCGAGAAGGTGCTGGCGTCGGGCGAGCCGGCCGACCCGGAGGCCGGTCGCAAGAAGGCCCTGCCGGGCGGCCTCTACATCATCGGCACCGAGCGCCACGAATCGCGCCGCATCGACAACCAGCTGCGCGGCCGCTCCGGTCGTCAGGGCGATCCCGGCCGTTCGAAGTTCTACCTGTCGTTGCAGGACGATCTCATGCGGATCTTCGGGTCCGATCGCATGGACGGCATGCTGACGCGCCTCGGCCTGGAGCAGGGCGAGGCGATCATTCACCCATGGATCAACAAGGCCATCGAGAAGGCGCAGCAGAAGGTCGAGGCGCGCAACTTCGACATGCGCAAGAACGTGCTCAAGTACGACAACGTCATGAACGACCAGCGCAAGGTGGTGTTCGAGCAGCGTCGCGACTTCATGGGCCAGGAGAGCGTGCGCGACACCGTCGACGAGATGCGCCACGGCGTCGTCGACGACCTCGTCGCCGTCCACGTGCCCGAGAACGCCTACGCCGAGCAGTGGGATGTCGAGGGCCTGCGCGAGCGGGTCCAGACCGTTCTCAACCTCGACGTGCCGGTGGAGGATTGGGCCAAGGAAGAGGGCATCGCCGACGAGGAGATGCGCGACCGCCTGCGCCAGTCGGCCGACGACGCCTATGCGGCGCGCACGGAGAAGAACACGCCCGAGGTGATGACTTATGTCGAGAAGCAGGTGCTCCTGCAGACCCTCGACCATCTCTGGCGCGAGCACCTCGTCACCCTCGACCACCTGCGTCAGGTGGTGGGCTGGCGCGGCGTGGCCCAGCGCGATCCGCTGAACGAGTACAAGTCGGAGGCCTTCGACCTGTTCAACGGCCTCGTCGGCAGCTTGCGCGAGCAGGTCACCCAGCAGCTCGCTCGCATCGAGATCATGTACGAGGACCCGGCGTCCGAGGAGACGCCGTTCGCCTCCCCCGCCCTGCCCCAGATGTTCGCCCAGCACCTCGATCCCGTCACCGGCGAGAACGAGTTCGGCCGTTCAGGCACGGGAAGCGACGGCGGGGCCGGACCGGCCTACGGCTACGCCGCGCAGGCGATGCCCACGGACACGGCGGTGCTGGAGCGCGACCCCACGGACGCCACCACCTGGGGCCGGGTCGCGCGCAACGAGCCCTGCCCGTGTGGCTCGGGCAAGAAGTACAAGCACTGCCATGGCGCTTTCGCCGCCTGAGCCCCGGACGGTGGTCACCTACGGCATCGAGCCGGATCTCGACGTGGCGGAGTTCCGCCGCGTCCTCGTCGAATCGGGCCTGGCACCACGCCGGCCCGCCGACGATCCCGTACGGTTGGAGATGATGCTGGCGGCGGCCGACCTCGTCGTCACCGCCCGCCGCGACGGCGCCCTCGTGGGCGTGGCCCGCACCCTCACCGACTTTTCGTTCTGCGCCTACCTGTCGGATCTCGCCGTGTGCCGCTCGGCGCAGGGCCTTGGCATCGGCCAGGGCCTGATCGCCGCGACGCGCAAAGCGATCGGCCCGCAGGCCTCGCTCCTGCTCACGGCCGCCCCCGACGCGATCACCTTCTACGAACGCATCGCCATGCCGAGGGTGCCCGACGCGTTCCGGTACGACCGGGAGGCGTAAGGGGCGAACACAGCCCATAACCTCGCAAATCCGGAGTCAGATTCCGGATTTGCGAGGTTGTTTGCTCAAGGAGAGGGGTGGGCGATGCCCCTCACACCGTCACCTGGGTCCCGACCTCGACCACCCGCCCCGTGGGGATCTGGAAGAAGTCCGTGGCGTCGTTGGCGTTCTTGGCCAGCGTGATGAAGATCCGGTCCTGCCACAGGGGCATGCCCGAATGGGCCGCCGGGCGGATGGAGCGCCGCGACAGGAAGAACGACGTCGCCATGATGTCGAACTTGAAGCCCTGTTTCTTCAGGAGCGTCAGGGTCCGGGGGATGTTGGGCGATTCCATGTAGCCGAACTTCATCACCACCTTGGAGAAGTGCGGGCCGATGGGCTCGATGCGGACGCGGTCGACGGCGCGGGCCCGGGGCGTGTCCACGGTCTCCACCGTGAGCACCACGTTCTTCTCGTGCAGCACCTTGTTGTGCTTGAGATTGTGCAGCAGGGCCGCCGGCGCGATGTAGGGATCGCTGGTGAGGAACACCGCCGTGCCGCGCACGTGGTGCGGCGGGCTCTTCTCCAGCATGCCGACGAGTTCGGTGAGCGGCACGTCGGTCTTGCGGGTCTTGTTGATGAGGATCGCGACGCCGCGTACCCAGGTCCACATCACGACGATGAGGGCGCCGGCGAACAGCAGGGGCACGTAGCCGCCCTCGAACACCTTGAGCATGTTCGACAGGAGAAACAGGAACTCCAGGGCGGCGAACGGCAGGATCGCGAGGCCCGCGGCCCAGGGGGACCACTTCCAGGTCTTCCACAGCACGAGGAAGGCGAGGCTCGCGGTGATGAGCATCGTGCCAGTCACCGCGATGCCGTAGGCCGAGGCGAGGGCGGCGGACGAGCGGAACAGGATCGCCAGGATGACGACGCCGACCATCAGGAGCGCGTTGATCTGCGGCAGGTAGATCTGCCCCGAATGCGATTCCGAGGTGTGGCGGATCTCGAGGCGCGGCAGCAGGCCGAGCTGGATCGCCTGGCGCGACAGGGAGAACGCGCCGGTGATCACCGCCTGGCTCGCCGTCACCGTGGCGGCGGTGGCGAGCAGCACCATGGGCAGCAGGCCCCATTCGGGCACGAGCTGGAAGAACGGGTCGCTCGTGTCGGGCTTCGCCAGCACCAGGGCGGCCTGGCCGAAATAGTTGAGCACGAGGCAGGGCGCCACAAGGTAGAGCCACGCGATCTGGATCGGCCGGCGGCCGAAATGCCCGAGATCGGCGAACAGGGCCTCGGCCCCCGTCACCGCGAGGAACACCGCGCCGAGCGCCACCAGGGCACCGGTGCCGTGGCCGAGCAGGTAATGCAGGGCGTAGTACGGGTTGATGGCCCAGAACACGTCCGGGGTGGCGTAGATGTGCGGCAGGGCGGCGAGCGCCATGGCGGCGAACCACACGGCCATGACCGGCCCGAAGAAGGTCGCCACTTTCCCCGTGCCCCGGTTCTGGATCAGGAACAGGGGTACGATGATCGCGATGGTGATGGGCAGGACGTAGGCCTCGAAGGCCGGGGTGACGAGTTTCAGCCCCTCCACCGCCGACAGCACCGAGATGGCGGGCGTGATGATGGCGTCGCCGTAGAACAGCGACGCCCCAAGCAGGCCGAACATGAACACGATGCGCGAGCCGCCGAGCGCCGAGCGGGCCAGCGCCATGAGCGAGAGGATGCCGCCCTCGCCGTTGTTGTCCATCCGCATGAGGATGACGACGTATTTGATGGTGACGATGAGGAGCAGCGCCCACAGGATGAGCGAGGCGACGCCCAGGACCTCCTCGCGCAGGAGGATGCCGTCGGCGCGGGCGGAGACCAGGGCCTCGCGGAAGGCGTAGAGCGGGCTGGTGCCGATGTCGCCGTAGACGACGCCGACGGAGCCCAGCACCAGGGTCCACAGGCTGGCCGGTGCGTGGGCCCGGCCCGTCTCCGCGTCGATGGCCGCCGCGGACGGGTCCCCCCCCTCGGGGGTGGGACCGGGCGCGCTCGGAATGGCGGATTGCGTCATGCGGCTCGATCGCGACGTGTTGCGAGCCCGGGCTTTTCGCGACGCACCATCGGGAGTACGCGAAGAACGCGGGGCCGGTCCCGACGAAGTCGGGCAGCGGGGATTAGGCTGCGGTCACGCTATCATGCGGCGCAGCACGCGAGAACGGCAACCCGCTCGGGATCACCGTTCGGCCAACAGGCATGGCGCGCGCCGCGAGCGGCGGCTACTCCGCGGCGCTGCGGGTGCCGGCGCCGAAGCGGCGCTCGATGTAGTCGGTCACCACGGTCTCGAAGTCCTTGGCGAGGGTCGGCCCGCGCAAGGTCATGGCCTTCTTGCCGTCGATGAACACCGGGGCGGTGGGGGTCTCGCCGGTGCCCGGGAGCGAGATGCCGATATCGGCATGCTTCGATTCGCCGGGGCCGTTGACGATGCAGCCCATCACCGCGACGTTGAGACCCTCGACGCCGGGATACGCCTTCTTCCACTCGGGCATCGACGTGACGATCCAGTTCTGGATGTCGCGGGCGAGTTCCTGGAACGTGGTGGAGGTGGTGCGTCCGCAGCCGGGGCAGGCCGCCACCAGGGGGACGAACGTCCGGAAGCCCATGGTCTGCAGCAATTCCTGCGCGGCCTTGACCTCGACGGTGCGGTCGCCGCCCGGCTCCGGAGTGAGGGAGTAGCGGATGGTGTCGCCGATGCCTTCCTGCAGCAGAACGCCGATGGCGGCGGAGGCGGCGACGAGGCCCTTCGAGCCCATGCCGGCCTCGGTGAGACCGAGATGGATCGCGAAGTCCGAGCGGCGCGCCACCTCGCGGTAGACGGCGATGAGGTCCTGTACCGCCGAGACCTTGGCCGAGAGGATGATCCGGTCCTTCGGCAGGCCGAGTTCCACGGCGCGCTCGGCCGAGGACAGCGCCGAGCGCACCATGGCCTCGCGCATCACCGCGCGGGCGTCGATGGGCCGGGGCAGCCGGGCATTCTCGTCCATGAGGTGCGTGAGAAGTGCCTCGTCGAGGGAGCCCCAGTTGGCGCCGATGCGTACGGTCTTGCCGTAGCGGATCGCCTGCTCGACGATGGTCGAGAACTGAGTGTCCTTCTTCTCCTTGAAGCCGACATTGCCGGGGTTGATCCGGTACTTCGCCAGAGCCTCGGCACAGGCCGGATGGTCGGCGAGGAGCTTGTGGCCGATGTAGTGGAAATCGCCGACCAGGGGCACGTGGATGCCGATGCGGTCGAGGCGCTCGCGAATCTTCGGCACCGCCATGGCCGCCTCGTCGCGGTCGACGGTGATGCGCACGAGTTCCGATCCCGCGCGGGAGAGCTGGGCCACCTGCGCCACCGTGCCGTCGATATCGGCGGTGTCGGTGTTGGTCATCGACTGCACGACGATGGGGGCACCGCCGCCCACCATGACGGCTCCTTCCCCGGACCCGACCATGACGCCGACGGTGCGGTGACGGGGGCTGGGACCGGCGATCTCGGGGGCGTTGCCGCTGATCGGGTTGGCGGGGGTCGCGTCCATGGCTTCCATCGTTGATCCGTGCGCTCCGAGGAACCTCCGCCGGCCTTGCGGCTTTGGTCCGTCCGCGAGGGCGCCATTGAGCCCGGCTGGGCGATCCGGCCGGTGGCGTCCACGACGCCCTCTTGTCTACGCTCTCGACCGTTTAGCTGAGATGACGGTGAGCAGGCGTCAAGCCCGCACCGTCCCGATGGTCAGGGGCGCTGGTCTGGTGTCAGGCCATCCCATGTCCGATCCGGGGCGAGATGTCGAGTTCATCGCTGCGCCGGACAAATGGCTGCACTGCGCGCCGTGGGGGGAACCGGGGGCGTCCCGGCCCGATTGTTGCCCTGTCGCATCATATGTTGCGGTGCACCATCCATTTGGAGGCCCCATGCTCGACGCGAATCAGGACGTGCCCCTCGACTCACCCGCCGATATCGGCCCCGGTGGGTCCTGCCCCGAGCGGGCCACGGCGCCGACGCAGGTCCTGGCCGGTCCGCGTGCGGAGAAGACCGTCGCGTTGGCGCTCCAGGGCGGCGGGGCACATGGGGCTTTCACCTGGGGTGTGCTCGATGCGCTGATCGAGGACGGACGCCTCGGCTTCGAGGCGATCACCGGAGCGAGCGCCGGAGCCATGAACGCCGTGGTGATGGTCGACGGCTGGCTCGAGGGTGGTCCCGATGGGGCACGCACCGCCCTGGAGACGTTCTGGCGCGAAGTAAGTCTCGACAGCGATCTCTGGCCGGTCCAGCGCGGGGCCCTGAACGGCCTGTTCGCCTTGTGGAAGGACAACCCCGTCGTCGAGTTCTGGGGCCGCGTGATCAAGACGAGCCCCTACGCGTCGAATCCGCTCAACTACAATCCCCTCCGCAAGGCTCTGGCCAAGCAGGTGAACTTCGACCGTCTGCGCGAGGCCGAGACGGCGGCGGTGTTCGTGTCCGCCACCAATGTCTGGACCGGCAAGCTCGCTGTGTTCGAGCGCTCGGATCTCAAGGTCGATCACCTCATGGCCTCGGCCTGCCTGCCGACGGTGTTCCAGGCGGTGGAGATCGACGGCGTGCCCTACTGGGACGGAGGCTATCTCGGCAATCCACCGCTCTATCCCCTGTACCGGGGGGCGGAGACCCGCGACATCGTCCTGGTGCAGATCAACCCGGTGGAGCGGCGCGAGACCCCACGCACGCAGCAGGAGATCCAGGATCGCCTCAACGAGATCACCTTCAACGCCAACCTCATGCGGGAACTGCGCGCCATCGATTTCCTCGACGGCCTCATCGCCGAGGGCGTGCTCGGCCAGGGCGGCTACAAGTCGCAATACGTCCACCGCATCGACGGCACCGGCGCCCTCGACGACTATCAGGCGTCCTCGCGCCTCGACGCGCGTCTACGGGTGTTCGAGCGCCTGCGCGACAAGGGCCGGGGTGCGGCCCAGGCGTGGCTCGCCGAGACCTACGATCAGGTCGGCCGGACCTGCAGCCTCAACCTGCAGGCCACCTACGCTTAGGCGCGTTTCGAGGGAACGGAGCGATGCCCCGGGGGTCGGCGGGATTAATCCCGTCGGCCAACCGTTATACCTACTATGACGACCGAACCGATCCGGCCCGGCTCCGCCACATCCATCGTCGATCTCATGGTGCCCCTGCGGCGCTACGCGCGATCGTTGACCCGCGACAGTCTCCGGGCCGACGACCTCGTGCACGACGCCCTGGTGCGGGCCCTCGAATCGGGTCAGATCCACCGACCCAACACCAACCTGCGCACCTGGATGATGACGGTGCTGCACAACGTCTTCATCGATGAGCAGCGGCGCAAACGCGTGGAATCACGCCATGCCGAAGCCCTCGTGCAGATGAGCGAAGAGGTCGCCCAGCCCGCTCAGGAGGCTCAGGTGCGCCTCGCCCAGATCCGCCGCGCCTTCCTCACCCTTCCGGAAGAGCAGCGCGCCGCCCTGCACCTCGTCACCCTCGAAGGCATGGCCTACGCCGATGCCGCCGCGGTCCTCGGCATTCCCATCGGAACCCTGATGTCACGGCTCGGTCGCGGCCGCGCCGCCCTTCGGGCCTTCGAGGAAGGCGAGCGCGATCTCCCAGAACAGCGTAGCCCCCCACCGGAGCGGCCGCGCCTGCGCCTCGTGCCCCAGCAAGCTGGGCCGGGCGCGGGCGCAGGGCTCGGGGGACGAGCCGCCGGGAAGAGCTGACCGTTTCGCAAAGAAATACGATCGCCTATCATCGCCCGGCAACGGGCAGGATTCGATTGTCCGGCCCACACGAGCGGGTCCGCGGGACATCAGAAGGAACAGGGGCCGACGCACATCGCTCACGGGGTCGCATCGACCTCTGGACGAGGCGCCGGCCCGGACGATTGCCGAAGGCGTGGCCATCACGGCGACGAACCGACCGATCTGGCCGGACGACCATCGGCGCCGAGGCGCAGGCCAGAACCGAATGGAAGCGACAGCGATGGTCGACCCGATTACCGACACCGATCTCACCGCCTTCGTCGATGGACAGCTCGACGTGATGCGACGCCTCGACGTGGAAGCGCACCTTGCCCGCGCCCCCGAGATCGCCGCCCGTGTGATGGCCGAGATGCACGACCGCGACGCCCTGCGCGAGGCGTTCGCGCGGATGCCGGGTTCCGGTCCGGAGCGCAATCGCGCGGCGGCCCGGCGCCTCGACCGATCCCTCGCCTGGCGCCGCGCCGGCGACCGCCTGCGCCGGGCCGCGGTCATCGCCCTCCTCGTCGGTGCCGGATGGCTCGCCCATTCGGACAGCTTCCTCCTCGGGGTGCCGGACACCTTCGCCGCACCGGTGGACCCGACGCTGGTGTCCGATGCCCGCAACGCCCGTGAAGCGGCCCAGATCCGCGGACGGCTGGCGGCCCAGCGCACCACCACCTACGACCGCACCGGCATCGCCGGCGCCACGGGCATCGCCCTCCCCGACCTGCCGGGCGACTGGACCGTGCGCGACGTCCAGATCGTGCCGGCCCGCAACGGCACCGGCGTCGAGGTGGTGATCGATGCCGGGGCCCTTGGCGAACTCTCCCTGTTCGCGACCCATGTCGGCAAGGCTGGCCCGGGCGAGGGCGAAGTCGCGAGCCCCGGCAACGGCGAGACTGCCTACTGGGCCGTCGGACGCACGGCCTATGCCTTGAGCGGCAGCGACCAGGTCGGCCTCAAGGCCGCCGCACAGCGGCTGGCCGCGACACCGACGAAGCTGTAGGGCCGCCGACCTGCGATCCCGACCCGCCGAAGCGTGGCGGGTTTCGGTGTGCCTCCCGGGATGCCTGGTCGAGGCCGGTTGGTGTCGTGAGCGTCGGGACGGCAGACGCCATGACGCAGCGGGCGCTTCGTGAACCGTCGTCAGGCGGTCGCGAGGCGCCGACGGCCGAAGGCGCGGGCGCTCAAGGCGCGGACACCTCGGAACGGCAGCAGCACCAGCCGCGCGACGGCGGCGAGGGCGAGGACGAGGACAACCGTCAAGACGACCATCAGAGTTTTGACCATCAGGCACCTGCTTCGTGATCGGCACGTCGCGGCTCCGGAGGGGAGCCCGACCGTCGGCCCTGAGACAACCCCCGAACTTCGGCGAAACTGAGAGCGTCCCTCCGAGGCGCGCGAGCAGCCACGGAAGCCGGGAGCGGATGCGCGTACATCCGGCGTCATCCGCCCCGGCATCGTGTCCATCCGGCTGCACGCCGAGGCCGCATCCGGGACACGCGAAGATTGCGCCGCGGATGGTTAACGATTTGCTTATCGCATCTGGCGCCGGTCCGATGCCGCCCGCGAGGGTACCCTCGGGTCGGTCGGGGCAAGAACAAAAGCCTACAGCATCGACGGCACGGTGTCGGCGGCCAGGATCGCGCGGGCCTGCGCGGCATCGATGTCCATCCGGGCGATCAGGCTCTCGGCCGAGTCGAAGCGTTCCTCGCCCCGGATATGGGCCACGAGTTCCACGGTGATCGACTGGCCGTAGAGGTCGCGCGCGACGTCGAACAGGTTAACCTCGAGGAGGGGCGCACCGTCGTCGAAGGTCGGCCGCCGGCCGTAGCTCGCCACCCCGTTCCACACGGTTCCATCCGGCAGGGCCACCCGCACGGCGTAGATCCCGTGGGCGAGGCCGCAATCGCGCAGCGCGACGTTGGCGGTCGGATAGCCCAGCGTGCGCCCGCGCTTGTCCCCGTGCTGCACCACCCCCGAAACGAACCAGCGATAGCCGAGCAAGGCGTTGGCACGGGCGACGTCGCCCTCGGCCAGGGCCGCGCGGATCGCGCTCGACGAGACCGGGTCCATTACGTTCTCCGGAGAAACGGGTGACGAGGAAACGAATGATTCGGGAGGCGGCAGGGAAACGGCCGAGATGACGCGGCAGCTCAAGCCCGCATCCGCGCACAGTTCGGCCAGGATGGCCGGGGTGCCCTCGCGTCCGCGGCCGAAATGGAAATCGTGTCCGACGACGACGCCCGAGAGACCGAGATCCCGCACGAGCAGACCCTCGACGAAGGCACGCGCGCCCATGCCCGCTAGGGCGGCATCGAACCGGCGCACGATGAGGCCGTCGAGGCCGAGCCGGGCGAGCACCCGCTCCTTGGCCGCCGCGTCGGACAGGCGGAACATCGGCAGATGCGGCGCGAAATACGCCCGCGGATGCGGCTCGAAGGTGAGCGCCACGGCCGGCCGGCCGACCTCGCCGGCGGTCTCGCGCACGGCGGCCATCAGGGCGCGGTGGCCGAAATGGACGCCGTCGAAATTACCGATCGCCGCGATGGCCCCGGCGATGGCCGGCGGCACCGGCTCGTCCTCGCGGCAGACCGTGAAACGCCGGCCCGTCACAGGGACCGGGGCCGGCGGGGCTGTCCTGTCGCCGGGCGGCATCTTGTCCCAACATGGCTGTGGCAGGATGAGCGCGGCCTCGAAGGGCCGCGTTTCGCGGCGGAACCTGTCGAAATCCACCGGGAGGGTCAAGCGAGGCGTCTCGCCTCGCTCCGGGATGCCGACCCAGCACTGCAGTTAACCGCTTCGCAAGCCGATCGACCGTAGTTTCACGATCAAGGGCGCGGACACGGATTCGCCCCTGCCCATTCCCGAGCCGCCGCGGCGCACGCGGCGGCCTCGACCTGACGGAGCACACGCAACCATGGCCCTCGATCTCGGCATGCCGATCCTCGTCGTCGACGATTATCAGACGATGGTCCGTATCATCCGCAACCTTCTGAAGCAGCTCGGGTTCGAGGAGGTCGACGACGCCTCCGACGGCACCGCCGCCCTCGCCCGCCTGAAGAACCGCAAGTACGGCCTCGTGATCTCCGATTGGAACATGGAGCCGATGACGGGCTACGAGCTGCTGCGTCACGTGCGCGCCGACGAGGCCCTGCGCACCACGCCGTTCATCATGGTCACGGCCGAATCGAAGACCGAGAACGTCATCGCCGCCAAGAAGGCCGGCGTGAACAACTACATCGTCAAGCCGTTCAACGCCGCGACGTTGAAGAGCAAGATCGAGGCGGTCTGCGGCGCCTGACGCGGGCACCGATCCGTCGGATCGGTCCACGCATCGGTTGAGTTGCATCGCGCCGGAGCGAACGACTCTCGCTCCCCCGCAAGGGCCGGGCAGAGGTCGTCCGGCGGGCAAACGCACCAGTCTTTTCGACCCACCGGACGGCACAGGGAGAGGCGGGAGTCGATGGCACTCGCAAACAGGGCGCGCAAGGCGAACGCCGCGCCGGAAAAACCATCCCTGGTCCGGGAGCTCGTGGAGATCGCCGATTACATCGCGCATCTCCGCACCGAGATCGCCGCCCTGCGGGCCAACGAACTGACGCGTGACCGTCTGCCCATGGCGCACGAGGAGCTCGGCTGCGTCGTGGCCGCGACGGCGGGGGCGACGAACACGATCATGAACGCGGCCGAGGAAATCCTCGGCCTGCCGGACGACAGGAACTACCGTCCCGCCGTCGAGGCGCGGATGAACGACATCTTCGAGGCCTGCACCTTCCAGGACATCACCGGCCAGCGAATCACCAAGGTGGTCGACGCCCTGCGCCAGCTGGAGAGCCGCCTGTCGCGCTTCGCCGCCGCCGTGAAGGCCCGCGACGAGGGCGGAATCGACCCGGAAGAGGTCGAGCGCCGCGTCCGCAACGAGCTGCTGATTCTCAACGGCCCCCAGGTCAACGGACCGGCGACGGCCCAGGACGAGATCGACGCGATGTTCGCCTGAGACTGTTTTCCGGATGATCCATTCGGGGAACGTCTCAGGCAGCCCGCGCGGCGCCTGAGCGAAGCCCAGATCCGCATCGCGAAGCGATCGACCGGTATGAGATCCTACCAGACGAGGCGTTCGATGATCGCGTCCGGCCGAACGGACTGACGTCCGAGCCAGGCGGCGACGTCGCCGAGGGCGGCCTCCTCCGTCGAGACCCCCAGTTCCTCGGCATGGATGCCACGGGCGACGAGGAGATTCGGGATCCCGAACGCCGACGCTCCGGCGATGTCCGTGCGCAGGGCGTCGCCCACCGCGAGGACCCGCCCGGGCTCCGGGGCCGCGAGGCCGTCGAGGGCACCGGCCATCGCCAGGGCGGCCGCATAGACCGGCCGATACGGTTTTCCCGCATAGGCGACCCGACCGCCCAGCGCCGCGTAGGCTTCGGCGATGAGGCCGGCGCAGGGGATCAGAAGCCCGGCACGCTCGACCACGAGGTCCGGATTGGCGCAGATCATCGGCACGTCGCGCGCTCGCCATTCCTCCAGGGCCGGGCGATAATCGTCGGCCGTCTCCCGGGTGTCGTCGAACAACCCGGTGCAGACCACGCGTTCGGCCTCCTCCGCCGCGACGAGGCGGATATCGAGATCGGCGAAGATCGGCGCGTCGCGCTCGGGCCCGAGATGGTGGATCCGCGTGCCCGGCGTCTCGGCGAGCAGACTGCGTGTGAGATCGCCCGAGGTCAGGATGGCGTCGTAGGCGTCGCGCGGCACGCCGTACCCGTCGAGGATCGTTCGGACACCCTCCCAGGGGCGCGGCGCGTTGGAGACCAGCACCACCCGGCGCGGTCGCGTGCCGCCCGGCAGGGCCCGGAAGCGGATCAGGGCCTCGCCCGCGCCGACATGCGCGCGCACGCCGTCATGCAGCACGCCCCAGACGTCGCACAGGATCACGTCGAACCGGTCGGCGATGGCGCTGAGCCCTGAGATCGTGGGCACGGATTCGGTCATTGGGGGCCTGCGTGACGTCGGGGCATGGTGCGTCGCCCGGTTAGGCGCGGGCCCCCCTGAAAGCAACGCCCGGAACCCTATCCCGCGCGGCGCAGGAAATCCCGGAACGGGCGGCGCTGGGGCGGCGGCTCGGGTTCGTCGCCCGCCGACGGGACCGGCTCGGGCGGCGGCGGAACGGCCAGCACTTCGGCGCGCACGGCACGAGCGGGGGCGAACACCGTCCCCTGCGCCCGCGGAACGTTGAGGTCGATGAGATCCGGCACGTCGGTCTCGCGTTCGACACGGTCGGCCACGAGCTGGATGCCCGCCCGGTCGAGCGCAGCGACGAGATCCTCCAGTGCGATATCGGGCAGGCCTTCGTGGATTCCGGGCCGCAGCAGCATGTCGGCGGGCACCTTCACCTGCCCGACGCCGCGGTCGGCCAGCGCCGAGGGATCGAGACGCAGGTCCACGGGACGGTCGAGGGTGAACCCGATAAGGCCGCGCAAATCCCCCAGGACCCCAGCCTGCTCGGCATCGAGGCTGCGCCAGCTCGACTGCGGCAGGGCAACCACGAGGCGGCCGGCGAGATCGGGCTCGTCGGCCACGAGGCGGCCCAGGGAACGCAGGAAGCCCGGCTCGAACAGGGAGAGCGGCGACAGGCCGTAGGCGACGGCCGCCCGGCTGCCGCGTCCGGCCAGGTGCCGGGCCACGGTGGCCGTGCGCTGGAGCATGCGGCGGTCGAGGTCGGTGGTGCGGCCGTGACGCTCGAGGATGGACAGGAAGGCTTCGGGCGCTAGGAGGGTGCCGGACGGAAGCTCGCCCGCCCCGGCGACGCGCAGGCGCGCCACCGCCTCGTAGGAGACGACCTTGCGCTGCGGCAGGGAGACCACGGGCTGGAGATGGACTTCGAGACCGATCCCATCGAAGGCCGTCAGGATCGCGGCTTCGCGGCCGGCCTCCCGCGACGCGACCTCTCTCGCGGCCACATCGAGAGGTCGGGGAGTCCACGGCACGGCGGGAGCCGCCTGCCGGGGCGCCACCACGATCTCGGGTGCGACGGGCCGTGGCGCCGGTGTCGGGACCGGGGGCGCCGCCTTCAGGCCGGCGATCTCCCCGTCCTGGGTCGCCACCACGGCAGCGAGTTCACGCACGATGCCGCTGAGGAGGCCGATCTCGGCGGTGACCTCCTCGACGCCGGCGGCCAGGGCCGCCGTGTCGGCGCCGGCATTGGCCCCGGAAGCGGCCCCATCGGCGCGCACCTGCTGCTCTGCGATGAGTCGGGTGACGGATTCGAGGCGCACCAGGCGCTGGGACAGCACATCGAGCTCACTCGACAGCTTCTCGCAGCGGGCGGACAGGGCTCCGGCCCGGCGGTGGGCGAGGAGGGCCGCCGCACCACCGGCCGTGGCGAGGGCGAAGGCCCCGCCGAGGGGGGCATAGGCGGAGAGCGGGACCAAGGCGCCGAGTCCCAGGAAACCGAGACCCTTCAGACCAAGTGCCCACGGGCCGCCACGCCGGCCGACGATCCGGGCCATCGGTATGCTCTCACCTCGAACCCATGAAGGGCCGCACAACCGACGGTACGGATCGGTGGCAGCCAGACCGCCTTTGTCGCCGAGACGCCAGGCACTCACAAGATGCGTGCGCGACGGCCCACGCCGATTTTCGTCCGGTGTGACTTGGGTTTCCGGGTGATGGGGCGCGAGGGATCTGGAATGCCGGGGGACCCGGCGCTCTTCCTCGGCGCTTGCATCCCATCCGCACCGGTTCAACATGGCGGGTCGGGGCACCCGGGCGGCGTCGAGCCGGATTCGATCTCCGGCGCTGTGGTGAAGTTCCCGTTCCCGCATCCTTTCTCCCGGGTCCGGCGAACCTCTCCGGTGCGAGACACAGGACGATAGGGTCGAGACGCCATGGATGCGATGCAGTCGGACCTGCTGATGCAGGTGGATGGAATGACCTGCAACGGCTGTGCGGAGGCGGTGCGCCGGGCGATCCTGCACCTCGATCCCGCCGCGCGGGTGGCGGTGGACCTCGATCATGGCCGGGTCGCCGTCACCACCCGCGAGCACAGCGGGACGGTGGCCGAGGTCCTGACCCAGGCCGGCTACACCGCGACGGCCATGACGGGCTGATCCGGGGGTGAGCCCATCGAAGGCGCACCGATTCCAGGAACCGGCCGATCTCAAACGAAATTTTGTTCGCGCGTTGAAAATTTCCCAAGCGCTTTTCCTTGCCCCTTCCATCAAACTGGTGTGATCGGACACAGTGCAGTTCCGCGCGGCCGATCCGCGTGCGCCACACGGCGCCGGCACCGCACACGCCAAACGCGCGCCCTTCGGCGCGAAGAAAAAAATCGGGAGAGACGAGGCATGCCGTCAGACATCGAGATCGCCCGCGCGGCGACCCTGAAGCCGATCACCGAGGTCGCTGCCCGGATCGGCATCCCGGACGAGGCGCTTCACAATTACGGCCGGCACATCGCCAAGATCGATCACGATTTCATCAAGGGTCTGGAAGACAAGCCCGAGGGCAAGCTTGTCCTCGTCACCGCCATCAGCCCGACCCCGGCAGGCGAGGGCAAGACCACCACCACGGTGGGTCTCGGCGACGCGCTCAACCGCATCGGCAAGAAGACCGTGATGTGCCTGCGCGAGCCGTCGCTCGGCCCCTGCTTCGGCATGAAGGGGGGTGCTGCCGGCGGCGGTAAGGCCCAGGTCGTGCCGATGGAGCAGATCAACCTGCACTTCACCGGCGACTTCCACGCCATCACGTCGGCGCACTCACTGGCCGCCGCCCTCATCGACAACCACGTCTACTGGGCCAACGAGCTCAACATAGACGTGCGCCGCATCCACTGGCGCCGCGTGGTCGACATGAACGACCGGGCCCTGCGGTCGATCACCCAGTCGCTGGGCGGCGTTGCCAACGGCTTCCCGCGCGAGGACGGCTTCGACATCACCGTGGCGTCCGAAGTCATGGCGGTGTTCTGTCTCGCGCGCGACCTCGACGACCTCGAGGCGCGCCTCGGCCGCATCGTCATCGCCGAGACCCGCGACCGCAAGCCGGTGACCCTCAAGGACGTCAAGGCCACGGGCGCCATGACGGTGCTGCTCAAGGACGCCCTGCAGCCCAACCTCGTGCAGACCCTGGAGGGCAACCCCGCCCTGATCCACGGCGGCCCCTTCGCCAACATCGCCCATGGCTGCAACTCGGTCATCGCAACCCGCGCCGGGCTCAAGCTCGGCGACTACGTGGTCACCGAAGCCGGCTTCGGCGCGGATCTCGGGGCGGAGAAGTTCATCGACATCAAGTGCCGGCAGGCGGGCTTGAAGCCGTCCGCGGTGGTGATCGTCGCCACCGTGCGCGCCCTGAAGATGCATGGCGGCGTCTCGAAGAAGGAGCTCGGCTCCGAGAACCTGGGCGCCCTGGAGAAGGGCTTCGCCAACCTCGCCCGCCATGTCGCCAACGTGCGCAGCTTCGGCCTGCCGGTGGTCATCGGCGTCAACCACTTCTACGCCGACACCGATGCCGAGCACGCCAAGCTGAAGGAGCTGTGCCGCGACCGGCTCCAGGTCGAGGCCATCACCTGCAAGCATTGGGCGGATGGCGGCGCCGGCGCCGAGGAACTGGCCCACGCCGTGGTGAAGCTGGCCGAGGGCGAGCAGAAGCCCCTGACCTTCGCGTACGAGACCGAGACCAAGCTCACCGACAAGGTCCGCACCATCGCGACGAAGCTCTACGGGGCCGCCGACATCCAGGTCGAATCCAAGGCCGCCACCAAGCTCGCCCAGTTCGAGAAGGACGGTTACGGCAACCTGCCCGTCTGCATGGCGAAGACCCAGTACTCGTTCTCCACCGACCCGAACCTGATGGGCGCCCCCGAGGGCCACGTCATCGCCGTGCGCGACGTGCGCCTCTCGGCGGGAGCCGGCTTCGTCGTGGTCATCTGCGGAGAGATCATGACCATGCCGGGCCTGCCGAAGGTCCCGGCTTCGGAGGGCATCCACCTCGACGCCAACGGCCAGATCGAAGGCCTGTTCTAGACTCGGACCGGACGGAGGTCCCGCGGGCCTCCGTCCGAACCCGACCGCATCCAAACCTTACTGCGCAGGCTTCGGCGCGGTCTCGGCGGGGGCGGCCTCGTTCGGGGCACCGGCCGGCATCGGCGGCAGCAGCACGTTCTTGGTGATATTGCCCTCGGGGCCGTACTCGCCGGCCACCGCGAGGCACGCCGTCTCGCGATTGAGTTGCATCTGGTTCGACATCATCGCGAAGATCGTCTGGACCCGGCCGCCGAACGGGCCGCGCGGGCCGACATCGGCGGCGCGCGTTCCCTGCTTCTCCAGGAGCGCCTCGAACTGTTCGGCACCGATGCGGTAGCCGCAGACATTGGCGGCGGCGAAGATGTAGGCGGCGAATTCCAGCGCCCGCGGCTGCGGGGCGTTGCGGATCTGGGCCTGCGCGACGGTCGGCAGAGCGAGCGCGAGGCTCAGGGCGAGAAGGGGGCGTACGGGCATCGGGCGTTTCCTCAGGGTGCGGCGGCTTCTTAAATTCCGCTTATGCGCTCGACGGAAATAGACCGCCCGCCCCACTCCTCCAAGGGGGCGCGTCCAAGGAGCCGAGCCCAAGGGGGCACGGCCGAGGGGGTACGTCCGAGCGGCTGCGTCGCTTCAGTCCAAACGCCAGTCGATGGGCGCGACGCCCTGCGCCGTCAGCCAGGCATTCGCCGCCGCGAAGGGCTGGGAGCCGGGGAAATCCCGCTGGCGGTTCAGGGGCGAGGGATGGCCGGATTCGATGACGCCGTGGCGCGCGGTGTCGATGAGGGCGGCCCGCGCCCGGGCCTGCGCCCCCCACAGCAGGAACACCGCCGGCTCCGCCCGCTTCGAGACGGCTTCCACCGCCTGATCGGTGAGCGACGCCCAGCCGTAGCGCAAGTGAGCACCGGACTTGCCCTGCTCCACCGTGAGAGCCGAGTTCAGGAGCAGCACACCGCGGCGCGCCCACGGCGTGAGGTCGCCGGTCGTCGGCTTGGCCGGCGCGTCGGGGATTTCGGCCAGGATCACCTTGAGGGAGGCCGGCAGGCGCCGCGGGCCGACATAGGAGAAGGCCAGCCCGTTGGCATCGCCCGGCGTCGGGTACGGGTCCTGGCCGAGGATCACTGCCTTCACCTCGGTCAGCGGCGTCAGCGCCAGGGCGTTGAAGATGTTCTCCGGCGCCGGCAGCACGGTGACGCCCTCGGCGATGCGCTCATCGACCCGCATCGCCACGGTGTCGGCCGCGCCGCCTTCGAAGAACGGCAGGTCGAGCCAGGGCGAGCCCGAACGGCGAAAGCGCGCGAGGGCATCGGCGACGGGGCCTGAACTCATCGGCAGGGGATCCTCAACGCGTCAGGATGCGCCCCTCGGACGGAACGGACAGGGGCGCGTTGGTCCGGATGTAGGCCATCACCGCATTGGCGACGAGGGTGCCGTCGGTGCCGCCGACGAGGGTGCGTCCCTTGGACAGGGCGCCGTAGCCGTTGCCGCCATCGTACAGGAAGTTGTTCGAGCCCACGGTGTAGGTCCTGTCGGGGTCGAGGGGCACGCCCCCATGGCTCAGGGCGACGATGCGGGCCCCGACCGGGGCCGTCGGATCGACGGTGACGACGAGGCCCGAGACCTGCGGGAAGCGTCCCGCGGGACGGCCGAATTCCGAGACGCCCGTCTCCAGGAGGCCGCGGATCTGCGCGCCGGTGAGCGCGACGAGAACCGTTGTGTTGCCGAAGGGCAGTTCCAGCAGGATGTCGCGGCGCGTCAGCACCCGGCCGGCCGGGTACAGGGTGTCGCCCCGGATGCCGCCGCCGTTGACGATGGCCAGATCGGCTCCCGTGCTCGCCCGCACGGCATCGGCGACGAGGTTGCCGAAGCTGGCCTCCCGCGCGCGCACGGCGGCGATGCGGCTGTCGAGGGGCAGGCGCGTCTCGCCGACCGCGACGTCGAGTTCGCGCGACAGGTCCCCTTCGAGTCGCCGCACCACCGCCAGGGTCTCGGGGTCGGGAACGACGCGTGCCGAATCGTGGACGCGAAAGCTCGGGCGCCAGGTCACCGTCCGGGCTTTCCCCGATCCCGTCACCTGGACGGTCACGTCGATGGCGGTGACGAAATGGGCGTCGAAGCTCGATTCCACCATGACGGTCTGGCCGTCGTACCGGAGTGCCAGATCGTGGTCGTGGCCCGACAGCAGGATATCGACGAGGCGGCCTGCGACGATGGCCTCGTCCGTCGCCCGGCCCGTATGACAGACCCCGACCACGAGGTCGGCGCCCTCGGCGCGGAGCGTTTGCGCCTCGCGCGCCAGGGTTTCGAGTTCGGGGGCGAAGCGCAGGTCGCCCGACTGCGACTTATCCGGCGTGCTGGCCAGCGCGATGCCGACGATCCCGACCCGGATGCCGCCCAGCGTCACGAGGGTCCGGTCGCGCACCCCGCGCAAGGGGCGCCCGGCGCCATCGCGCAGATTGGCGGCGAACACCGGAAAGTTCGCCTCGCCCATGCGCCGGGCGAAGATCGCAGGCCCGAAATCGAACTCGTGATTGCCCGGCACGAACACGTCGGGCGGCGCGATGTTGAGGAGTTCGACGATGTGGGCGCCCTGGTCGAAGCCCGACATCAGGGACGGGGAGAGCGTGTCGCCCGCATGGGCGTAGAGGAGCGGCACGCCGCGCGCGCGCTCGGCCTTCACGATGGCGTTGAGCCGGGCGAAGCCCCCGCGACCCTCGGTTTCCGACATCCGGTAGAGGTCGTTGACGAGGAGCAGGGTGAAGGTCGGCTCGGGCGCGGTGGAGGCCGCCCGGGCATCGTGTATCCCGGCGGCGAGGCCTGCGCCGACCCCGAGGCCGAAGGTCTGGCGGCGGCTGGGGCGCGGCATGGGGTCGGTCTCGGTGGTGGCGTCGGGAGACTTTCCTTCTAGGACAGCTCCCGCGACGCGACGACGACGGTTCTCAGCGGGCCACGAAGGTGTCGCGCACGGCCTTGGCGTTCCGGCGCAGCATCGGCCAGATCCAGGCGCCGGAGGCGAGGTAGGCCCCCGCCGGCATCGGCTTCAGGTCGATGGCGAGGCGCTCGGCGAGGCCCGGCACGGCCAGGGCCCCCATGGGCGCGTCCGTCTTGGCGTAGACCACCGTGGTGTCCTCGCGCCAATAGTCCAGATGCGGCACGAGGCCGGCCCGGCGCGCCGTGAGGTCGAAAGTCTCGCGCACGAAGCCGTGGACGTGGGCGAAGTGGAAGCGCTCGTGCGGCGGCTTGCCCGTCGCGGCCATGTTGGGCACGGCCGCGTAGAGCACCCCGTCGGGCTTCAGCCAGCGCGACAGGCGCGCCATGACGTCGGCGGGGTCGCGCAGGTGCTCCATGACGTGGTGGGTGGTGATCACGTCGAAATGCCCGGCCGGGAAGCGGGCATCGTCGGCATCGTCCAGCACCTCGACGCCGTGCTGCGTGCGGGCATAGTTGGCGTAATCCCGCCCTGGCTCGACGCCCACGGCCTCGCAGCCCTTGGCCCGCACGGCCGCCAGGAACTCGCCCGAGCCCGAGCCGAAATCGAGGACGCGGGCGCCGGCTTTCAGCTTCGGCGCCAGGAGATTGGCGCGGAACGTCGCCTCGCGGGCCGAGCGGTTGAGGTGGTTGCGCGGGGGGCCGCCGGCGAAGGCGAGCTGATAATCGGCCCGGTAGGCCGTCGCGTAATAATCCGCCAGCTCCGCCGGGGTCGGCATCGGGTCCGTGCGGATGAGGCCGCATTGCTCGCAGGCGATGGAGCGCAGGGTCTTCAGGCGCCGGTCGGTCTCCGCCACCGTCACGCTGCGCGTCGAGCCGCAGAGATTGCAGGCGGTCGGGGCACCCGTATAGGGATAGCCGGTGAACGGCATGAAGTGGTTGAAGAAGTACCGGGGAGACGGCATGTCGCGCCCTAATCCATCGGGTGATGCTGGCAGGCCGCCTGCTCTAGATAGATATCCCCGTTTGCACAACTTTTCCGCCTCTGCGGCGATTCCGGAAACCCGATGACCGAACGCGTCGCCCCGACGTCCCTGCAGGACAGCATGCCGCTCCAGACCAGCACCGCACCGCTCCCCGCCGAGCATCCGCCCGTGCGCTGGGGCCGCATCGGCGTGCTCCTGACCAATCTCGGCACGCCCGAGGGCACGAGCTACTGGCCCATGCGCCGCTACCTCAAGGAGTTCCTGTCGGACCGCCGGGTGATCGAGGTGCCGCGCCTGATCTGGTGGCCGCTGCTCAACCTCATCATCCTGACGAAGCGCCCGGGGCCGAAGGGCCGCGACTACGCGAGCGTGTGGAACAACGAGCGCGACGAGGGACCGCTGAAGACCATCACCCGGGGCCAGGCCGAGGGTCTTCAGGCGGCCATGGGCGACCAAGTCGTGGTCGATTGGGCCATGCGTTACGGCAAGCCCGAGATGGACAAGCGCATCCAGGCGCTCCTCGACCAGGGCTGCGACCGCATCCTCCTCGTGCCGCTCTATCCGCAATACGCCGCCGCCACCTCGGCCACCGCCTGCGACCAGGCGTTCAAGGCCCTGATGAAAATGCGCTGGCAGCCGACCTTGAGGGTCTCGGCGCCCTATCACGACGATCCGGTCTACATCGACGCCATCGCCACCTCGATCCGCGAGGGGCTGGCCAAGCTCGACTTCGAGCCCGAGGTGATCCTGACCTCGTTCCACGGGGTGCCGAAGAGCTACCTCCTCAAGGGCGACCCCTACCATTGCCAGTGCGTGAAGACCGGCCGCCTCGTGCGGGAAGCCCTCGGCTTCTCGACGGACAAGATGCGCACCACCTTCCAGTCGCGCTTCGGCAACGAGGAATGGCTGCGCCCCTACACCGACGAGACCGTGCAGGAGCTGGCGAAAAGCGGGGTGAAGCGCATGGCCATCGTGGCACCGGGCTTCTCGGCCGATTGTCTCGAGACCCTGGAAGAGCTCGACGGCGAGAACCGGCACTATTTCGAGGACAATGGCGGCGAGCGCTTCGCCTACATCCCGTGCCTCAACGACGGCGCATTGGGCCTCAAGGTGATCGAGACCGTGGTCCGGCGCGAATTGCAGGGCTGGCTCTAGTCGCCACGGTCGATACGACGGTCGCCAAGCCGGATTCCGGTTGCTACGAGGGCGCGATGACGAGGCGGGCGGACCCATGATGAACCCGGAACCCGGCGGCGCGATCGCCGGCGGACGATCGCACGGCACGGCGCGCCTGCTCGCCCAGTTCGCGGATGCGGGCTACGGCGCCGTGACCCCGCCGGTGCTCCAGCCCGTGGAGCCGTTCCTCGAACTGTCGGGCGAGGACATTCGCCGCCGCATCTTCGTGACCCAGGATGCCGGCGGCGCCGAGTTGTGCCTGCGGCCGGAATTCACGATTCCCGTCTGCCGCCACCATCTCGCGCACGGCGCCGCGGGACCGGCCGATTACAGCTATTGCGGGCCGGTGTTCCGCCTCGGGCGCGACGAGCCGGACGAATTCCTGCAGGCCGGCATCGAATCCATCGGCCGCACCGACGTTCCGGCGGCGGATGCCGAGGTCCTCGGCCTTGCGCTGGAGGGCCTTTCCGCCCTGGGCCGCAGCGACGTCGCCGTGCGGCTGGGCGACATGGGTCTCCTCGACGCGCTCCTCGACGCGCTGGCCGTGCCCCCGGCCGCCAAGCGCCGGACCCTGCGGGCCATCGCGGCCGGCCGGTCGCTCGACGAGGTCACCAACGGCGTGCGCCAGGAGGATCCCCATGCGGGCCTCCTCGCGGCGATCCAGGGCCAGGACCCCAGGGGGGTGCGCGCCTTCGTGGAGGACGTGCTGTCCATCGCGGGCATCTCGCGGGTCGGCGGACGCAGCGCCGGCGAGATCGCCGAGCGCTTCCTGTCGAAGGCCGCCGCCCAGGCGAGCGGCGGCGCCGGCCTCAACCCGGAGAACCGCGCCCTCGTCGAGCGCTACCGCGCCATCGCGGGCGATCCCGACGCGGCGGCACTCGCCATGCGCGAGCTCATCCGCACGGCCGGCCTCGACCATCCGCCCCTCGAGGCGGCGCTCGGTCTGTTCGAGGAGCGCACGGGCTTCATGGCGGCGCGGGGACTGTCCGTCGAGCGCTTCGCCTTCTCGGGCGGGTTCGCGCGCAACCTCGACTACTACACCGGCTTCATCTTCGAGGTGACGGCGGCAGGCCCCTCCGGGCCGCCCCTCGTCGGCGGTGGCCGCTACGACGGCCTCCTGCAGCATCTCGGCAGTCCGATCCCGGTGCCGGCCGTCGGCTGCGCCGTCTGGCTCTCGCGGGTCGCCCCTTCCGACACCTCCCAAACATCCGACACTTCCCACCCGTGAGCCGGCGCCGATGACCGATCCCCTCGTCCTCGCCGTGCCCTCCAAGGGGCGCCTGCAGGAGAACGCCGCCGCCTTCTTCGCCCGCGCCGGACTGAAGCTCGCGCAGAACACCGGTGCTCGCGACTATCGCGGCAAGCTCGTCGGCGTGCCGGGCGTCGAGGTCCGCTACCTCTCGGCGTCCGAGATCGCGGCGCAACTGGCCTCGGGCGCGGCCCATCTCGGCATCACCGGCGAGGATCTCATCCGCGAATCCCTGCCCGAGGCGCGCGGCCAGGTCGAATTGCTGACCCCGCTGGGCTTCGGCCAAGCCACCGTCGTGGTCGCCGTGCCCCAGGCCTGGATCGACGTGCGGGCCATGAGCGATCTCGACGAGGTCGCGGCCGAGATGCGGGTGCGCCACGGCAAGCGCCTGCGCATCGCCACGAAATACGTGAACCTCACCCGGCGGTTCTTTGCCGAGCACGGGGTCGCGGATTACCGCATCGTCGAGAGCCTCGGGGCCACCGAGGGCGCGCCGGCGGCGGGCTCGGCCGAGATCATCGTCGACATCACCACCACGGGCGCGACGCTGGCCGCCAACGCCCTGAAGATCCTCGACGACGGGATCATCCTGCGCTCGGAGGCGAACCTCGTCGCCTCCCTCAACGCCGCCTGGGGCCCGAGCCCGCGCAACGCCCTGCGGGCCGTGCTCGGCCGCATCCAGGCCGAGGAGCGGGCCCGCACCACCCGCGAGGTCCGCGCCGCCATGCCGGACGACGGCGACATCGATCTCGCCGGCATCTCGGCCCTGCACGACGCCGAACTGCCCTACGGCGCCCCCGAGGGACGGGGCGAGATGGTGCTGCACTGCCCCGTCGACGCGGTGTTCGATCTGGCCGACGCCCTGGTGAAGGCCGGAGCCGGCTCGGTCAGCGTGCGCAAGATCGATTACGCCTTCACGCCGGACAACCCGCTGATGGACCGGCTTCTCGCCCGTTTGGGTTGAGGGCGCCTCAGAGCGGCCCCTGCTTGGCGAATTCCGAGAACACCGCCCGCAGGGTCTTCAGACGGGCGTCGTAGGCCTGCGTGAGACAGGCGACGTCCGCCTCGCAAGCGCGGCGCTCGGCGAGCCACGTTTCCTGGTCCTCGCGCAGCTTGGCATTGCCGCCCATGGGCAGCATGGCGCGCAGGATCTCGAAGCGGGTGGCCATCTCCACGTCGCGGTCGTTGAGGACGAGGGTGGCGCAGATGGCCTTCTCGTCGGCCGCCTCGGCCTTGTCGCACGGGAAACTCGCGGCCTGCGCGGTCGTCGCGACGAGGGCCAGGATCATCCCGGCGAGGGCAGCGGACAGGATCGGGGACATGGCGGTCCTTGAGGCAGGGGTCAGGTCGCTGCGGGGGTGATGGGTTTGACGCTCAGCTGCAGCCCAAGGGCCTTCAGGACGCCCATCAGGGTGGTGAGTTCAGGGTTTCCCTTGTCGGAGAGCGCCCGGTACAGGCTTTCGCGCGAACGCCCGGTCTCCCTGGCGATCTGAGCCATGCCCCGCGCGCGCGCGATATCTCCTAGGGTCGCCGCAAGCAGTGCGGGGTCGCCATCGTCGATGACAGCTTCGATGTAGAGTGCGATGCGTTCCGGAGTGTCGAGATACTCGGCCACGTCCCAGGGCTTCAGTTCGATGGTCATAGCTTTACCCTACCAACGATCATCGCAGTTCGCGCGCCGGCCGCTTCGCGGTCTCGATGTCCCGCGCTTGTGTTGATTTTTCGCCGCCGCAGAGAAGGATCGTGATGTCCGAACCGGTCCGCCGGAAATAGACTCGATAGCCCGGTCCGTAAGCGATCCGCATTTCACTGACGCCCTCACCGACCGGTTTGACATCCCCCGGATTGTCCAGTTCGAGCCGCCTGATCCGAACGGCGATCCGGGTCAGCACGCGATCGTCGCGAAGGGCATCGAACCATGCGACGAAATTCGGATGCCGGAGAATAGTCGCCACGATCTTTTGTAGCTTTTAAGCTACTCCTTTACAAGTAGACCAAGGGTAGGTCCGGCGGATCACCCCCACAGCCCCGGCTTCACCACCACCAGCACCACGATGGCGACCATCAGGAGGGTCGGTCCTTCGTTGAGCACCCGGTAGAACTTGTGGCCGCGCGTATTCCGGTCGGCGGCGAAATCCTTGACCATGCGGGCGAGCCAGCCGTGGATGCCGCTCATGGCGAGCACGAGGGCGACCTTCGCCTGGAGCCAGCCGGCGGCGTAGTAGCCGCTCTGCCAGACGAGGATCAGCCCGAAGATCCAGGTGGCGATCATGGCCGGCGTCATGATCGCCTTGAGGAGCCGCCGCTCCATCACCTTGAAGGTCTCGGACTGCGCCTGCGCGTGCGGTCCGGGCACCAGGGAGGCGTGGTAGACGAACAGGCGCGGCAGATAGAGCATCGCCGCCATCCACGAGATGACGGCGACGACGTGGAGCGCCTTGATCCAGAGGTAGAGGCCGTCCATCAGCCGCGAAGCCGCTTCAGCATCTGCTCGACATGGGCGATGGGCGTCTGCGGCGTGATGCCGTGGCCGAGGTTGAAGATGTGCGGCAGGCCATCCGTCGCCGCCAGCACGCCGTCCACGGCGGCGTCCAGGGCCGCTCCGCCCTCGATGAGGGTCTCGGGGTGCACATTGCCCTGGGTGACCGTGGTGGCCGGCACACGGCCCCTGAGCGCCGCCAGATCCACCGACCAGTCGACGCCCACGGCATCGGCCGCCGTCTCCGGCACCACACGGGCGTGGCCGTCGAGGCCCGAGCCCCGGGCGAACACGATGATCTTCGCGCCCGGCACCCGGGCGCGCACGCCGGCGATCATGCGGGCGATGGGCTGGAGCGACCAGCGGGTCAGGGCGTCGCGCGGGGTGCCCTCCGGCAGGGCGCTCTCGGCGACCTCGTTGACGGGCGCTTCCTCCGGTTCGGAGGCGCCGCGCACGTCGGGCAGCGACCCGGCATGGGATTCGAAGATCTGCACGGCGTCGGCCCCGGCCTCGAGCTGGCGCACGAGGTACTCGGTCTGCACGGTGACGAGACGGTCGATGAGCGCTTCGACGAGGGCCGTGTCGTGGCGGGCGAGCGCCCGCGACGGCGCAAGGTCGGGCGTGCCGCGCCCACCGATCATGTAGCTCGCCACCGTCCAGGGCGCGCCGCAGAAACCCAGCAGCGTGGTCTCATGGGGAAGCTCGGCACGGAGCCGCCGCACCGTCTCGAAGACGGGAGCCAGATGCGAAAAGATCGCCGGATCGTCGGCTTGGCGCAGGCGCTCGAACTCGGCCCGGCCGGCGAGTGGATCGAGGCGCGGCCCCTCGCCTTCGACGAACCGCACGTCCTGGCCGAGGGCGTCGGGGATCACGAGGATGTCGGAGAACAGGATCGACGCCTCGAAGCCGAAGCGGCGGATCGGCTGGAGGGTGACCTCGGTGGCGAAATCCGGGTTGTAGCAGAGGTCGAGGAACGAGCCGGCCTTCGCCCTGACTTCCCGGTACTCGGGAAGGTAGCGGCCGGCCTGACGCATCATCCAGGCGGGGGGGCGCTTCTGCGCCTCGCCCGAGAGCACCCGCAGGACCACGCGGTCCGCCCCATCACCCTGGCTCATCCGATCTCCGACACCCAAACCCCGTGACTGGTATGTAGCACCGATGGCCCGGCTGTCTCCCCCTCGAAAACCGTTCTGATCTCCGCTCGTGGAGGTCGCGACGGATCGATCCCCACACGGCCCTTCTAAAAGGAAAGAGAGATTCTAGGACTCTGTTTTTTCTTTTAGAGGGCTGGATGACGGGAGCGGAAAAGCGTCCACAGGCCGTCCCCGCCGCCACGGCGTTAAGAGGGCTTTAACGGATTGCGAGCAATGTCCCGGATAGACGATGCCGGACAGTGCCTTGCGAGGCGCTCCGCGCGGCTGGGCGCCGGTCGGTCCCTGATTCTCCCAAAACCGCGTCCGGTCGACGTGCGTCGGACGGCGTGTGGACGCGAGAGTCGACAACACGGGGTGGGTCCCGCCTGGACCACGGTGGCGAGCCGGCTTATCCACATTCATCGACTCCCCCAAGGCGCAAGCGGTGGACAAGGCCGGCACGCTCCTTGTCTCCTGATTCCGAGGAGACAGAGTTCTCGATGAGCCGCAGCTACTTCCACCTCCACCTCGTGTCGGATTCCACCGGCGAGACCCTGATCAACGTGGGCCGCGCGGCGGCCGCGCAGTACGAGGGCGTCTCGGCCATCGAGCACGTCTACCCCCTGGTGCGCTCGGGTCCGCAGCTCGAACGGGTGATCTCCGAGATCGAGGCGGCGCCCGGCCTCGTGCTCTACACCCTGGTCGGCCACGACCTCACCGAGCGCCTGGAGGCGGCCTGCCGCGAGACCGGCTCGCCGTGCCTGTCCGTGCTCCAGCCCGTGCACGCCCTGCTGCAATCCTACCTCGGCGCGGATTCGACGGCCCGACCGGGCGCGCAGCACATGCTCAACGCCGAGTACTTCAAGCGCATCGACGCCATGAACTTCACCCTGGCGCACGACGACGGCAATCTGCCCCTCGATGTCGACGAGGCCGACGTGATCCTGGTGGGCGTCAGCCGCACCTCGAAGACGCCGACCGCCATCTACCTCGCCAACCGCGGCCTCAAGACCGCGAACTTTCCCCTGGTGCCCGGCATGCCGCTGCCGGCCTCCCTGGAGAACGCGCGAAAGCCGCTCCTCGTCGGGCTGCTGGCAAGCCCCGAGCGCATCGTGCAGATCCGCCAGAACCGGCTCCTCAGCCTCAAGGCCGACGATTCCTCCCTCTACGTCGACCGCTCGGCCGTGGCCGACGAGATCGCGGCGTGCCGGCGCCTGTGCACCAAGCACCGCTGGCCGACCATCGACGTGACGCGCCGCTCCATCGAGGAGACCGCCGCGGCGATCCTCGACCTGCACCGCGAGCACCGGCTGAAGTTCATCGCCACCTGAGGGCGCGAACCAACGGGAACCCACGCGGGTTGACCCTGCGATCCGTCACTTCAGGATGCCCGATGCCCAACCGTCTCGCCTGCGCCGCTCTCTTCGCTCTGATCGTCGGCACGTCCGTCTCCCCCGCCGAGGCCGGCCGGGCGCAGGATTACCAGTACCGCAACAAGAGCCACAAATATTCCTGCCGGCCGCCTCTCAAGTTCGCGGCGGGCGCCTGCGTCGCCAGATGCCCGGGCGGGTTCCAGGACAACGGCCGGTACTGCCGCTTCCGCAGCATGCGCCGCTGAAATCGAGCGCATCTTGTCGAGGCGCGGCGATCCGTGACACTGGAGCGATGGATTCCCCCTCCCCCCTATGGCGCGGCGCCGCGCCGCTCCTCCTCGCCTCCACCAGCCCGACCCGGCGCGCGCTCCTCGCTGGGGCTGGCCTCACCGTCGAAACCGAAAGCCCCGGTGTCGACGAGCGCGCCATCGAGGCCGCTTGTGCGGGGCTCGCTCCGTCCGACCTCGCCCTGCGTCTCGCCCTCGCCAAGGCCGAGGCGGTGGCCGCCCGTGCGCCGGGCCGGATCGTCGTCGGGGCCGATCAGGTGCTCGCCTGCGACGGCGTCGTGTTCCACAAGCCCGCCGACGCGGCGGCCGCCCGCGCGCAGCTCGCGCGTCTCGCCGGGCGCACCCACCACCTGCATTCCGCCGTGGCTCTGATCGACGGGGTGCACGCGCCAGACACCTTCGTTGAGACGGCGCACCTCACCCTGCGGCCCCTCGATGCGGCGTCCATCGCGGCCTACGTGGCGCTCGCGGGACCCGGCGCCATGTCCAGCGTCGGCGCCTATCAGCTCGAGGGCCTCGGCATCCATCTGTTCGCGGAGGTCGCGGGCGACCACACCACCATCCTGGGCCTGCCCCTGCTGCCCCTGCTCGCCCGCCTGCGCGCCCGACGGCTCCTGGCGTTCTAGATGCCCGCTCCGGTCTCAGGCGGCCCGCGATGATCGGGTCCGTCCTCCTCGCCCTGGTGCCCATCGGCTTGCTGATCGCGCTGGGCGCCACATTGCGCCGCGTCGGCTTCCTCGGCGAGGGCTTCTGGCCCCAGGCCGAACGCCTCAGCTACTACGTGCTGCTGCCGTCCCTGATGGTGCACGGGCTCACGACGGCGCGGCTGGACGGCGTGCCGGTGCTGGCCCTGGTCGTGGTGCTGGTGGTCTCCACCTGCGCGGTCGCGGCGATCCTGCTCCTGGCGCGATCACGCCTCGGCTTCCAGGGGGCGTCCTTCACCTCGGTGTTCCAGGGCGGCATCCGCTTCAACAACTACGTCGGCGTCTCGGCGGCGATCGGGGTGTTCGGTGCGCAAGGGCTCGCCCTCGCGGCGGTGGCGAACGCCGCCATCGTGCCCACGGTGAACATCCTGTGCGTGCTCGTCTTCGCCCGCTTCGGCACCGGCGAACGACCCGGACCGGCCGGCCTCGCCCGCCAGCTCGCCCTCAATCCCCTGGTGATCGCGTGCTTCGGTGGCATCCTCCTCCAGGCGTCGGGACTGCACCTCCCGCCGGGGATCGAGCCGATGCTCAAGGCGCTGGGGCAGGCGTCCCTGCCGCTGGGCCTGCTCTGCGTCGGAGCCGCCCTCGACCTGTCGGCGGCGCGGACCTGGATGCGCCCGGTCCTGGTGTCGTCGGCCGTCAAGTTCGTGCTGATGCCCGTGGCGACGGTGCTGGCCTGCCGCGCCGTCGGCCTCCACGGCCCCGCCGCCGTGACCGCCCTGATCTTCCAGGTTCTCCCCACCGCCTCGTCCTCCTACATCATGGCTCGCCAGCTCGGCGGCGACGCACCGCTGATGGCGGGGATCGTGGCGGTCCAGACCATCCTGGCCGGCCTCGCCATTCCGCTGGTCCTGACGGTGTTCCAGGGTTTCCTCGATTAGGCCTGGCTCGGCCGAGGCCATCGCGCGGACGGGACGACCGCGTCGTCATCCGCCCTGGATGGACCGACGGATCGCGGCTAAGGCCTCGTCGCGAGGCGCCTCGCGCACAGGGTTTCTTCCCGGCCGCGACGGCGCCGCCGGGCAGCGCCACGGAGACCCCCATGGCCGGACACGACCACCCCCACGATCACGCCGGTCATGATCATGCGGGCCACGATCACGGGCATCGGCACAGCCACGGCGGGAGTCATCACGGCGGTGGCCATGGGGGTGGACACGTCCACGCCCCGGCCTCGTTCGGCCGGGCCTTCGCCATCGGCATCGTTCTCAACACCGGGTTCGTGATCGTCGAAGCCGGCTACGGCTTCGCCTCGCAATCCATGGCCCTCGTGGCCGATGCGGGCCACAACCTCTCCGACGTGCTCGGCCTCGTCGTCGCCTGGATCGCCTCGGTGCTGGTGAAGCGCGCTCCGAGCCCGCGCTTCACCTACGGGCTTCGCTCCTCCTCGATCCTCGCCGCCCTGTTCAACGCCGTGTTCCTGCTGGTCGCCACGGGCGCCATCATCTGGGAGGCGATCCTCCGGCTCCTGGCCCCCGAGCCCGTGGCGGGCGTCACCGTGATGGTGGTGGCCGGCATCGGTATCGTCATCAACGGCATCACCGCCTGGCTGTTCGCCTCCGGCAAGGGCAGCGACATCAACATCCGCGGCGCCTACCTGCACATGGTGGCGGATGCCGCCGTGTCCCTCGGGGTGGTGCTGGCCGGCCTCGCCATCGTGCTCACGGGAGCCGCGTGGATCGACCCCGCGGTCAGTCTCGCCATCGCCGGCCTCATCGTCTGGATGACCTGGGGCCTCCTGCGCGACAGCGTGATCATGGCCCTCTCGGCGGTGCCGCCGGGGATCGACCCGGAGGCAGTGCGCGGCTTCCTCGGTGCCCGGCCGGGGGTGTCGGCGCTCCACGATCTCCACATCTGGCCGATGAGCACCACCGAAATTGCGCTGACCGTCCACCTCGTCATGCCGGGAGGCCACCCGGGCAACGCCTTCCTGCTCGGCCTCGCCGAGGACTTGCGCAAGACCTTCGGCATCGGGCACGCGACGGTGCAGATCGAAGGGGCGGACGGCCCCGCCTGTATCCTGGCTTCGGAGGACGTGGTGTGACGAAGGCCTTCGTTGTCGGGCATCCCATCGCCCATTCGCGCTCGCCCCTGATCCACGGTCACTGGCTCGCCGAGCACGGGATCGCGGGGACCTACGCGCGCGTCGACGTGGCCCCGGACGCGTTCCCGGATTTCCTGCTGACCCTTCGCGAACACGGATTCGCGGGCGGCAACGTCACGATCCCGCACAAGGAGGCGGCCTCTCGCCTCGTAGACGAACTGACGCCGCGCGCGGAGAAGATCGGCGCGGTCAACACCGTGTTCTTCGACACGCACGGACGCCTGTGGGGGGACAACACCGACGCGCCGGGCTTCATCGCCCATCTCGACCGGAGTCTCGGCGCCGATTGGGTGGAGCGCACGGGCGGCGCCGCCCTTGTGCTCGGGGCCGGGGGCGCGGCCCGCGCCATCGTGGTCGGCCTGCTGGAGCGCGGCCTGAGCCGAATCCGGGTAGCCAACCGCACCCGCGCCCGGGCGGAGGCTCTCGTCGCCCTCGATCCAGAACGGGTCGCCGCCTGCGACTGGGCCGACCTGCCCGCCGCGCTCCCCGGAACCGGGCTTCTCGTCAACACCACCTCCCTCGGCATGGCGGGCCATGGCGCCCTCGATCTCGACCTGACGCCCCTGCCCGCCACGGCATGCGTCGCCGACATCGTCTACGTGCCCCTGGAGACGCCGTTGCTCGCCGCCGCCCGTGCCCGGGGCCTGGCCGCCGTCGACGGACTCGGGATGCTGCTGCATCAGGCGGTGCCGGGTTTCGCACGCTGGTTCGGCGTGCATCCGGCCGTGACGGCGGCCCTGCGCGAGCGCCTCGTCGCCGATATCGTCGGCCCAAAAGCCGGATCGAAGGCCGGTTCGTGAGCCGCCCCCTCGTCCTCGGCCTCACCGGCTCCATCGGCATGGGGAAATCCGCCACCGCCGCGATGTTTTCCGCACGCGGGGTTCCCGTCCACGATGCGGATGCGGCGGTCCATGCCCTCTACGCACCCGGCGGCGCGGCGGCCCACGCCATCGCGGAGGAATTTCCCGGTGTTCTGGCTCCGGACGGGTCCGTCGATCGCGAGCGGCTGCGCGGCGAAGTGCTCGGCCACCCGGAGCGCCTCGCCGCCCTGGAGCGGCTGGTCCATCCCCTGGCGCGCCGGGCCGGTGCCGATTTTCTCGCCGCCCACGCGCAGGCCCCCGTCGTCGTCCTCGACATCCCGCTCCTGTTCGAGACGGGCGGGGACGCGCGCTGCGACGCGGTCCTCGTCGTCACGGCGCCGGCCGAGGTTCAGCGCGAACGGGTGCTGGCCCGGCCCGGCATGGACGCGGCGACCTTCGCGTCGATCCTCGCCAAGCAGCTGCCCGACGCAGAGAAGCGCGCCCGGGCGGATTTCGTCCTCGATACCGGCCTCGGCTTCGCCCATGCCGAGGCCGAGGTCGATGCGATCCTGGACCGTCTGCGCGGGATGCCATCGCCGCCTTGAACCGGCCCGGTCTCCGGCGCATGGTCGTCGCGACCCCCGGCCCCATGGACCCCAAGCGATGCTGCGTGAGATCGTCCTCGACACCGAGACCACCGGCACCGACGCCAAGAACGGCGACCGCCTTATCGAGATCGGCTGCGTCGAGCTCATCAACCACGTGCAGACCGGCAAGGTCTTCCACAAACTCGTGAATCCCACCCGGCCGGTTTCCCAGGGCGCCTTCGGGGTGCACGGCATCTCGGATGCGATGCTGGCCGACAAGCCGCTCTTCGCCGACATCGTCGACGAGTTCCGCGACTTCTGCGGCGACTCCCCCCTGGTGATCCACAACGCGCCCTTCGACGTCGGCTTCCTCAACATGGAATACGCCCGCCTCGGCGCCGCGGCCCCACCGCCCATCGATCTCGCCGCCGTTATCGACACTCTGCAACTCGCGCGGCGCAAGCACACGGGCGCCTCCAACACCCTCGACGCCCTGTGCGTGCGCTACGGCATCGACACCACCCGGCGAACGAAGCACGGGGCGTTGCTCGATTCGCAGATCCTGGCGGAGGTCTATGTCGAGCTGCTCGGCGGCAAGCAGACCAGCCTCGGGCTCGCCGTCGCCGAAATTCCGGCCGAGACCGGGCCGGCGCTGGCCGAGGACGGTGCCCCCATCGGCCCGCGCCGCCTGCGCCACCGACTCACCCCGGACGAGAGCGCCCGCCACGCCGCCTTCCTCGCCACCCTCGGCCCGGCCTCCGTCTGGCGCGACTATCTCGGCGAAGACGGAACGGCCTGACCCATGCGCCTCACCCGAATCGACGACACCGTCTCGGTCGCGGGTCAGCCGGCCCTCGACGAGATCGCTGCGCTCGGACGCGCGGGCGTCACCACCCTGATCAACAACCGGCCGGACGGCGAGGAGCCCGGCCAGCCCGGCACTGAGGCCGAGGCCGCCGCCGCGCAGGAAGCGGGCCTCGCCTATCACCACCTGCCGGTGACGGGGGCCACCCTGGGGCGGCCCGAGATCGATGCGTTTCGCGCGAGCCTGCGAGCTGCCCCCGGTCCCGTCGTCGCCCATTGCCGCTCCGGCACGCGTTCCTTGACCCTCTACGCCCTCGCCGCGGTCCTCGACGGGCGCATGCGTCGCGACGCGGTGCTCGCCTTCGGCACCCGCCACGGCTTCGACCTGACGGGGGCCGTCGCTTGGCTCGATGCCAACGCACCCGACAGCTGAACCGTCCGCACCGATGGTGCAGTGCCCTCTCGGTTTCGGAGCCCCTCGGCCGCGGACAAAACAATATTCTCTTCTCGTCCGGGATCGAAGAGTGTTCGTCTTCGCTCTGGGGTATCTTTGAGGGAACGTTTCATTGACCGACGGGTGACCGTGGGACATCTTTTCGTGAATACAGAGTTGCTTCGAGCGACGCTGTCTGTCCTCCGAAAAGCTGTTCGATCGGAACATTCATGACCCGCCCCCGCATCGTCGGTTTCAGCGCGAACCTGCAGCGCCCCTCGAAGACGCGCAGCCTCGTCGAGGCTGTCGCCGCCCAGACCGAGACGCAGATCCAGGCCGAGATCCAGCTGTTCGACATGGTCGATGCCGGCACCGCCCTCGGCGCGGCCTGGTCGCGCCAGGACCTGTCCCTCCCGGCGCGCCGCATCGTCGAGGCCATCGAGGGCGCCGACGCCCTCATCGTCGGGTCGCCCGTCTACAAGGGCGCCTATACGGGCCTGTTCAAGCACCTGTTCGACCTCGTCGATCCGACGGCGCTCACGGGCAAGCCCGTGGCCATCGTCGCCACGGGCGGAGGCGCCCGCCATGCCCTCGTGGTCGAGCACGCCTTCCGGCCCCTGTTCGGATTCTTCGGGGCGCTCGCCCTGCCGACCGCCGTCTACGCGTCCGATGCCGACTTCACCGATGGGGCCCTGACGGATCCCGGCGTGCGCGCGCGGGTCTCCGATGCGGCGGGCCAGCTCGCGAGTCAGCTCATCCACGCCTCGGCCGCGCGTGGCGGCGTCCGTGCCGTGGCCGGCGCCGCCCGGTGATCCGAAGACGGCCCCGCCCCGCATCGGCGCAGGCCTGACCCCGAGAAGCCCATCCGCGTCCGCGACGCCGTATGGGCGGTCCCTCCCAACGGCTGACATCCCATGGCAAGTCCCTCCCTTTCCGCGCCGCGGCTCTCCACGCGTCTGCGCGACGGCGCCGCCCAGCGCCTCGTCCCCTGGCTCCTGCCCCTCGGCATCGTGCTCGGCTGGCAGGCGGCGAGTTCGGCCGGCCTCGTCTCGACCCGGTTCATGCCGGCGCCCCTGGATGTGATCGCGGCGGGCTGGCAGCTCGGCCGCACGGGCGAACTCTGGGCCAACCTCTGGGTCAGCACCCTGCGGGCGCTCGCGGGCTTCGCCGTCGGCGGCGGCATCGGCTTCGCGCTCGGCCTCGCCAACGGCCTGTCGCGCGCCTCCGACCGGCTCACGGACACCACCGTGCAGATGGTGCGCAACGTGCCCCACCTGTCCCTCATTCCCCTGGTGATCCTGTGGTTCGGCATCGGCGAGGAGGCCAAGCTCTTCCTCGTGGCGCTCGGCGTGTTCTTCCCCGTCTACGCCAACACGCTGCACGGCATCCGCTCCGTCGATCCGCAGCTCGTGGAGATGGGCCGGGTCTACGGCCTGTCGTCGTGGAGCCTGTTCACCCGCGTGGTCCTGCCCGGCGCCCTGCCGTCGATCTTCGTCGGCCTGCGCTATGCGCTCGGCATCATGTGGCTGACCCTCATCGTCGCAGAGACGATCTCGGCCTCCTCGGGGCTCGGCTACATGGCCATGCAGGCGCGCGAGTTCATGCTCGTCGATGTCGTGGTGCTGGCCATCGTGATCTATGCCGGCCTTGGCAAGCTCGCCGACGTGCTCACCCGCTGGCTCGAGCGCACCTGTCTCGCCTGGAATCCCGCCTACCGGACCGTCTGAGGCGCCGCCTCGCTCCAAGCCCTCGAAGAACTCCAACGGACCCGGCCATGACCGCCACCGCCCTGCGCGTCCACGACGCCGCGCCCGAAACCGTCCCCGTTCAGAAGCCCGCCGATCGGCCGGCGAAGGGTACCGCCCCCCGCGCCCGGCCGCCCGAGGCCACCGGCGGCCTCGCCGTCACCGTCCGCGACCTGTCGAAATCCTTCGACGGGCATACGGTCATCGCCGGCCTCGACCTCCATATCCCGGCCGGGCAGTTCGTGGCCGTCGTCGGCCGTTCGGGCTGCGGCAAGAGCACCTTGCTGCGCCTCATCCTCGGCCTGGAGCAGCCGAGCGCCGGCCGCGTCGTCCTCGAATCCGACGCCGTGCGGGCGCCCCCGAAGCGCATCATGTTCCAGGAGCCGCGCCTCCTGCCCTGGGCCAAGGTGGTGGACAACGTCGCGGTGGGCTTGGGCGAAACCGGCACCCGGGCCGAGCGCCGGGCGCGGGCCGCGAGCGCGCTGGCCGAGGTCGGCCTCACCGACAAGTCGGCCAACTGGCCCGCCACCCTGTCCGGCGGCCAGCGTCAGCGCGTGGCGCTCGCCCGCGCCCTCGTCTCCCGCCCCGGCCTGCTCGCCCTCGACGAACCCCTCGGGGCCCTCGACGCCCTCACCCGCATCGACATGCAGGCGATGATCGAGGCGATCTGGCGGGCGCAGGGCTTCACCGCCCTCCTCGTCACCCACGACGTCGCCGAGGCCGTGGCCATGGCCGACCGCATCCTCGTCGTCGAGAACGGGCACATCGCCCTCGACGTGAAGGTCGACGTGCCCCGCCCGCGCCGGCGCGGCGACCCGGACCTCGCGGCCCTCGAAGGCCGCATCCTCGACCATCTGCTTCAGAACCACGCGCCGGCCTGAGCCGGGCATCCTGCAGAACCAAGCGCCGGCTTCGGCCGCGCTTTCGCCCCTCATCCGAAAGAGTTTCCCATGACCGGTCAGACCGACGTCCTCTGGTTCCTGCCCACCCACGGCGACGGCCGCTACCTCGGTGCCCAGGAGGGCGCGCGCGCCGTCACGCTGCCGTATCTCCGCCAGATCGCGCAGGCGGCGGACGAGCTCGGCTATTATGGCGTGCTCCTACCCACGGGCCGCTCGTGCGAGGATTCCTGGGTGGTGGCCTCCGCCCTCGTCCCCCTGACTCAGCGCCTGCGCTTTCTCGTCGCCGTGCGCCCCGGCCTGCAGGAACCGGCCGTCGCCGCCCGCATGGCCGCCACCCTCGACCGGATCTCCGACGGCCGCCTCCTCATCAACGTGGTCACGGGCGGCGATCCGGTGGAGCTGCGCGGCGACGGCGTGTTCCTCGATCACGACGAGCGCTACGTCGTCACCGACGAGTTCCTGCACATCTGGCGCGGGCTGATGTCCGGCGAGACCGTCAGCTACGAAGGCAAGCACCTCAAGGTCGAGGAGGGCCGGGTGATCTTCCCGCCCGTGCAGAAGCCCTACCCGCCGCTGTATTTCGGCGGCTCCTCCCCCGCCGGCATCGAGGTCGCGGCCGAGCATTGCGAAGTCTACCTGACCTGGGGCGAGCCCCCGGCCGGCGTGGCCGAGAAGATCGCCAAGGCCAGGGAGGCCGCCGACCGGAAAGGCAAAACATTCTCGTACGGCATCCGCCTGCACGTCATCGTCCGCGAGACCGAGGGCGAGGCCTGGGCGGCCGCCGAGAACCTGATCTCGCGCCTCGACGACGAGACCATCGCCAAGGCGCAGGCCACCCTGAAGCGCCAGGATTCCGTCGGCCAGAGCCGGATGATGGCGCTCCACGGCGGCGACCGCACCAAGCTCGAGGTCTCGCCCAACCTCTGGGCCGGCGTCGGCCTCGTGCGCGGCGGCGCCGGCACCGCCCTCGTCGGCTCCGCGGATCAGGTCGCCGACCGGATGAAGGAGTATATCGATCTGGGCATCGATCGCTTCATCCTGTCGGGCTACCCGCACCTCGAGGAAGCCTACCGCTTCGCCGAACTCGTGTTCCCGAAGCTCCCCTTGCGCGCCACCACCGGCGTCGCCCCGAGCAACGCCCGCAACGACGGGCCCTTCGGCGAGGTGATGGCCAACGACATCGTGCCCCGCCGGGTGTCGGCGCACTGAGGACGCACCTCCCTTCCCCTTGCGGGGAGGGATCGAGGGTGGGGGTGGTTCCGCCGGCCTCCGCACAGTGAAGTCCTGGCTCGATGAGGAGCGCCCGGCCACCCCCACCGCCGACTCCTCCCCGCGAGGGGGAGGAGCGCGCTTCCGGTGTCCACCGAATCCCGTCCCCTCCCCCTGTCGGAAGAACGTCCATGCCACGCGCCACCACCCATGCCCTCGTCGCCCCGAGAGTCCCATCCGTCGGCGCCTGGGCGTGGTTCGCCGCCGCCCTCTCGTTCCTGATGCTGTTCACCCTCCAGGCCCGGGCCGACGAGAAGGTGATCCGGATCGGCTACCAGAAGTACGGCACCCTCGTGCTCCTCAAGGGCAAGGGCCTGCTGGAGGAGCGTCTGAAGCCGCTCGGCTACCGCGTGACGTGGTCGGAATTCCCGTCGGGCCCGCCCCTGATGGAAGCGCTCAATGCCGGAGCCATCGATTTAGGCTCGGCCGGCGAGGCGCCGCCGATCTTCGCCCAGGCCGCGAGCCGCGATCTCGTCTACGTCGCTCACGAGCCGGCCGCGCCGCGGGGCGAAGCGATCCTCGTCGCCGCCGACAGCCCGATCCGCACCGTGGCCGACCTGCGCGGCCGGACCATCGCCCTCAACAAGGGCTCCAACGTCCACTACTTCCTCGTGCGTGCCCTCGAAGCGGCGGGCATCCCCTACGATGCGGTGAAGCTCGCCTTCCTCGGACCCGCCGACGCGGCGGCGGCCTTCGCCCGCGGCTCCGTCGACGCCTGGGCGATCTGGGACCCCTACCTCGCCTCCGGCGAGCGGGCGACGGGCGCACGCACCCTCGTCACCGGTGAGGGCCTCGTGCCGAACCGGCAGTTCTACCTCTCGCGCCGCCCCTTCGCCGACGCCGCCGTCAACCGCGCCGTCCTCGACACCACCCTGGCGGCCATCGGGACCATCGACGCCTGGGCCAAGGACAACACCGATGCGGTCGCGGCCGAACTCGCGCCGTCCGTGGGCATCCCGGCCCCGATCCTCACCGTCGCCCTCAAGCGCCTCACCTACGGGGTCACGCCCCTCGACGCCGGCACCGTGGCCGACCAGCAGGCCGTGGCCGACACCTTCCACCGCCTCGGCCTGCTGCCGAAGCCCCTGGTGGTCTCGGACGCCGTGTGGAAGCCCGGCAGCTAAAACCCGAATCCACACGGAGTGACGACGAAACGCGGAAGGGCGGGGGGATGCGTCCCCCCGCCCTTTCGCTTGGCATCGTTCACCGAGGCGGTGCCCTAGTAGTGCCGCGCCAGGACTTCGCGCACCCGCGCGACCATCTCGGCCTCCGGCACCGAGAACTGCGCCGGCCGGGCGGCCTTCCACTCGGCGTTGCTGCTGATGCCCTCGGCGGCCTTGGCGCCCTCGATGAGGTCCTTGATCTGAACCTCGCCGGCCTCGCGCTCGTTCGAGCCCTGGATGATGGCGCAGGGGGAACCCCGCCGGTCGGCATACTTCATCTGCGCCTTCATGCCGGAGCCACCGAGGTAGAGCTCGGCCCGGATGCCTTCGCCGCGCAAGGCCGCGACGAGGCGCTGGTAATCGGCGATGTTTTCGCGGTCCAGCACCAGAACGACCACGGGGCCGGGCTTGCTTGTGCCCTCCAGGAGCGGGCTCCCGGTGAGCTGGAGCGCCGAGAACAGGCGCGAGACGCCGATGGAGAAGCCGGTGGCCGGCACCGGCTCCGAGCGGAACCGCCCGACGAGACCGTCGTAGCGCCCGCCGCCCGCCACCGAGCCGAAGCGCACGGTCTGGCCGTCCTCGTTCACGACCGGGAAGGTCAGCTCCGCCTCGTAGACCGGGCCGGTGTAGTATTCGAGGCCGCGCACCACGCTGGGGTCGGCGCGGATCCGGTCGAAGCCGTAGCCGGCCGCCGCGCACAGGCGCATCATCGCGTGGAGTTCGGCGATCCCCTCGCGGCCGGTCACCGAATCGCCCACCACCTCGGTCCAGGTGCCGAAGAACTGTTCCCAGAACGCCATGCGGTCGGCGCCCTCCACGGGGGCGGACTGGAACGAGACGTAGGCGAGGATGCGCTCCACCGCCGCCGCATCGAGGCCGGCGCCCTTGGTGAAGTCGCCGCTCTCGTCCTTGCGGCCGGCACCGAGAAGGTCGCGCACGCCGTCGGGCCCGAGGCGGTCGAGCTTGTCGATGGCGCGCAGCACGGTGAGGCGCTGGCCCGCCTTGTCGGCGCCCGCGAGGCCGATGGCCTCCATGACGCCGTCGAGCACCTTGCGGTTGTTCACCTTGACGACGAACTGGCCGGTGAGTCCGAGCTTCTCCAGGGTGTCGGCCATGAGCATGCAGATCTCGGCATCCGCCGCGACGGTGCCGGCCCCGACGATGTCAGCGTCGAACTGCATGAACTGGCGGAAGCGCCCCGGGCCGGGCTTCTCATTGCGGAAGACGTAGCCGGCGCGGAAGCTGCGGTAGGGCTTGGGGATGGAATCGAAATGCTCGGCGACGTGGCGGGCCAGCGGCGCCGTGAGGTCGTAGCGCAGCGACAGCCAGGATTCGTCGTCGTCCTGGAACGAGAACACGCCCTCGTTCGGCCGGTCGAGGTCGGGCAGGAACTTGCCGAGCGCCTCGGTGTATTCGACGAACGGGGTCTCGAGGGCCTCGAAGCCGTAGAGTTCGAAGCTCTGGCGGATCGTCTCCAGCATCCGGTGCTGGGCGGCGATCTCGTCCGCGCGGCGGTCGACGAACCCGCGCGGCAGGCGCGGCTTCAGGGTGTCGGCCTGGTGGGAATCGGCCTTGGCCATGGTGGTTTCGCTCTGCGGAGGGTTTTTGGGGGTTGCGCGGGCTCTATCGCGGGGGGGCCGGAGCGGCAAGCGCGGCCGGCATCACGAGCGCGGCCGGCATCACGAGCGCTGCCGGCACCCGGACCGAGTGCGGCGCCGGTCTACAGCTTCAGGGCGAGGAGCGCGCAAAGGCTCAGAATCGCGATAGGGATCTGGAGCGGACGCAGGCGCGCGAAGAACAGGGGCGCTTCGCCCCGGCGCGCCGCGATGGGATCGAGCACGGCGATCCCGGCGAATCCGACGATGAGCAGAATGAGCGCGGGGCCGGTCGCGCCGCCGGTCGTGAGCACGAGGGCGCAGAAGCCGAGGAGGAACAGGGCCAGCATCGTGGCGATCTGGACCCAGGTCGGACCGCCCTCCGTGCGGAAGCTGAGACCGCGCCGGACGCCGGAGAGGAACAGCAGGATCGCGCAGCCCCACAGGGTGGTGAGGGACAGAGCCAGCTCGCCCCAGACCCCGCCGAGCCACCACGCGGCCGCCGCGCCCGCTGCGAAGGGCAGCATCGGTCCGTAGCCGAACACCACACTGAGCCACGGCACGGCCCCGGGCTCGGAGACGGTCAGTGTCCGGTTCTCCTGGTCCGTCATAGGCCCCTCCTGCGCGAAAGGCGGGTAACCGGCCGGGCGTCGTGCTGTTCCAGCTTCATTCCGGCACAGGACCACGGTCTGCGACGGGGACGATACGGCAAAGAAAAGCCCCGGCCGTGAGGCCGGGGCAAAAAGCGTTCGCTCGACGAAGTGACGTCGGGGAACCGCTCGGGCTCAGGATGAGAGCGGGCCGGTCTCGGCGCCTTGCGCTTCCATCGCCTTCTGGCGGTAGAGGCCAACGAAATCGATGGGGTCGATGTAGAGCGGCGGGAAGCCGCCATTGCGCACGGCCTCGGCGACGATCTGGCGCGCGAACGGGAACAGCAGGCGCGGGCACTCGATCATCACGGCCGGATGCAGCTGGTCCTGCGGGATGTTGCGCATGCGGAAGATGCCGGCATAGGTCAGCTCGAACGCGAACAGCACCTCGGTGCCGGTCTTGGCGTCGCCCTCCAGGGTCAGCTCGACCTCGAAATCCTCTTCGGCGAGCTGCTTGGCGTTGACGTTGACCTGGATGTTGATCTGCGGCGCGGATTCCTGGGGCTGAAGCGAGCGTGGGGCGTTCGGATTCTCGAAGGAGAGATCCTTGGCGTATTGCCCCAGGGCGTTGATGGCGGGCAGCTGGTCCTCGGCCTGCGCCGTGGCGCCACCGTTCCCGTTCGGTGCCGATGTGTCGGCCATGGCGTTGTCGTCCTTCTCAAGAGCCCTGGGGGCGCGATCCTTGGGAGCACATGCGGGCCGGCGACCGAGCCAGTTCTTGTGTGCTTGCGACGGTTGCGACCACCCATCCGGTGCGAGAGCGCGCTATCATGCCCATCCGGTGCGAACAAGGCGCCGGCTGGCGGCGGCTGGAACCGGGCCGGGCACGCACCATATCCCGGACAACGCGGCAGGCCGAGAACGCACCACGGCGTTGCGGCGGGCGCACTCGACGGGTCGGGTTGAACGACCCGGCTCGCTCCCGGCGCGGGCCTCGGCTAAGAGTGCTGGCAAAACTCCCGCCCATGGCCGGATCCATGGTTGGATCGGGCTCCGGGCGCGACGGTGCGACGGGAGTTTGGTGCGGGAGTTTGGTAACGGACTCGCAACGCGCGGGATGCGGGGTTTCCGGAGCCCCTCGAACTTCAGCTGTCGTGCGACGGCCACGATCAGGATCGGTGATGCAGGACTCCTTCGACTTGACGACCTTGATCTTCCTCGCCCTGGCGGTGTTCGTGATCTGGCGGCTGCGCTCGGTGCTCGGCCAGAAGACCGGAGCGGAACGCTCGCCGTTCAAGCCCGTGGACCGCAGCCGCACGGAGCCCCCGGCCAACCGGACGGAGGGCGACAACGTGGTGCGCCTGCCCGGCGCCGACCGTGCGCAGGCCGACCGGAGCCAAGCGGCCCCCAAGGCGGAGGTCCGCGACTGGCGCGGCATCGCCGAGCCGGGCTCGGCCATCGCCAACGGCCTCGAAGCGGTGGTGCAGGTGGAGCCCGGTTTCGATCCGCGCGGCTTCGTCGAGGGTGCCAAGTCGGCCTACGAGGCCATCGTGATCGCCTTCGCCAAGGGCGACCGCAAGACCCTGCGCAGCCTGCTCTCGCGGGAGGTCTGCGAAGGCTTCGAGCGCGAGATCGACGCCCGCGAGGGCCGGAAGGAAGTGGTCGAGACCACCTTCGTCTCCCTCGACAAGGCCGAGATCGTCGCCGTCGACGTGAAGAACCGCGTCGCCCAGGTGACGGTACACTTCCTGTCCCACCTCATCACCGCGACCCGCAACGCGCAGGGCCAGGTGATCGACGGCAGCGCCGAGACCGTGGTCGAGGTGCCCGACGTGTGGACTTTCGCCCGGACGCTCGGCACCCGCGACCCGAACTGGCAGCTCGTCGCCACCGAAGCCGGCGCCTGACCCCTCCGGACCGCGTGCGACCACTCGCCCTCGGCGCGGCCCTGGCCGCCCTCGCCCTCTGCCCTCCCCTCCCCGGCTCGGTCGCCCACGCGGCCGAGCCGCTGCGCTTGGGCGGAGCGGTCTCGGGCGGAGGGGTCTTGGGCGGAGCGGTGCTGGAGGGGGTTGATCTCGCGCACCTGCCAGGCTTTCCCGGTCCCGATCCGGTCCGTGCCCTCGAAGCCTTCCGCCGGACCTGCGCGGCGGCCCCCGTCCCGATGGCGCCGTCGGTCGCCGGCAATGCGGGCGATCTCGCGGCGGCCTGCGCCCGCGCCGCCGCCGTCCCGCCCGAGGGCGCGGCCGCCTTCTTCGCTACGGCGTTCGACGCCTACCGGATCGTCCGCCCCGCGGTTGACGGCGTTCCCGAGCGCCGGGCGGGATTCCTGACCGGGTATTTCGAGCCGGAACTCACGGGCTCGTCCGTCGCGGCTCCGGGCTTCACCGCGCCCGTCCTCGCCCGGCCCGACGACCTCGTGAGCCTGGAGCCCGGCGAGACCCGAACGGGCCTCGATCCGGCGCTCCGCGCCGCGCGCCGGACGGAGACGGGGCTGGCCCCCTATCCCACCCGCGCCGCCATCGAGGACGGAGCCCTGGGGGAGGTCGCCAAGGCGCTGCTCTGGCTCGACCCCGTCGACCTGTTCGTGCTGCAGGTCCAGGGGTCGGGGCGGGTGCGCCTGACCGACGGCCGGACGGTGCGGGTGCTCTATGACGGGCGCAACGGCCGGCCCTACACCTCCATCGGCAAACTCATCGTCACCGAGGGCCACCTGCCCCTGGACGGCCTCACCCTGGCGCGCTGGACGGGCTGGCTGCGGGACAACCCCGAGACGGCCCGCCGCCTGATGCGCCGCAACGAATCGTACATCTTCTTCAAGCTGGCGCCCGTCGAGGACCCGTCGCTCGGCCCCCCGGGGGCCGCCGGCGTCGCGCTGAGCCCCGGACACAGCCTCGCGGTGGATTCCACCCTGTGGCGCTACGGCCTGCCGTTCTGGCTCGAAGCCGCCGGCGATTCCCGGACCGCGCGCCTCGCCATCGCGGCCGATACCGGTTCGGCCATCGTCGGCCCGGCCCGGGGCGATCTCTACCTCGGCACCGGCGAGGCTGCGGGTGTCGCCGCCGGCAACCTGCGGGCGACGGCCGGCTTCGTCGTGCTGCTGCCCCGTTCCGGCGAGGCCAAGGCCTCTCCCGAGGTCTCTTCGAAGGCCCCCGCCGAGGTCCCCCCGAAGGCCCCCGCCGAGGTCCCCCGGAAGGCCCCTGCCCTCGCCCCGACCCAACCATGAGACTCCCCCGCCGACCCCGTGGCCTCTCCGGCGAGGACGCTTACCTGTGGGGTGAGATCGCCCGCCTGATCACGCCCCTGCGCGCGAAGTCCAAGCCCAAGCCGAAAGCGCCGGACGCCAATCCGCCCGCCACGCCGCTGCCGAAGGCCGGTGCGAAGCCGGCTCACAAGCCTTCGTCCGCGACGCCTGCGAAGCCGGCCGTGAAGCCGCCGGCGAAACGCGTCACCCTGAAACCCAATCCGCCTCCGGCCCTCCCCGCTCCCGTCGTCGCCCCGCCGGCCGCGGCTCCCGCCCTGGCGCCCGGGCTCGAGCGCCGCGTCCGTCTCGCTTTTCGGCGCGGCGCGCTCCAGGTCGATGCCCGGATCGATCTCCACGGGATGTACCAGGCCCAGGCCCACGGCGCGCTGACCGGGTTCCTCATGCGGGCACGGGCAGCCGGCCACACCCATGTGCTCGTCGTCACGGGCAAGGGTGGGATGGATTACAACGACGCCTTCTCGGAGCGCGGGGTCCTGCGCCGCAGCGTGCCGCATTGGCTGCGCGCGCCCGAGCTGCGCAGCATCGTGCTCGGTTTCGAGGAAGCGGCCCGTCACCACGGCGGAGCCGGGGCCCTCTACGTTCGCCTGCGCCGCCGCTGATAGGCGCGTCCCGGGGGCGGGTCGTGCCGGTCCCGGTTGAGGGCTTGAGAAAAATCGAGAATCACGATAGGGCTGAACTCCCTCCTCGTTATGCCGTGCTGCATCCCGTGAGCCCCAAGGCTCCCTCAAGACGATGCGCGGAGCCGTCCCCCTTCGACGCTCCGACCAAAGGCGCCTTCACCGCGCCCGGCGACTCCATCCCAGAATGCATTCCGCCCTTCCGTCCGTCCTGCCGCGGTTTTGAATTCCCAGGTTTTGAATTCCCATGACAGCCTCATACGACGCCCTTGAACCCGTGGATTCGCTGGCCGAGGGCGGCCTTGCCGCCGCCGATCTCGATAGCAAGCGCGAGGTCAAGCTCCAGGATCTCAAGTCGAAGACGCCGACCGACCTGATCGCTTTCGCCGAAGAGGTCGAGGTCGAGAACGCCTCGACGATGCGCAAGCAGGAGCTGATGTTCGCCATCTTGAAGCAGCTCGCGGCCAAGGAGGTCGAGATCATCGGCGCCGGCACCGTCGAAGTGCTGCAGGACGGCTTCGGCTTCCTGCGCTCGTCCGATTCGAACTACCTGCCGGGTCCCGACGACATCTACATCTCGCCGACCCAGATCCGCCGATTCGGCCTGCGCACGGGCGACACGGTGGAGGGGCCGATCCGGGGTCCGAAGGACGGCGAGCGCTACTTCGCCCTGCTCAAGGTCAACACGATCAACTTCGAGAACCCGGAGAAGATCAAGCACAAGGTCCACTTCGACAACCTGACGCCGCTGTTCCCGACGCAGCGCTTCAAGCTCGAACTGGACAATCCGCCGAAGAAAGATTTCAGCCCTCGGATCATCGACATCGTCGCCCCCATCGGTAAGGGCCAGCGCGCCCTGATCGTGGCGCCGCCGCGCACGGGCAAGACCGTGCTGATGCAGAACATCGCTCAGTCGATCACCATCAACCACCCGGAATGCTACCTCATCGTGCTGCTCATCGACGAGCGCCCCGAGGAAGTGACCGACATGATCCGCTCGGTGAAGGGCGAGGTCATCGCCTCGACCTTCGATGAGCCGGCCACTCGTCACGTGCAGGTGGCCGAGATGGTGATCGAGAAGGCCAAGCGCCTCGTGGAGCACGGCCGCGACGTGGTCATCCTGCTCGATTCGATCACCCGCCTCGGCCGGGCCTACAACACCGTGGTGCCGTCCTCTGGCAAGGTGCTGACCGGCGGCGTCGACGCCAACGCCCTACAGCGGCCGAAGCGCTTCTTCGGTGCCGCCCGCAACATCGAGGAAGGCGGCTCGCTCTCGATCATCGCGACCGCCCTCATCGACACCGGCTCGCGGATGGACGAGGTGATCTTCGAGGAGTTCAAGGGCACCGGCAACTCCGAGATCATCCTGGACCGCAAGGTCTCGGACAAGCGCATCTTCCCGGCCATCGACATCACCCGCTCGGGCACCCGCAAGGAAGAGCTCCTGGTTCCGCCGGACTCGCTCAAGAAGACCTACGTGCTGCGCCGCATCCTCAACCCGATGGGCGTCACCGACGCCATTGAGTTCCTCATGGACAAGCTGCGCCAGACCAAGAGCAACAACGACTTCTTCGACTCGATGAACACCTGAGCTTTTCGAGAAGGCCCCCTCCTTTCCTTTGGCGTGGGAGGGGGCCGAAAAATTCGTTTCGTTCCGACCGAGTGTCAGACCGACGCGGCACGCAAGTCATCGTTAAAAAACAACGAATTCCGCCGGAAACTATATCTCTTGCCGGCTTATGAAATTAGCCACTAAGCTGTGACTGCCCGGTGATGGACCAGCCCCCCACGATCTTCGCGCCGGCGAGTGGCTTCGGCCGCGCTGCTGTCGCGGTGATCCGGATCAGCGGCCCCGCCTCCGCATCGGTCCTGATCCGCCTGTCGGGCTCCCTCCCCGCTCCCCGTCGCCTCGTCCTGCGAACCCTGCAGGCGCCGCAAGTGCAGGAGACCTTGGATCAGGCCCTCGTCGTGTGGATGCCGGGACCCGGCACGTTCACGGGCGAAGACATGGCCGAACTCCATCTCCATGGCGGTCCAGCCGTCCGCGCGGCGGTGCTGGGTGCTCTTGCGGCTCTTCCCGGATGCATTCCGGCCGAGCCGGGAGCCTTCACCCGGCGCGCCTTCCTCAACGGTCGCCTGGGTCTCACCGAGGCCGAGGGCATCGCCGACCTCATCGACGCCGAAACCGAAGCCCAGCGCCGCCAGGCCCTGCGCCAACTCGACGGTACACTCGGTCGTCGGGTCGCGGCGTGGCGCGACCGCCTCATCGATCTCCTCGCCGGCGTCGAAGCCGCCCTCGATTTCTCCGACGAGGGCGATGTCGACGACGATGCCCTCGACGCCGCCCTGTTTGCCAAGGCCCGGGTGATCCGCGATGCCATCGCCGCCGCCCTCGATGACGGGGGGCGCGGCGAGCGCCTGCGCGACGGCTTCACCGTCGTCCTCGCCGGTCCACCGAACGCTGGCAAATCCACCCTGCTGAATGCCCTCAGTCGGCGTGACGCGGCCATCGTCTCCCCGGTTCCCGGCACGACCCGCGACGTCATTGAGGTACGCTGCGATCTCGGCGGCTTGCCGGTTCTCTTGATCGATACGGCGGGCCTGCGCGAGGCCGGCGACGCCCTCGAAGCCGAGGGCATCCGCCGGACAAGGGCTCGCATCGCCCAAGCCGATCTCGTGCTTCTCCTGGCGGAGGCCGGTTCGACCTCCGACATGACCGATCTGTCCGTTCCGATGCCCCCGGTGCTTCGGGTCCAGACGAAGGCTGATCTGTCCGAGGGTTCGCGCTCCGCCGATGGCCACGTCATCTCGGCGATGACCGGCGAGGGGCTCGACACCCTTCTCGATGCCATCGAACACCATGCCTCGGTGTCGATCGGGGGCGAGGCCGCGCTCATCACGCGCCAGCGGCACCGGGAGGGGCTGACGCGCTGTCGCGATCACCTCGACCGCTTGGTGCAGGGCGCTGTCCTACCCGAACTCGCCGCGGAAGATCTGCGTCTCGCTGTGCGGGCCCTGGGCGAGGTTGCGGGTCAGGTCGGTGTCGAGGAAATGCTCGATCGGCTGTTCTCCGGGTTCTGTATCGGAAAGTAGACAGGCCCGCAGTTTCACGTGAAAAACCGCCGGAATCGTTGACGGTGGCGCGCTCGGGCGCGTACTCCAGCGCCATGCTCCATTCCGTTCTGCCCTATGACGTGATCGTCGTCGGCGGTGGTCACGCCGGCACCGAAGCCGCCGCCGCTGCCGCACGGTTCGGTGCCCGCACGGCCCTGGTGACCCATAGCGCCGCGACCATCGGTGCGATGTCCTGCAACCCCGCCATCGGCGGGCTCGGCAAGGGGCATCTCGTCCGGGAAGTCGATGCCCTCGATGGTCTCATGGGACGGGTCGCCGACGCGGCCGGGATCCAGTTTCGCCTGCTCAACCGGCGCAAGGGACCGGCCGTGCGCGGCCCACGCACCCAGGCCGACCGCAAGCTCTACGCCGCCGCCATGCAGGCCGCCATCGCCGAGACGGCGAACCTCACGGTGATCGAGGGCGAAGTCGGCGACCTCACCGTTCACGACGGCCGAGTCGTGGGTGTCGTCCTGGGGGATGGACGTGCCCTCCCCTGCGCCACCGTGGTGCTGACCACCGGCACCTTCTTGCGCGGTCTCATTCATATCGGAGAGATCCAAACCCCCGCTGGACGAGTCGGCGAAGGCCCGTCCATTGGCCTTGCCGAAACATTGGATCGTCATGGTTTCGCACTGGGGCGTCTGAAGACCGGGACACCGGCCCGCCTCGACGGGCGTACCATCGCCTGGTCCGGACTCGAGATGCAGTCGGCCGACGCCGATCCCGTGCCGTTCTCGACTTTGACCGAGCGGATCACGACGCCGCAGATTCAGTGTGGCATCACCCGCACCACCCAGGCGGTACACGACCTCATCCGGGCCAATCTCCATCGCTCGCCGATGTATTCCGGTGGAATCGCCAGTCGTGGCCCGCGCTACTGTCCTTCGATCGAGGACAAGGTCGTGCGGTTCGGCGACCGGGAGGGCCACCAGATCTTCCTCGAACCCGAAGGGCTCGACGATCCCACGGTCTATCCCAACGGAATTTCCACCGCCTTGCCGGAGGCGGTGCAGCGCGCAGTGATCGCCCTGATCCCGGGCCTGGAGCGCGCTACCATCGTGCGTCCGGGGTATGCCATCGAGTACGACTACGTCGATCCCCGCGAACTCGATACGACGCTTCAGACGCGCCGGTTGCCGGGTCTGTTCCTGGCCGGGCAGATCAACGGCACCACCGGCTACGAGGAGGCGGCGGGGCAGGGGCTGGTGGCCGGTCTCAATGCGGCGCGTTTGGCCGGTGGGGCCGAGCTCGCCACCTTCGACCGGGCGGAATCCTATCTCGGGGTCATGATCGACGACCTCGTCACCCACGGGGTGAGCGAGCCCTATCGCATGTTCACCTCGCGCTCCGAGTATCGCCTGTCCCTCCGCGTCGACAACGCCGATGAGCGGCTGACGCCGCGCGGTGCGGCGTTGGGCTGCGTCGGGACCCGCCGCGCCAGCCACTTCGCCCAGGCGCAGGGGGGGCTTCACGCGGCAAGGGCCTGTCTCGACGGCCTGAGTCTCACACCGAACGAGGCCGCTGCGCACGGCATCCCGCTCAACCAGGACGGGATCCGACGCTCGGCGTTCCAATTGCTCTCCTACCCGGAGATCGACTGGGCCCGGCTTGCCGCGGTATGGCCGGACCTCTCGGGCGTCCCGGACCGGATCGCCGAGCGTCTCCAGACGGACGCCACCTATGCGGTCTATCTCGATCGCCAGAACGCCGACATCGCTGCGTTCCGGCGTGACGAGGCCGTCGCCCTCCCCGCCCGTCTGGATTACGGCGCGATTCCCGGCCTGTCCAACGAGATGCGGAGCAAGTTGGAAACCGTGCGTCCCGGAACCCTCGGCCAGGCGGCACGGATCGAAGGCGTGACCCCAGCGGCGCTGACCTTGCTCGCTGCTCATGCCCGGCGTGGGCACCGCCCGAGTGCCGCGCATGCAAGCTGAGTTCGGGCGCGACCGCGTCCTCTCCGAGGCCGGTGTTTCACGTGAAACAGCGTCGAGGCTGGACGTTTATGTCGAGCAGCTTCGCCGGTGGCAGACGGTGAAGAACCTCGTCGGTCCCGCGACACTCGACGAAGTCTGGACCCGTCACATCGCCGACGCGCTGCAACTCGCGGCGTTGGCGCCGGATGCCACGCGCTGGCTCGACCTTGGTTCAGGGGCTGGCATTCCCGGCCTGATCCTGGCGCTGGCCGGTCACGGGCGGCCGGGCTTTCAGGTCGATCTCATCGAGAGCAACGCGCGCAAATGCGCGTTCCTCCTCGAGTCCGCGCGCCTGACTTCGGCACCCGCGCGGGTGCACAACGTCCGGATCGAGGATGCGATCGGCAGCCAGACCGGTGTCGAGATCGTGTGCGCCCGCGCGCTCGCTCCCCTCACCCAGCTGCTTGCCTGGACCGAGCCCCTGTTGAAAACCGGCACCGTCGCGCTGTTTCCCAAGGGGCGTGACGTGCAATCCGAATTGACCGAGGCGGCGCAACGGTGGAGATTCGTTTACGATCTTGTGCCGAGCCGTACCGATTCTGACGCGCGGATCGTCCGCGTCACGGCCCTCTCCCGCGTGGATTCATGACCAGCGCTCCCACATCCGATCCCCTCAGCGGCGGCAGGCCGGACCGGCCCCTGCGCATCCTCGCCCTTGCCAACCAGAAGGGCGGGGTCGGCAAGACCACGACGGCGATCAACCTCGGCACGGCGCTCGCCGCCATCGGGGAGTCGGTCCTGGTGATCGACCTCGATCCGCAGGGCAACGCCTCGACCGGGCTCGGTGTCGACCGGCGCCAGCGCAAAATCTCGACCTATCATGTGTTGGCGGGGGAGGCGGAGCTGGGAGCCGCCTGCGTGCAGACGGCCGTGCCCCGTCTCATGGTCGCCCCCTCGACCATGGATCTCCTCGGCCTGGAAATGGAGATGGCGACCGCCCCCGACCGGGCGCACCGGCTGCGCAACGTCCTGAAGGGCGTCGGCCAGAGCGGGACGACGCAGGGCGTCACCTACGTCCTCATCGATTGCCCGCCCTCGCTCAACCTCCTCACCATCAACGCCCTGGCGGCAGCCGACGCGGTGCTGGTGCCCCTGCAATGCGAGTTTTTCGCCCTGGAAGGCTTGAGCCAGTTGCTGCGCACCGTCGAGCAGGTCCGGGGCGCCCTCAACGCGCGCCTGACCATCCAGGGGATCGTCCTGACGATGTTCGATCCGCGCAACAACCTCTCCGCACAGGTGGTGGCCGACGTGCGCAGCTTCATGGGCGACAAGGTCTACGAGACCATGATTCCCCGCAATGTGCGCGTGTCGGAAGCGCCGTCGCACGGCAAACCGGTGCTGCTCTACGATCTCAAATGCGCCGGCAGCCAAGCCTATCTCCGCCTCGCCTCCGAGATCATCCAGCGCGAGGGGCGTCTGCCCGTCGCTGCCTAATCCATGAAAACAATGCGTAACGGAGTCGAGCGGGTGGCGATGGCGGATGATGTGGTGCGGCCTCGGCTCGGGCGCGGTCTCGCGGCCCTGATCGGTGATTTCGGCGACGAGGGGGCCGACGCGAACCGGTCCCAGGCCCAGCGCAAGGTCGCGGTGGAGTTCCTGCGACCGAACCCACGCAACCCGCGCCGGCGTTTCACCGAAGCCGATCTCGAGGAGCTTGCGGCATCCATCAAGGTGCGCGGCATCATCCAGCCCATCGTGGTGCGGGCCCTGTCGGGGGTGCCCGACACCTTCGAGATCGTCGCGGGCGAGCGCCGTTGGCGTGCGGCCCAGCGTGCGGGTCTGACCGAAGTCCCGGTGGTCACCGTCGAGATCGACGACCGGACCTCGTTGGAGTTCGCCATCCTGGAGAACGTCCAGCGCACGGACCTCAACGCCATCGAAGAGGCGGCCGGCTACGAGCGGCTGATGAGCGAGTTTCAGTACAACCAGAGCGAGTTGGCCGAGATCATCGGCAAGAGCCGCAGCCATCTTGCCAACACCCTGCGCCTGCTGCAGCTGTCTCCCGCGATCCAGGATCGGGTGGTCGCCGGCGAGATCACGGCGGGCCACGCTCGCGCCCTCCTGGCGGTGAAGGATCCCGAGGCCGTCGCCCGGCGGATCGTCGAGGAGGGGATGTCGGTGCGCGAGGTCGAGGCCCTGGCGTCGGCCGAGGTTCCAGATAGCGACGCCCCCCGACCCGGCCGTCCCCGCCGTGGGGCCGAGAAGGACGCCACCCTGCGGTCCTTGGAGCAGGCCATGGGCCGGGCGATCGGCATGCCGGTCTCGTTCAAGACCAAGGCCGCCGGCACGGGCGAGATCCGCATCCGGTACGAGACCGCCGAAGAGCTCGATGGTCTCTGCCGTCTGCTTCAGGTGAGCCCGCAGGGGTAAGACGATCCCCCTGCCTCGTTGAGGCGGGGTGTCCCCCTTCAGGGCCGCCGCGCAGCCTCTGAGGCGATCCGCAGGAGGGTGCTCGACGCGTTGGCGTGGGCGAGATCCGGCGGCGAGCGGCGGCAGGCCAGCACGGCCTCCTGCAGGAGCTGGATCGCGTGGCGGAGCGCCGGAGGCGTCCAGCGCGCGAGCTGGGTCTCCACCGTGGCCTTGCGGCGAAAATGCAGACCGCGCCAATTGCCGACCATCATGCTGGCGCTCTGCCCCTCCCCGGCCAGACGGGTGGCGAGGAGCGTCAGGGCGTGGCGCAGGGCCGAGCCGAGCATCACCGAGGGGTCCATGCCCTCGTGGCGAAAGCGGCGGTAATCGCGCTCGACATCGGTGGTGCGGCCCGAGAAGGCCGCGTCGATCAGTGTGTTGAGGACACTGGCGGCGACGTCGCTCACCACGGCCTCGACGTCGTCGAGGCTCACCGTGTCCTGCCCGCGGGCGTAGAGCGCCAGCTTGTCGATCTCCGACAGGCTGGCACCGCGATCTCCCCCGAGGCTCGTCGCCAGCACGTCGCGCGCCTCGCGGGCGATCCGAAGCCCCTGCTCCTGCAGAGTGCGCTCGATGAGGTCGCCGAGGGCGCGCTCGTCGTCCGGGTAGCACGGGATCGCCAGGGCCTTGGGCGACTTCTCGCAGAGGGTGCGCAGCGGCGCGGATTTCGCCAGATCCCCGGCCTCCACGACGATGCGGGCCTGGGTGATCTCGGCCTTCAGGGCGGCCTCGACGGCCGGTGCGTAGTTGCGGCTTCCCGCCCGCACCCAGATCGTGCGGTTGCCGCCGAACAGGCCGACCGTGCCGGCCTCGTCGACGAGTCGGCCGGCATCCTGCGCCAGGGTGTCGCCGTCGATCTTCACCATGGCGAACGGGTCGCCCGGATCGGAGACGAAGGCCTCGGCGAGGCGCTTGGCACGTTCGAACACCAGGCCGGTGTCCGGTCCGTAGAGGAGCAGCACCGCGATGCGCGGGTCGGGCCCGCGCCGGATCAGCGCCTCGACATCGCTGGCCTTGACGGCGGTCATGCGGGCGAGCCCGTCAGGGCTTCGTCACCAGCACGGAGGCGATGCGGGTCTTGATCTGGTCGGCCAGCACCTTGGCGAGACGGATCTCCGCATCGCGGGCAGCGCGCAGGGAGGCGAAGCGCTGCACCGAGCGGTCGTAGGTCGCCGTCGAGGTGGCGACACCTTCGCTGATGATCTTGGTGCCGTCGAGATTCTCCAGGGAGTACTTCACGTTGGCGATGATGGTCCCGGCCTCGGCGCGCCCGGTCTGGGACGAGACGATGGGGGTCTGCACCGTCTCGCTCCCCTGCATCTTGAGGCGGTAGCGCTTGGTCGAGGGCTGGCCCGAGCCGTCGAGATCGAAGATCAATTCGCTGCGCAGATAGTGGCCGATGCGCTCCTGGCCCTGGGCCATGCTGACGTCGTCCACCTGCACGGACGCGAGCAGGGCCGCCATGGGCTCACCGGAGGCGGTGGGGCCGTAGAGGGGCCGGAAGCATGCGGAGAGATTGAGGCCGAGGGCGCAGACGAGCGCCACCCGGGCCGCCCGACGCGCAAGGCCGTTCCGCTCCGTCCGAATCGCCACACGCATCATCGTCGCCGCCGTTCCGACTGCCCAGTTTCGAAGGGCCGAGCTCGCTGTGTACGGCGAAGCCAGGCCCGCCGCCACCCTAGTGGCCGTGTGGTTTACGCTTCGTCTCCGGCCGGATCGTGGGCCTACACGACGAGGTTGACGATCCGGCCGGGTACGACGATCACCTTCTTCGGTGCACGGCCTTCGAGGGCCTTCCGCACGGCCTCGTCCAGGAGCGTCAGGCGTTCGACCTCAGCCTTGTCGGCGTCGCGCGGCACGGTCACGTCCGCCCGCTTCTTGCCGTTGATCTGGACGGGGAGGGTGACGGAATCCTCAACCAGGAGCGCACGATCCGCTACGGGCCAGGGCGCCTGGGCCACGAGGCCGTCGCGACCGAGGGCGTGCCAGCATTCTTCGGCGAGATGCGGCATCATCGGTGCCACGAGTTGGGTGAGGATGCCGGCGGCTTCTCGGGCGGCCCCCGCGTCGACGCCGCCGCGCAGGGCTTCGTCGAGGGCGTTGGCGAGGGTGTAGATGTGCGCCACGCAGCGGTTGAAGCGCAGGCGCTCGACATCCTCCTCGACGGAGGCCAGGGCCTTGTGTGCCGCCTTGCGTAGGGCGGCGTCGTTTGCGCCCGCCGTGCCGTTCGCCCCCGCCGCGAGGGAGACGAGGCGCCAGACGCGCTGGACGAAGCGGGCTGCACCCTGGACGCCGTCCTCGGTCCAGATCACGTCGCGCTCGGGCGGCGAGTCCGAGAGCATGAACCAGCGTGCGGTATCGGCGCCGTAGCTCGCGATGATGTCGTCGGGGTCGACGACGTTCTTCTTCGACTTCGACATCTTCTCGATGGCACCGATGGCGATGGGCGCATCGGTTTTCACGTGGAACGCCTGACGCTCACCGGACTCGGCGGTGATGCGGATGTCGGCCGGCTGGACCCAGGCGCCGGCCGCGTCCTTGTAGGTCTCGTGGACGACCATGCCCTGCGTGAACAACCCGTCGAAGGGCTCGGACACGCCGGACCAGCCGGTGGCTTGCATCGCCCGCATGAAGAAGCGCGCGTAGAGCAGGTGCAGGATCGCGTGCTCGATGCCGCCGATATACTGGTCCACGGCGAGCCACTGATCGACGGCCTTGCGGTCTGTGGGCGCGTCCTGCAGCCACGGTGCGGTGAAGCGCGCGTAGTACCAAGACGAATCCACGAACGTGTCCATGGTGTCGGTCTCGCGCCGGGCCGGCTTCCCGCAGGTGGGGCAGGGGACGTCGCGCCAAGCGTGGTCGCGCTCCAGCGGATTGCCGGGCACGTCGAACGAGACCTCGTCGGGCAGGCGCACGGGCAGGTCGGCCACGGGCACCGACACGGGGCCGCAGGCGTCGCAATGGATGATCGGGATCGGGCACCCCCAGTAGCGCTGGCGCGACACGCCCCAGTCGCGCAACCGGAACTGCACCTTTCGCGATGCGATGGGGGCGCCCGAAAGGGTCTCGGATTCGAGGCGGTTCGCCACCGCATCGAACGCCTCGTCCGTGGTCATGTCGTCGAGGAAGCGCGAATTGATCATCCGGCCGTCGCCGTCATAGGCGGTGTCGGTGACGACGAAGGTCTTGGCGTCCTGCTCTTCAGGGCAGACCACCGGAGTGTTGCCGAGGCCGTACTTGTTGGCGAAATCCAGATCGCGCTGGTCGTGGGCCGGGCAGCCGAACACCGCCCCGGTGCCGTATTCCATCAGCACGAAGTTCGCGACGTAGACCGGCAGCAGCCACGACGGGTCGAGGGGGTGGCGCACCCTCAGCCCCGTGTCGAATCCGAGCTTCTCCGCCGTATCGATGGCGGCCTGGGCCGTGCCCGTGCGGCGGCACTCTTCGATGAACATCTGGAGTTCGGGGCGCGCGGGCGCGAGCGCCGCCGCGATCGGGTGGTCGGCCGCGATCGCCAAGAACTTCGCGCCGAACAGGGTGTCGGGGCGGGTGGTGTAGACTTTCACCTCCGGCCCCACGCCGGAGGGGGGCGCGTAGAGGGCGAAGCGGACCTCCAGCCCTTCCGAGCGTCCGATCCAGTTCTTCTGCATCACCCGGACTTTTTCCGGCCACCGCTCGAGGCCGTCGAGGGCGTCGTACAGGTCCTGGGCGAAGTCGGTGATCTTGAAGAACCACTGGGTCAGCTCGCGCTGCTCCACCAGGGCGCCCGAGCGCCAGCCGCGCCCGTCGATGACCTGCTCGTTGGCGAGCACCGTGTGGTCCACCGGGTCCCAGTTCACCTTGGCCGTGCGGCGCGTCACCAGTCCCTTGTCGAGGAAATCGAGGAACATGCGCTGCTGGTGCTTGTAGTAGTCGGGATCGCAGGTCGCGATCTCGCGGCTCCAGTCCAGGGACAGGCCCATGCTCTGGAGCTGGCCGCGCATGGTGGCGATGTTGGCGTAGGTCCATTCGCGCGGGTTGACCTTGCGCTCCATGGCGGCGTTCTCGGCCGGCAGGCCGAAGGCGTCCCAGCCCATGGGGTGCAGCACGTTGAAGCCGCGCGCCCGCTTGTAGCGGGCCACCACGTCGCCCATGGCGTAGTTGCGCACGTGGCCCATGTGGATGCGCCCGGACGGGTAGGGGAACATCTCCAGCACGTAGTATTTCGGCCGGCCGTCGTCGTTCCTGGTGGCGTAGATGCCGGCCTCATTCCAGGCTTGCTGCCAGCGCGGCTCGGTCTCCTTGGCGTTGTAACGCTCGGGCGCGGCGGGGCGGGCGGACTGGGTCATGGCGGGCGCCATCCAAATGGAGGAGCGGGCGGCGTCCAGGCGCGCCCGAAAGGGTTGGCCGCCGGACTACCACGCGGCGTCACCCGGTCAACACGAAGGCGCGCCTGGAAATCTTGCTGGGTCGGGAGTTCTGCCGTGTCAGCGGCTCTGCCTTGCCGGCACCCGTGTTCTTGCCGGGACCCCTGCCTTGCCGTGCGCGTTCGGAATGGTAGTCCGATCCCAGATCCCACGACCCCTCCGAGAACGAACCCCATGGCCGACGCCCCCTTCGAGTATGCCCGCCCGCCCGCCGTCGATGTCGTCGCCGGCCTGGAGGCCGTGCGCGGAAAAATCCGGCAGGCGGCCGACGATGCCGAACGCGATCCGGCGTCCATCGCCCTCGTCGCCGTCTCGAAACTGATTTCAGCCGAAGGCATCCTGCCGGCCCTGCAAGCGGGACACCGGGTGTTCGGAGAGAACTACGTCCAGGAATCGAAGGCGAAGTGGCCGGCCTTGCGGGAGCGGTTCCCGGACGTGGAGTTGCACCTCGTCGGGCCGCTCCAGTCGAACAAGGCCCGCGAGGCGGTGGAGCTGTTCGACGTGATCCACGGCCTCGACCGGCTCTCCCTGGCCGCGGCACTCGGGAAGGAGATCGCGCGGAGCGGCCGGACCCCGAAGCTCCTCGTCCAGGTCAACACCGGCGACGAGCCGCAGAAGGCCGGCGTCTCGCCGGCCCATGTCGATGCCCTGCTGGCCGAGTGTCGCGACACCCACGGCCTCGCGATCGACGGGCTGATGTGCATTCCCCCGGCGGAGGACCCGCCCTCGGCCCATTTCGCCCTGCTCGCCCGCATCGCGGCACGCCACAACCTGCCGATCCTGTCCATGGGCATGAGCGCGGATTACCCGGCGGCGATCCAGATGGGCGCCACGCATATCCGCGTCGGTACGGCGATCTTCGGGGCTCGGCCCTCAAGAACCCAGTAGGACCGCGCCGTCAGAGCGTATCCACCACCCGCGCCATGGCGGCGCGAAGGGCCGCCGCCTCGGGGCCCCCGAATCCCTGCTCGAAGGCGGCCTGCGCCCGTTGCCAGAGCGGCGCCGCGGCAGCCAGGCGCTCCGCACCCGCCGGCGTCAGCGAGAGTTTGCGGGTCCGGGCATCGCGTCCGACGCCGATCGCCAGCAATCCCTCCCGCTCGAGGGGACGCAGCGCCCGGCCCAGCGTGGTGCGGTCCATCACCATCCCGGTGGCGAGGGCATTGATCGACATCGGACCCGACCGGCCGAGCCGGGCCAGTATCGGATACTGTGTCGCCCGCAGTCCCGCCGGCGCGAGGTGCCGGTCGTAGAATTGCGTCAGTTGCCGTGCGCCCTGCCGGACGGCGAGACACGTGCAGATTGCGATGGGGGTGGGCTCCGTCATGCCGGTACTTCCAGATGTTTCGCCACGACGCGACGGGGGATGCTTGAATAAAGCGTGCATATGCGCCTATGCAACGCGCATCTGAGACGGGCGGTTCGCCCCGGAGCGATCAGGCATGGCCTTTCGGGCCCTCCACCCTTCGACGGCCCTGGCGGGCGCCTTCGCGCGCCGCGACATCCACTATGGCTGGGTGGTGGTGGCGGTCACGTTCCTGACCATGCTGGTGACGGCGGGCGCGGTGGGCGCGCCGGGCGTGCTGATCCTTCCGCTGCAAAAGGAGTTCGGCTGGGACACGGCGACGATCTCCTCGGCCCTGGCCATCCGGCTGGTGCTGTTTGGCCTGATGGGACCTTTCGCAGCCGCCCTGATGAACCGGTACGGTCCGCGCCGCGTCGTCCTGACCGCCCTGTCCCTCATCGCCGGCGGCCTCGTGGCGTCCCTTTGGATGAGTCAAGTCTGGCACCTGATCCTGCTGTGGGGCGTGGTCGTCGGGATCGGTACCGGGCTGGCGGCCCTGGTTCTCGGCGCGACGGTGGCGACCCGGTGGTTCTCCCATCGCCGCGGCCTCGTGGTCGGCCTGCTCACGGCGAGTTCGGCCACGGGCCAGCTTGTGGTGCTGCCGGTCCTGGCGGCGCTGACCGAGCGGTTCGGCTGGCGGGCGTCCCTCCTGCTGATCTGCGGGCTCCTGCTCGCCGCAGGGCTCGGCGTCCTGGCCCTGATGCGCGACCGGCCGGAGGATCTCGGCCTGCTGCCCTACGGCGAGACGAGACCCCTCGCGGCCGCCTCGACCCCGACGGCGGGCGGGGCTGTCGCGGTCCTGCGCGACGCCGGACGGACGCGGGTGTTCTGGGTTCTGTTCGCCACGTTCTTCATCTGCGGGGCCAGCACCAACGGACTGATCCAGACCCACTTCATTCCCCTGTGCGCCGATTACGGCATCGGTCCCGTCCAGGGCGCCAGCGTGCTCGCCGCGATGGGGATCTTCGACTTCGTCGGCACCGTCGCGTCGGGCTGGCTGTCCGACCGCTACGACAACCGCTGGCTGCTGTTCTGGTACTACGGCCTGCGCGGCCTCTCGCTGATGTTCCTGCCGTTCTCGGACTTCTCGTTCGTCGGGCTTTCCCTGTTCGCGGCCTTCTACGGCCTCGACTGGATCGCCACCGTGCCGCCGACCGTGCGGTTGACGGCGTCGCGCTTCGGCCGGGAGCGGGCGAACCTCGTGTTCGGATGGGTGTTTGCCGGGCATCAGCTCGGCGCGGCGACGGTGGCCTACGGTGCCGGCCTGTCGCGCACGGCCCTGTCGAGCTACCTGCCGGCCTTCTTCGCCGCCGGCGCCCTGTGCCTGATCGCGGCCGGTCTGATCCTGACCCTGGCCGATCCGGCGCGGCGGGGCGACGGCGTTCCGAACGCCGTGCCGGCGCACTGACGGCGCGCGATGAGGTTATCCGATCCACATCCGCGTGCGCGGCCCGAGACGGCGCAGGAGCCGGGCGAGATCCGCGCGCTTCAGGGCGACGCAGCCCTCCGTTGGGGTGTAGCCCGGCCGCGCGCAGTGGAAGAAGATCGCCGAACCGAGGCGCTTGCGAATCGGTCCGCGATTGTAGTCGAGGTCGATGACGAGGTCGTACAGACCGTCGTCCCGCCACATCCGTTCCGTGCTCACAGGGCAGGGCAGGGTGACGGGCCGGTTGTAGCGCCGGTCCCCGGGCTCGTCGCACCAGCCGTCGCTCGGTCGCGTCGCGCGCAGGGCGAGGGCGGTGCGCGGTCGGGCCGCGAACACGTCGGGACGGTAGGCGCCCCCCCGCAGGCGAAAGTGCCCCCGCGGCGAGCCGCCGTCGCCCTCGCGCTTGCGCTGGACCAGCCCCGAGCGCCCGAGGGCACAGGGGATGACGGCCGGACCGGCGAGAACCTGTCCACGGGTGCGGTCGCCCACGAGGGCACGGACGCGCAGGTGCGAGAGCGTCGTTCGTTTCATGGGGCACCTTATCGCCCGGGACGGCACGGGATGCCATCATCGGCAGACCTTCGGCCCCTCCGTCATTTGCCACGCGACCGGACTGAAACTTTAGGCAGTCGTCGGTCGTTTGTGGGGATATTACTGCGCATACGCGCGTCTTTTCCTGAAGACGCGCGGTCCATCAAATCGTTTTCGTTCTGCCGCCGCCTCTCTGGATTCCGCTTGAGGCGGACGCCTTAATCCCTTCCCCTGGTCTGAGGATCACGCGCTGGACGTGACCTCACTCGTGCGCGAAAGTCGTCTGGTCGATGCCCAATACCCATCGCCTGCTGGTCTGCGACGACGATGCTTCGTTGCGGGAAACCCTGACGGAGCAACTGGACCTCTACGAAGAGTTCCGGGTAATCGGCCTGGCGGATGCCACCAGCGCCATCGCCTGCGTGACCGACGATCGCATCGACCTCGTGGTGATGGATGTCGGCCTGCCCGACATGGACGGACGCGAGGCCGTGCGGGCCATGCGCCGGAACGGCTATCGCGGGCCCGTCATCATGCTCACGGGCCAGGATTCCGAGGACGACACGGTGGAGGGGCTCGAAGCCGGAGCCAACGACTACGTCACCAAGCCGTTCAAGTTCGCGGTCCTGCTCGCCCGCATCCGCGCCCACCTGCGCAGCCACGAGGCGAGTGAGGATGCGGTGTTCCAGATCGGGCCCTACACCTTCCGCCCCGGCGCCAAGCTCCTGGTCGACGCGCGCGGGTCGAAGCTGAAGCTGACCGAGAAGGAGACCGCGATCCTGCGCTTCCTCTACCGCGCCGGGTGTGCGGTGGTGGGCCGGGACACGCTGCTCGCGGAAGTCTGGGGCTACAACGCCCAGGTGACCACCCACACCCTCGAGACGCACATCTATCGCCTGCGCCAGAAGATCGAGCCGAATCCGGGACTCGCGGCGATCTTGGTGACAGAGGGCGGCGGCTACAAGCTGCTTCCGTAGCGTATCGCGCCGCCGCGCGGCTTGCGGTAAGCTCGCCCATCGACGGAAGGGATAGGGCGGCTTGGGGCTGGACGACGACATCGCGATCCTGGCCGGCGCCCCCCTGTTCGGATTCCTGGGCCGCGACGCCCTGCGCCTGCTCTCCTTCGCCGCCGAGCGGCGCAGCCTGGGCTCCGGCGACCGGCTGTTCGCCCGCGGCGACGCCTCGGATGGCGGCTTCGTCGTCCTGTCGGGCACCATCGCCCTGGCGCCCCGCGTGGCCGGCGGCGAGACCATCACGCTCGGCCGCTCCGCCCTCATCGGCCGCCTCGCCCTGCTCCTGCCCGGTGAGCGGCCGACGGACGCCCATGCGGCGGCGGCGGCGGAGGTACTCCGCATCACGCCCGTCCTGATGCGGCGGGTGCTGGCGGAATTCCCGCAGGCCGCGCAGGCCATCCACGACGAACTCGCCGACGACCTGACCTCCCTCGCGGGCGACCTCGACCGGGTTCGCCGGCGCTTCGATGCCGTGACGCCCGTGCTTCGGGGTGATGGCGGCGCGGTGGCATAGCCCGCGCGGCGCCTGAGCCAGCAACGTGAGCCCGCGCGGCGCCCGAGCGCCGGTCCCCGGAGTTCGGACGGTCCTCTTTCGATCAATGTCGCGAATGCTCACGACCGCGTGAGGGCTTTCCTAAGACACGCGGGCGCAGGCTGGATCAGCGGAACGGGTGAGGGGGATCGGTGGAGTTCCGGCCTTCCTCGGAGACACTTCAGGACCATGCTGAACCATCTCGCGCAGGATGCGCAGGACCGGCGGGCGCAGATCGCCGGCGTGGCCTTCCTCGGCCTCGTCAGCCTGGGAGCCGTCTACGCCGTCGCGGTCTATTCCGGCCGGCTCATGGTCTGCCACGAGACCAACAGCTCCCTCACTGACCAGAACTTCATCGACATCATGATCGGCAACATCGTCCGCGAGGGCGATCACGGTGGACGCGCCTACGGCAACCGTCTCGACTACCTCGACGACCGGACCGAGTGCTGCACCATCGAACGGATCACGGACCGGCTTCCGTCGGGGGCGCCGGGCAAACCGGAGGTTTCCGTCTCGGCGAAGTACTTCAACACCACGCGCAAGGACTACGTCCTGATTCAGCGCCGCTTCGACGCCTGCGGCCACGCCGCGTCGAAACCCCTGACTGCCGGCTGACGGGTGACGCGGCCGAGGTGACAGGGCGGGCGGGCTTTTGTAAGCACGGAACCCTCGTCTCATCCCCGGAAGCCGTCATGTCCCACGCCGACCTCGCCACCACCATCGAGACCGCCTGGGAGGAGCGCGCCGGCATCGACACCGGCACCAAGGGCGCCGTGCGCGACGCCGTGGAGCACGCCCTCGACCTCCTCGATGCCGGCAAGGCCCGCGTCGCCGAGAAGGTGGACGGCGAGTGGCAGGTCAACCAGTGGCTCAAGAAGGCGGTGCTGCTGTCCTTCCGCCTCAACGACATGGAGATCATCCATGGCGGCCCCGACGGCGCGACTTGGTGGGACAAGGTCCCGTCCAAGTTCGAGGGCTGGAAGAAGAAGCATTTTCGCGAGGCCGGCTTCCGGGCGGTGCCCGGCTGCGTCGTGCGGCGCGGCTCCTACATCGCGCCCGGCGCGGTGCTGATGCCGTCCTTCATCAACCTCGGCGCCCATGTCGGCGAGGGCACCATGGTCGACACCTGGGTCACCATCGGCTCCTGCGCGCAGGTGGGGAAGAACTGCCACATCTCCGGCGGCGCCGGCATCGCCGGGGTGCTCGAGCCGCTCCAGGCCAATCCGGTCATCATCGAGGACAACTGCTTCATCGGCGCTCGCGCCGAGGTGGCCGAGGGCGTGATCGTCGGCGAGGGCAGCGTGCTCTCCATGGGCGTCTACATCGGCGCCTCCACCAAAATCATCGACCGGTCGACGGGCGAGGTCATGTACGGCCGCGTGCCGCCGTACTCCGTCGTGGTCTCCGGCACCACGCCGGGCAAGGACCTGCCGGACGGCACGCCCGGCCCGGGCCTGTACTGCGCGGTCATCGTCAAGCGCGTCGATGCCGGCACCCGCTCCAAGACCGCCATCAACGAACTGCTGCGGACCTGAATCCGTCGGCGGACCCCGGTCGAGCGCAGGCTCGGCGGGGTCTGGCCCCCCGCCGGCGGGCAGACCCGTCCGGCGGATCGCCGCGATCCCGCTTCGGAGCGGCGGGAGCACTGGTATTGTGCCGCATGTCGGGGGGAGGGGGGCGACCCCATCTTGCCGACGACGCACCCGTTGGAACTGCGCGATGATCGAGCCGGCCTGCTCCGCCCGTAGCCTGTCCCTCACCGTCGCCGGACGGCCGCTGCCGACGCCGTGCGACGTGATCGGCAACGGTCCCGATGCCCTGCTGCTCCCCGCCCTGTCGTCGATCTCCGCCCGGGCCGAGATGCGGCCGCTGGCGCGGGACCTTGGCCATGACTTCCGATGCCACGTACCGGACTGGCCGGGCTTCGGCGACCGGACGCGGCCGCGGATCGCCCTGAATCCCACCACGATGCACGGGTTCCTCGACGCCCTGCTGGCGGCGGAGCGCGGCCCCTACGCGCTCGGCGTCGCCGCGGGCCACGCGGCGGGTTATCTCGTGGCGGCGGCCCGACGGCATCCCGGCCTGTTCGCGCGTCTCGTCCTCGTGGCGCCGACCTGGCGCGGCCCGTTCCCCACCATGATGGGACCGAACCGGCGCGGCCTCATCGCGGGCATCCGCCGCGCCGTCGAGCTGCCGGTGCTCGGCGAAGCCCTGTACCGCCTCAACATCAGCCCGCCGGTGATCGGCCGGATGATGCGGGCCCACGTCTACGCCGATCCCGCCCACGTCACACCGGGTGTCATCGCCGACAAGCACGCCGTCACCCGCCACCCCGGCGGCCGCTTCGGCACCGCCGCCTTCGTCACCGGCGGCCTCGACCCGTGCGAGACCCGCAAGGACTTCCTCGACCTGTTCACCGATGACGGCCTGCCGCCGATCCTCGTCCTGCGCCCCGAACGGGCGCCGCGCCGCTCCGGCGCCGAGATGGATGCGCTCGTCGCTACCGGCCACGTCGCCCGCGCGTCGGTGCCGGGTGCCCTGAGCCCGCACGAGGAGTATCCCGGCGAAGTCGCGGCGGCGATCCGCGCGGCCTGAGGGCACGAGGGGCGTCACGAAACGCCGGGCCAAGGTCTCAACGGCGTGCCGACGCGGCGAGTGACAAAACACGCCGTCGGGCACCGTTCAGGCGGCGTGTGCGAAGGATCGGCCCTTGCCATAGGGCCGTTACATGGGAACCCTATGACACGAGGCTGCTCCGCCTTTCGTCCCCAGTTCCACACACGCTCTCAGAGACGCCGATGGCCCGCCTACCCTTCGCCCTCGTCCTCCTCGCCACCGTCGCTGGAATCGGGCCGGTCTGCGCCGAGGATATGCAGCCCAAAGATCCACTGGCCAAGGATGCGCCCGTCAAGGATGCACCCGGCAAACCCGCCTCCGCCCCCTCCGTGGCCACCACGCCGGTGACGCCGGCCAAGGTGGCGCGCCAGCCTTATCTCGCCGACGCCGTGGCGCCCGACACCGTGGCGATCCTCCCCGCGCCGCCGCGCGGCCAGTCGGCGGCGGAAACCGCCGACAAGGCCGCCTTCACGGCGACTCGCTCCCTCAAGGGCACCCCCCGCTGGGTTCTGGCCACCACGGACGTCGCCGACGGCGCCTCCGCGATCCTCGACGATTTCGCCTGCGTCATCGGCCAGCGCATCGATCAGGCCCGCGCACCTGCCCTGATGACCCTGCTGGAGCGCTCGCGCCTCGACATCGCCCGCGCGACCCGGGGGCCGAAGGAACATTACCGCCGTATCCGCCCGTTCGTCGGCAACGACGCGGAGATCTGTGTCGTCCGCTCGGCCGAGATCGCCAACGCGTTCAGCTTCCCCTCGAGCCACGCGACCCAAGGCTGGACCTACGCTTCGATCATGGCCGCGCTGATGCCCGAGAAGGCGACCCAGTTCTTCGTGCGCGCCCGGTCCTACGGCGAGAGTCGCGTCGTCTGCGGTTTGCACTGGATGAGCGATGTCCAGGCCGGCCGTACCGCCGGAAGCATCGTCTTCGCGGCCCTTCAGGGGGATGCGGGGTTCCGGGCCGATCTGGAGCGGGCCCGGGCGGAAATCACCAAGCTCGTCGCCGGGGGGGGCTCGGCGCCCGATCAGGCGATCTGCAAACGCGAGGCAGCCGGCACCGAATCCATCCTCTGAGACTGTCTCCGGATGATCCATTCGGAGACAGTCTCAGGCGGCCCGCGCGGCGCCTGAGCGAAGCCCAAATCCGCATCGCGAAGCGATCGACCGGACTTGGTATGAAACCGCGCCGCTCGTCCGCCTGTGGGCGGGACGTCGTGTGCCCATACGAAGAAGGCCCGCCGGAGCGATCCGGCGGGCCTTCTTGTTTTCCCGTGAAACCGACGGGTCCTACCCCTTGGCGGGGCCGGCTGCGCCCTGCTTGGCCCTGCGGCGACGCCGGGACAGCATGTTGAGGCCTTCGACACCGGCCGAGAACGCCATGGCTGTGTAGATGTAGCCCTTGGAGACGTGGGCACCGAACCCCTCCGCGATCAGCGTCATGCCGATCATGATGAGGAAGCCCAGCGCCAGCATTACCACCGTGGGATTGGCGGCGATGAAGCGCGAGAGCGGGTTCGCCGCCACCAGCATCACCGTCACGGCGCAGACGACGGCCACCACCATGATGGGCACGTGCTCGGTCATGCCCACCGCCGTGATGATGCTGTCGATGGAGAACACGAGGTCGAGGACGAGGATCTGGCCGATGGCCGTGGCGAAGCCGAGGGTCACGGCCTGCCCCAGGCCCTTGTCCTCCGGCTCCGGCTCCATGGTGTGGTGGATCTCCTTGGTGGCCTTCCACAGCAGGAAGAGACCGCCGCCGATGAGGATCAGGTCGCGCCAGGAGAAGGCGTGACCCAGCACCGTGAAGACCGGCTGCGTCAGGGCGACGATGTAGGCGACGGTCCCGAGCAACCCGAGGCGGAGCACCAGGGCGAGGCCGATGCCGATGCGCCGCGCCCGGTCCTGCTGGTGGGCCGGCAGCTTGTTTGTCAGGATCGAGATGAAGATCAGGTTGTCGATGCCGAGGACCACCTCCATCACGATGAGGGTGGCGAGGGCCGCCCAGGCGGTCGGGTCGCTGAGAAGGGGAAGGATGCTGTCCACGGGAGGGCTGTTCCGAACGTCGAGAAGGGCAGGGTACTGGAAGGCGAAGGTACTAGAAGGGCAGGGTGAAGGTAGGACGCGCGACGCCCGGGCGCTGCGACGCCTCCGGCGCGAAGATGCGGACGGCCTTGGGGAAGACCTTGAAGTAGGCCGGTGTGTAGGTCGACAGCTCGCCGTCGGTGTTCACTGGCCGGGGCTTCTTCGTCTTCACCACGATTTCGGTGGTGTGGAAGGCACGCACGTCCGCGGCCTTCCCTTGCGTGCCCCGCCGCAGGGCCGGCAGCAGGGCGAGCAGCCGCCACCAGTGCTTCACCTCCAGGCTGTAGAAGTCGAGCTTGCCGTCGTCGACGGTGGCGGTTTCCTCCACGGTCATGCCGCCGCCGTAATGACGCCCGTTGCCCACCGAGACCTGGATGGTGGTGATCGTCTCGGTCTGCCCGTCATGCTCGAGATAGACCGTGAACGGCCGCACCCGGCGCAGGACCCGCATGGCGGCGATGCCGTAACCGACGGTGCCCCACTTCTTCTTGGATTCGGCCGTGAGGTCACCGGCGAGCTCGGCCGAGAAGCCGATGCTGGCGACGTTGAAATAGTAGTGGCCGTTGACGCAGCCGAGATCGACCGGCCGGGCCTCCTCCGTGGCGATGAGTGTCGCGGCCGCCACCGGATCGGGGGGCAGGCCGAGGGAGCGGGCGAGGTCGTTGGCGGTGCCGAGCGGCAGGATGCCGAGGGGCAGGCCCGTCTCGACGAGGGCGGGCGCCGCCGCGTTCAGGGTCCCGTCGCCGCCGCCGAGGATCACCAGGTCGCTTTGCGCCGCATGCCGCTTGATGACGGCCGTACAGTCGGGATCGCCCGGTGGCTCGAAGGGTTCGATGCCGCCCTCGCGCAGGGCCTCGCGCACGGCATCGAGGGAGAAGCCGCCGTTGCGGGCATTGGGGTTGACGAGGAGGAGGCCCCGGCGGGCCTGCGGACCGGCGCTCACGCGCAGGCCTTGGGAACGGTGCGACGGGAAATCTGAATCGGCATGGGGTTGGAGACCCTCCGGTGCGTTCGCGCCGCGTGAGCGCAAAGGCAGAGAAGGGGTCCGACATCACGGTCAACGCCTCGACCGCCAGAGGGGCCCGGACCCAGTACGGTCAAGGTGGGTTGCCCGCCCGGGATGGCAAGGCCGAGGGCACCGGGAAAGCGGGATCGTGAGGCTGTGACCCTGGCGCCACGGTCGCGGATCATCGTACGTTGAGCGTCGATGGCGCGAAACCGAGCGCGCTCACGAAACGTTCAACCCCCATCGACCGCTCTGCTCCGCGAACCTTTCGCATCGGTCGCGACCCCGGTGATGATGCCATGCGCTACGGTTCGTGTTCCGTCTGCTTCGCCGCGTTGATGGGCGTCCTCTGGATCGGTGGGCCGGCCCAGGCCCAGTCGGGACCGGGCTGGATCGATCCGCCGGCCAAGACCGAGAGCAAGGCCGAGGGTAAGACCGAGACGAAGGGCGATGCGGCCAAGGCCGGATCCGGCAGCGAGCCCGAAGCCCGGACCGGGGCGAGGATGCAATCGGATTCCGGCACGCCGCGGGCCTCCGCCAGGGCGGAACCGAGTCCGCCGGCTGCGGTGCGCCGCCCGGCTCGTCCGTCCGCCCGGTATCGGGGGCCCGAGGATGCGCCGCCCCGCCGCCTGTCGCGTGTCCCCGCCGTGCCGGCGACGCCCATGGCGACGGCAGCCCCCGCAACGTCCATGGCCTCGGCCGACCGGTTCCCCGAATGGGCCGCCGCGGCGGAGCGCCTGAGCGACGACTATCTCGACAGCGTCTCCGCTCCGGGCCTCGGTCTCGTGACCGCCGCACCGCGCTTCTACGGCGAGCGTGTGCGCTTCCATGGCCGGGTCGTTTCCCTGGCCGCGCTGATGGCCGAGAAGCGCCGCTTCGCCGCCCGCTGGCCGGTGCGCCGCTACGAGCCGCAATCCGGCGCCACGCGCACCGCCTGCAACGCCGCCACCGCGACCTGCATCGTCCGCACCACCTTCGACTACCGCGCAGAGAACCCGGCCCGCGGCACCCGGGCACAGGGTGTGTCGGACCTCGTTCTCACCATCGACCTGTCCGGCCCCCGCCCGGTCATCGTCTCGGAAACCAGTCGCGTGCTGCGCCGCTATGGTCCGGGGCCGCTCGGCGCTATAGCGGGACGCACGCGCGGGGCGTGATCCCGCTGCGTCGTAGAATCCCTGGGAGTGGTCCACGCCTTGGAAGTGAGCGCCTTGAAACCCCGTGATCCGCGAGAGGGACCGGGCGATACCCCCGACGCGTTGGCGCGCGCCGCCCTGCGGACCCGGATCGCCGAGGAGATCGCCGCCCAGGGCGGCCATCCCCTGGCGCAGCGGACCCTCCAGCTTCTCACGGAAGCCGTCGCCGAGCCGCAGGACGCGCCGCCGGGCTACCGGATCCTCGACAGGGTCGGCCACCCGCGTCGCGGCCCCGCGGGGCCGAGCGAGGGCACGGGCAAGGCCGGCCCCGAACCGACCGTCGATTCCGAGCCGGCCATGACCCTGGCCGATTTCGTCGCGGACCTGCGCCGCCTTCACCCGGCCCTGTTCGTGCCGCCAGTGCCCGAGGCCGCCGCGCCTGCACCCGAGGCCGCGTCGGAAGGCGCCGCTGCTAGGGAATCCGCCACTCCGGTGCCGGCCGCTCCGGGCGCCGCAGCCCGGTTCGTCGAGGCCCGATCCACGCAGGCCAGACGCGCCCTCGCCCGTTCGGCCACCCGTGGTCGAGCCCTCGCCGGGCAGGCGACCGAGCGCTGGCAGGGCCTGCGCCGGCGCTTCGCTGCGCCTCTTGCTGCGACGTCCACGGAGTCCGCGCTCCCATTGACGGAAACGGCGACCCGGCCGGGCGGCCTCGGCACCTTCGCGCGCCAGGCGGCGGGGCGGGCGCGGGGCGGTTTCGCCGACACGGGCGCGCGCCTGCACGGGACCATGCGGGAGGGTGGGGTGCTTCGCGACCGCCGGGTTCTCGCCGCCGGCGCCGGCCTTCTCGGGCTCGTCGTCCTGATCGCCGTGGCCCAGCGCTCCGGCGAGGACACCCAAACGCCATTGCCGCCGCCGGTCTCCGACGCCGCCCCGTCCGCCACCGAGACGGTTCCCCCCGCCGTGAGCGAAGCGGCGAAGGCCGTCGGCGAGCGGGCCGCCGATGCCTTGACCGGCCCCGTCGAGGTCATCGACACCGCGACCCTGCGCGTGGCGGGGAAGCTCGTGCGCCTGTTCGGCGTCGAATGGGTGCGCGGGGGCCAGGCGGACGAACTCACACGCTATCTCGCCGGACGCACGGTCACCTGCCAGCCCGTGGCGGGCAGCGAGGCGCGCCTGTGTAACGTCGACGGCCGCGACCTGTCGGAGGTGGTGCTGTTCAACGGCGGCGGCCGCGCCTCGTCGGAGGCGACGCCCGATCTCGTCGCCGCCGAGGATCGTGCCCGGACCGAACGGCTGGGCGTCTGGGCCCGCTAGGGACCGTGCCCGACCGCTCCGGACCGGATCGCCCCGCCCGAACCGCGTTGCGCCGGGGTGTCCCCGGCGAACCCGCTTCCGCTCAACTGGACGGCACGCCGGACCGAAGCTGAAAAACTGGGCTGGATTGCATCGACCTTAAGCAATCCCTGCACACTCCATGCCCAAGGAGCATGGCTGACCCACCCGCTTTCCCTCTCGTCGTTGCAGTGCACAAACCTTACTTTCCGATCAGACGCCGCCGAACGAGACCAGGGCGGCAGAGACAAAGCCGGAAAGCAAAGCCCGTGACCCTCTCCCTCATCACCAGCCTGAAGTCCCGCTGGAAGGACAACGAAACCGCGCGCCAGATCGCCCAGCTGACCGACCGCGAGCTCGCGGATATCGGCGCCCAGCAGATCGGTGGCCGGATCCTCTCGAAGGCGCAGAACTACCGCGTCGCCGACGGCCTGCGTGGCACGCAGTCGCCGCTTCGCTACGCTTCGTTCCCTTCGGCCTGAAGACTCCTCCGACCCGCGGGTCGGGTCTGGCAGGGAATCGCCTGAACACGCCGGCCCCCCGTGGCCGGCGTTTCCATGTGCGGTGCAGCACGCGGCCGTGCGGCTACCCGAACGCGCCGACCTCGTGCTGGATCATACCGGAGAGCTCTCGCACCCGGGCGAAGGACCGGCGGATCGGCTCGAACAGGGTGTTGTGCTCCGCCTCATAGGTGCCGACATCGCGCGGCCCCGCCGGTTCGCCGAAGTTGAGACCGAGCGTCGGGTCCGGGGTCACCGGGAAGATGTCCTCCAGCAGAGTCAGGCAACCGTCGATGTCGAGACGCAGGAAGCGCTCGATGAGGGCCTCGCGGCTCACGCCCGATTGCGGCCGGAAGCCCGGGATGTGAACGGCCAGGAACCAGATCCGGTGGATCAGGGCCAGGCGGATGGCGTGCAGCAGAGTCAGGCGGGGCGACATCTTACCGAGGTCGGGGGCCGCCGCTTGGAGGCTGAGCCAGTCGCAGGTGAGGCGCCCGAACAGCCGGCGCAGGTCCGGCGCCAGACGCAGGCGGTCGAGGGCGGTGGCGATGACCACGAGTTCCTCCCGTCGCGCATCGCGCTGGGTGCGCCGCGCCCGCTCGAGCCACACGGCCGGGTCGAGGGTGTCGACATAGGCCCGCAGCACGTCGAGATCGCCGACGCTGGCGGCGTGCTGGACGAGGCGGAAGGCCCGGGAGAACCGCACGGAATCGCGCCGCATGTCGCGAAACAGGTCCGGCGCCCGGCCGGCGGCCCGGCCGATGCCGTGCAGGGAATTGGCGAGGAAGCCGAGCTGCTGCAGGATCGCGTTGTTGGGGATCGCCCGCATCTGGCGCGGATGGGTGATCATGCTCGGGCCCCCGCCATCGGATTGGCGCGCCACGGGTCGTGAACCGGTGCGGTCGAGGAGGCTCGGGCCGAACGTGCCGAGCAGGGCGGCGTAGCCCGGGTCGTCGACGAGGGTCTCCATGTCCTGGCGCACCACCGTGAAGAATTCGGCGGAGAAGTCGGCCTCGCCGTAGATCGGGTCGTCGGCCTCGTCGGCACCATTCGTCGCATCGGACAGGACATAGTCGGCAAACGAATCGTCGTCGGTGAGATCCAGGGCGAAGACGTGCTCGGCGATGCGCTCCACCGTGGCTTTCGCGAGCGGCAGGGTGCCGAACATGAGGTAGCCGTCGGAGCCCTGGAAGCTCGATTCGAGACGGACCCGGATGCCCGCCGCCCGGTTGCGCCGGCGCGCATCCTCGGGGGCGAGATAGGCGAGGCGGTCGCGCAGGCTCGTCGGGTGGGCGCCCCGGCCGATGGATTCGCCGTGGGTGTCGAAGATGGCGAGTTCGACGCCGGTGAGGTCGTTCTGCACCATGAGTTCGGTGATGCGCAGGCGCAGGCGCTCGATCCAGAAGCTCGCGGCGAGCTGGCCGACGTAGCGGCCGGAATCCGAGTAGCCGAACTGCACCGTGAGGCGGCCGATGCGCTTGAGGTATTGCCGCCAATGCGGGTTGCGCAGGGCGTCGTCGAGGACGCGGATGCCCTGCTCCAGGGCCGAGGCGGTCTCGAACAGGGGCGTGATCTCGACCTTGTCGGCGATCCCGTAGTGCCGGGCGAGCCAGAGGGCGGCCAGCAGGGTGTAGCCCGTCTCCGTCTCGGCGATGAGGAAGCGCACGGGATGCGTGCCGTCCACGTGCTTGAGGATCTGGGTGATGGTCATCATCAGCCGGGCGGCCGAGGCCCGCTCGGCGGCGAGCGCCCCGAAATCCACGTCCACGGCGTGGACGTCGTTGAGCAGCGCGTGGATCGTCGAGAGGTGGGAGCGGCGCTGGGCCGCGTCGGTCGGCTCGCCCTCGAGGTCGGTCACCCGGCGCACGGCGTTGTGGATCTGGCTGGCGTTGAGCCGGAAATGGGGCAGGGCGTTGGAGAGGCCGTGGGTGGCGATGCCCGAGCGCAGGATCGCGATGGCGCGCCGCTCCTCGTCCGTCGCGACCCCGCCCATGGCCCCGGCGAGGCCGGCGAGGATCGCGGTGGCGTCGGTCTGGGCGCGCTCGCGCTCGATGATGAGGGCGAGGGCGAAGCGGTGGACCGCCTCGAGGGACGGCTTGGTGCCGAGGCGCGGGGCCACGGCGAGCTGGCGATTGACCGCCGCCAGCGCCCCGGCCGTGAGGTCGCGGACCACCTGGGTCGCGGGCACCTGCGGCAGGTGGCGCATCACCCGGTCGAGCTGCATGCGCTTCGATTCGATGCGGTAGCGCAGGGTGTCCCACCACCCGATATCCGTGCGCCCGTCCGTGTCGCAGCCGACCCAGCTGGCGATGGCGAAGGGTTTCGGCACGAGTTCGGTCCAGCGGTCGGGCCAGCGCTGGCGGGCGGCCTCCAGGAGGGCGTCGTTGAAGGCGTCCAGGGCCGAACGGCCGTGATTGGCCGCGACGCAGGCCTGTTCGAACTCGTCGTCGAGGGAGATGGCCGGATCGGGCCGGGTGGAGAGGGCGGCGGCCTTCTCCGTCAGGGGCCGGCGCGCGGCCGCATCCGCCTCGCTCGCGGCCTCGGCGATGAGGCCGGCGACCGCCCGGGGCATGCCGAAGGTCGGATGCGCCGTGAACACCACGGCAAAGCCCGTGCGGCCGACGAGGTCGCGAAACGCCTCGAAATCGCCCTGGCGCTTCGGGATCGCCGCGACGAGGCGTGCCGGCGTGTGGGCCTCCTGCCCGGAGGCCGCATCCCGCTCAAGGCCCACATAGGCGCGCAGGCGCTCGGCCCGTTCGGCCAGGGCCTGCGCCCGCAGCCGGGCGAACAGGCCGTCGAGGACCTCCTCGCCGATCTCACCGCGATCGAACCGCCGGGTGATGGCCAGGGTCACCGCCAGGACGGGATTGCGGAACGGATCCTCCGCCGCCTGTTCGCGGGATTCCTCGATCAGCCCGAGGAGATCCGCCTCGAGGGCCTCGGGCGCGAGGACCCCGTGGGTAGGAACCCCGTGGGCAGGAACCCCGGGGGTCGGAACCGCGTGATCCGGGCTGCGGTCGTGCATGCGCATCGATGGACCTTGGTGACGGGGTGGACGGGGACCGTCATAGGACAATCCGGTGGCGGTGGGGCGATCCCCGGGCCGGACATCCCCAGACAGGCAGGTATCCCCGCTGGGCACCTGTATCCCGCCGGGCAAGGTATGCCCCGGCGGACGGGTATGCCGGCCCGACATCGCCACCCGGACGTTCGACGCCCGTGCGGTGCCACGCAAGGACCGTTCCGGGTCCGTCTCCCAAGCCGGGCGGCGGATGCATCGCCGGCCATCCTGGGGTAACGCTGACGGCGGCATGGAAACCACCCTGATCCTGGCCGCGATCGCGGTCTTCACCCTCTCGTGCATCGTGGTGATGGCGATGATGGCCCGCGCACGGCGGCCCGAACTGCGCATGGCGCGCGAGGAGGATCTGATGGAGGACCTCATGGAGGAGGACGAGGAGACCCTGATGCGCAGCCTGCAAACGCCCCGGACCAGCCCCATCGACCGTTCCGCGACGATCCTGCCCATCGAGCAGCAACCGGATGTCCGGCGCCTGCCTCCCGGCGACGGCACCCGATGACGGATCCGCGGATGCGTCCCACCCGCCCGACCCCCACGACCCGCTCGGGTCCTGCGGCCCGCCTGGCCCTCGCCGCGCTCCTCGCCGCCTGGACGCACGCCGCCGCGGCTCAGGAGCCGGCGCCGGACGAACCGGCCGCCGCCGCCCCGGTGCGAAAGACGGTGCCCCGCAAGGTCGCGCCGGCCAAGCCGAAGCCGGTCGCGCCGCCGCCCGCCGCCAGCGCACCGGAGACCCTCACGCCGGCGGCGCCGCCACCCGCCCCGCGTGCGGACCTCACCGTCGCCTGCGGGGAGAAGGCCGCCCTCTACGAGGGACCGAAGAACTTCTCCGTCTGGGTCACCCGGACCGGGCTCATCGTGGTCGAGAACCCCCTGCTGCCGCTGACGCCGGAGACGGCGCGGGTGCTGCAGGTCGTCATCGCCGGCAAGGTCGCGACCGCCTACGGGCCGGACCTGTACGCCCTGCGCCGGGGCGGCGCGCCCGCCGCCCTGGAGGGGGCGAAGGGTGGGACCATCCGCTGGGACCCGACCCCGACGCCCCTGCCCGACACCCTCAACATCGTCTCGGAGGCGGGCCAGCCCCTGGCACAGCTCGCCTTCCAGTCCTGCGGCGAGGCGCCGACCGTCAAGGCGGCTCCCGTGGCCAGATCCAACCCGGGCACCAAGCCCAAGGCCCGTCCGAAGACGGCGCCCGAAGCCCCTCCGGGGATGCGGCTGCCGGCCTCGGCCCTGGAGCCCTGATGCCGTCTCACCCGCAACAGAACGGAATGCCCATGGGCCCTGGACCGGGCGGCCCGACCGCCGCCGAAATCATCGCCCGCTTGCGGTTGGCCCCGCACCCGGAGGGCGGGCATTACCGCGAGACCTTTCGCGATGCCCGCACCATCGACGGGCGCTCCGTCGGCAGCGCGATCTATTACCTGCTCGATACGGGCGAGGTCTCGGAGTGGCACCGGGTCGATGCCGCCGAGATCTGGCACTGGCACGCCGGCGCGCCGCTGGTGATCACCCAGAGCCCCAACGGGCACGACGCGACGGCGGCCTATCTCGGGCCCGACCTCGCGCGCGGGCAGCAGCCGCAGATCGTCGTGCCGGCCGGCCATTGGCAGACGGCCACGAGCCTCGGGGCCTGGACGCTGGTCGGCTGCACGGTCGCGCCGGCCTTCGAGTTCGCCGGCTTCGAGATGGCTCCCCCGGATTGGCGGCCGACCCCGCGGACCTAACGGTCGCCGGCCCGCGAGGCCCGGACGGCGATCCCGGCGCCCAGGATGATGAGGGCGCAGGCCAGTCCAAGGGCCGGGCTCGGGTCCGCGTAGCCGCCGGCCACGAGGGTGATGGTCGAGAGCACGGGCGCCGCATAGGCGGCGACGCCGAGGAGCCGAAGGTCGCCCCGCTTCACGCCGACGTCCCAGAGGTAGAAGGCGGCGCCCACGGGGCCGAGGCCGAGGGCGAGGACTGCGCCCCATTGCACGGCGCCCACCGGCCACAGCGTCGTCTCGAAGGCCCAATGGCAGGCGAGGCTCAGGGCGGCGGTGCCGAGGCAGAAGCCCGCCACCGCGTCCGTCGGCACCGCGCCGACCCGCGCGGAGAGCACGGAATAGGCCGACCAGACGAAGGCGGCCGCCAGAGCCGCGAGGTAGCCGGGCAGTGCCCCGGGCTGGAAATCGAGGCCGCCCCGCCCGGCGAACAGGGCCACGACGCCGGCCAAGCCCAGGGCGGCGCCGACGAGATGCCCGGCGCGCAGGCCGGCCGCGCCCGGCATCTGCGCCGAGAGGAGCACGATGAGCAGGGGCCAGAGATAGTTGATCAGGCCGGCTTCCGCCGGCGGCGCGAGGCGCAGCGCGGCGAAGTAGAGGGAATGGTAGCCGAACAGGCCGCCGATGCCGAGGAGCCAGACCGGCCAGGGTTGGCGTAGGCCCCGGAGCCCCGCCGGACGCACGATCCAGCTGACGCAGCCCGCGAGTCCCCCGATGGCGAAGGTCATCGCGGCGAGCTGGAACGGCGGTACCGCCCCCGACAGAGCCGTCAGCAGGGCGAGCAGCGACCACAGCAGGATCGCGCCGAAGCCGAGAAGAGTCGCGGTGGACATGGAGGGCCGGGGTGGACTTGGAAGGGCCGGGGTGGCGCGCGCGGAGGCCCCTGTTCCACGCCGGCACGCCGAAAGGCAACATCGGTGCGCCACCAGTCTTTCACGGGCCGGTCACGGTTCCGGGCTACCGCTCGATACCGGTGTGAACGAAGCGTGGAGCGCAGAGAGCCATGCGGAGCATCATCCTGAGAGCGGCGCTCCTCGCCGGGCTGTCCGGTGGCGAGGCGCGCGCTGGCGAGATCGCTCAGATCGGACCGCGTCCGTTCTACCTCGTCGACAGCATGAAGCCCGGCCCGGTGCAGGATCGCCTTCGGGCCTGCGGTTCCGACAGAACCTACACGGCCCGCGCCTTCTCGATCGCGCATCGAGGCGCCCCGCTGCAATTTCCCGAGCACACCCGGGAGGGCGTCCGCGCGGCGGCCCGCATGGGGGCCGGTTCGATCGAATGCGACGTCCTCTTCACGCGGGACCGGCACCTGGTCTGCCGGCATGCGCAGTGCGACCTCCACACCACCACCGACATCCTGGCGCGGCCCGAACTCGCGGCGAAATGCAGCCGCGACTTCCAACCGGCCGATCCCGCCACCGGGCGCAAGGCGAGCGCGCGCTGCTGCACCGGCGACCTGACGCTGGCCGAGTTCCGGACCCTGAACGGAAAGATGGACGCCTTCGACGCGGAGGCCACGACCCGCGCCGCCTACATGAACGCCACCCCGCGCTGGCGTACGGACCTCTACGCCACCACCGGCACCCCGATGACCCACGGCGATTACATCGCCCTGGTGAAATCCCTGGGGCGCCGGTTCATCCCGGAACTGAAGGCGCCCGAGGTCGCGATGCCGTTCGGGGGCTACACTCAGGATCAGTACGCGCAGGCGATGATCGATGCCTACCGCCAGGCGGGGGTGCCGGCCGCCGACGTCCGGCCGCAGAGTTTCCAGCTGCGGGACATCCTGTATTGGCTGGAGGCGGAGCCGGACTTCGACCGGCAGGCGCTTTGGCTCGACAACCGCGACGAGACCGATCCGGGCTTCGACCCCGAGACGCCCGCGAGCTGGAAACCCGGCATGGCGGACCTCGCCGCCCTCGGCCTGCGCACGCTGGCGCCGCCGCTCTGGATGCTGGTGCGGGTGGGGGCCGGCGGGGGCATCGAGCCGTCCGCCTACGCGCGCGCGGCGAAGGCCGCCGGCCTCGAGCTGATCACCTGGTCGCTGGAGCGCTCGGGACCGCTGAAGGGCGGGGGCGGATACTACTACAAGTCCATCCGGCCGCTGATCGAGCGGGACGGCGACGTGCTCGCCCTCCTCGACGTCCTGTACCGGGACGTGGGTGTGACGGGGGTCTTCTCGGACTGGCCGGCGACGACGACGTTCTACGCCAACTGCATGGGGATCGAGTGAGGGGCGCGGCTCCCCCTCGGGGAAGCCGCGCGGGAGCCGGATCAGGCGATGTACTGGCCGCCGTTGATGGTGAGCGTCGAGCCGGTGACGAAGCCCGAATCCTCCGCCGCGAGGTACTCCACCGCGCGGGCGATCTCCTCGGCCTCGCCGAGGCGGCCGACGGGGATCGTGGAGATGATCTTGTTGCGGATGTCCTCCGCCACCGCCATCACCATCTCGGTCGCGACGTAGCCCGGCGCGATCACGTTGACGGTGATGCCCTTGCCGGCGCTCTCCTGGGCGAGCGCCTTGGCGAAGCCGATGACGCCGGCCTTGGCGGCCGAGTAGTTGGTCTGGCCGGCCTGGCCCTTCTGGCCGTTGATCGACGAGATCAGGATGATGCGGCCGAAGTTGCGCGAACGCATGCCTTCGATGAGCGGACGCGTGCAGGTGAACATCGAATCGAGGTTGGTCTTGATGACCGCCTGCCACTTCTCGAAGCTCATCTTGTGGAACGCGCCGTCGCGGGTGATGCCGGCGTTGTTCACCAGGATGTCGATGGGACCGACCTCGGCCTCGATCTGCTTGATGCCGGCCTCGCAGGCGGCGTAATCGCCGACGTCGAACTTGAAGACCGGGATGCCGGTCTCGGCCTTGAAGGCGTTGGCGGCTTCGTCGTTGCCGCCGTAATTGGCGGCGACCTTGTAGCCCTTGGCCTGAAGGCCCTTCGAGATGGCGGCACCGATGCCGCGCGTTCCACCCGTGACGAGGGCGACGCGTTCTTGAGCCATGATATCCTCCGGTTCGTGTTTTTTTGGCGGGTTCGCGAGTGGGTCGTGCGCGGCTTTAGCTGGCGAGGCAGCCGGCACGCGACCCATTTAAATTTGCGGCGCCATCAAGAATTATGGCGCCGCAAGGCCGTGCGATCAGACGCGCTCGATGCACATGGCGACGCCCATGCCGCCGCCGATGCACAGGGTGGCGAGACCCTTCTTGGCGTCGCGGCGCTTGAGCTCGTGCAGCAGGGTGACGAGGACGCGGGCGCCGGAGGCGCCGATGGGGTGGCCGATGGCGATGGCGCCGCCGTTGACGTTCACCTTGTCGGTGTCCCAGCCCATGTCCTTGTTCACGGCGAGCGCCTGGGCGGCGAAGGCCTCGTTGGCCTCGATCAGGTCGAGGTCGGACGGCGTCCAGCCGGCCTTGTCCAGGGCCTTGCGCGAGGCCGGGATCGGGCCGGTGCCCATCACCTTCGGGTCGACGCCGGCGGTGGCCCAGGACACGATGCGGGCGAGCGGCGTGATGCCCCGGCGCTCGGCCTCGGAGGCGGACATCAGCACGATGGCGGCGGCGCCGTCGTTGAGGCCCGAAGCGTTGGCGGCCGTCACGGTGCCGTCCTTCGAGAAGGCGGGCTTGAGCTTGGCCATCGCCTCGATGGTGGCGCCGTCACGGATGTACTCGTCGGTGTCGACGATGGTGTCGCCCTTGCGGCCCGGCACGGTGACGGGGCAGATCTCGTCCTTGAAGCGGCCTTCCTTGCGGGCGGCCTCGGCCTTGTTCTGCGACTTCGTCGCGAACTCGTCCTGCTGCTCGCGGGTGAGCTGGAAGGCCTGGGCCACGTTCTCGGCGGTGGTACCCATGTGGTAGCCGTTGAAGGCGTCCCACAGGCCGTCCTTGATCATGGTGTCGACGAGCTTGACGTCGCCCATCTTCTGGCCGCCGCGCAGGTACTGCGCGTGGGGGGAGAGCGACATCGATTCCTGGCCGCCGGCCACGATGACCGTGGCGTCGCCGTTGGCGATCTGCTGCATGCCGAGGGCGACGGTGCGAAGCCCCGAGCCGCAAACCTGGTTGACGCCCCAGGCCGTGGCCTTCTCGGGGATGCCGGCCTTGATGGCGGCCTGGCGGGCCGGGTTCTGTCCGGCGCCGGCGGTGAGCACCTGACCGAAGATCACCTCGTCCACGTCGTCGGGGGAGACGCCGGCCCGCTCCAGGGCGGCCTTGATCGCCACGGCCCCGAGGTCATGGGCGGGTACGGTGTTGAAGGCGCCGCCGAACGAACCGACGGCGGTGCGGGCCGCCCCGACGATGACGATATCTTCTGCTGCCATGGTGACGTTCTCCTCATGCCGGCCGGCGCTGCGTTGTCGCTTACGGGTGAGCGTGCGCGCCTTGTGCCGTTGCCATCGGATGAAAGCCCACGACCCCGCGAAGTCAAGGCGCTTTGGCGAGGACGCGGAGGCTCTGTCATACCCGTGGGTGCGGAGACCGGCACTATTCCGCGTGGACGGCGGTCAGATAGGTGTTTTCGTCGGCGGGCGAACGCTTTAAGATGAATCCAGGCGGATCTGGAGTGTTCACGGCTCCGTGTGCGTCGTCGAAGATCGAGCCGCAAGGATCGAGCGACCTGCATGATCGCGTTGGGAGAGGCCCCCAGAGATGGCGGACAACGGTAAGTCCAACCACACCGTTATCAAGAAGTACGCCAACCGGCGCCTCTACCATACCGGCACCTCGACCTACGTCACCCTCGAGGATCTCTCGACGATGGTCCAGAACGGTGAGGACTTCCTCGTCTACGACGCCCGTTCGGGCGACGACATCACCCGCTCGGTGCTCACCCAGATCATCTTCGAGCAGGAGAACAAGGCCGGCGACGACAACCTGCTGCCGGTCGCGTTCCTGCGCCAGCTCATTCGCTTCTACGGCGACAGCATGCGCACCATGGTGCCGAGCTTCCTCGAATTCTCCATGGCCAACTTCGCCCGCGACCAGGACGGTCTGCGCGAGAAGATGACCCAGAGCTTCGCCCCCACGGTGTTCCAGAACGCCATGGAGGAGCAGGTGCGGGCCAACATGAGCTTCTTCGGCGACGCCATGAAGATGTTCACGACCTTCGGCACGGGTCCCCTCTCGGGCATGGGCTCGCACCCCTCCGCCGCGCCGCGCCCGGCGCAGGCGGCGGTTCCGACGCCCACGGGGGCCGACCTCGACGATCTCAAGCGCCAGATGGCCGAGATGCAGTCGCGCCTCGAGGATCTCTCGAAGAAGTAGGGTCCCGCCGCCGCCCCAGGATGAAAGGTTGACGAACCGTTAACGTCGGCCCACCTCTTGCGCATCTCACCCCGGTTCACACGGGAATGGATGCGATGGGGCGATCTGGAACAGGCCGACGTCCGGAAACGGAACAGGCGCCGGTCTACGATCTCGTGGTGATTCCCGGCGGCGTCGAAGCGCAGGGCTTCCGGCGAGTCGCTTCCGCACGGGCGAATGCGGGTTTCCTCACCCACCTTCTCGTCAGCGCCGACCCGGCCATGCGCCCCGCACGGCTGGAGCGGACGCGCCTGGCCGCGGCCACCTATGCGGCTGCGGGTCGACGCATCGCCTGATCATCGGTCCAATACGAAAAACCGCGCCCGCTCTCGCAGGGCACGGTCTGTTCGCGCTCCGTCGGACCCGGTCTTCCGTCAGACCTGGTCTACGGGCGCGGTCCGTCGAACCCGGGCCGCCGGAGCGGCCATCCCGCCCGAGGGCGCGGCGTCGGGTTCAGGCCTCGGCCGACTTCACCTTGAGGACCTGACGGCCGCGGTACATGCCGGTCTTCAGGTCGATGTGGTGGGGACGGCGCAGCTCGCCCGAATCCTTGTCGGCGACGTAGGTCGGAGCCTTGAGGGCGTCGGCGGACCGGCGCATGCCGCGCCGCGAGGGGGAGGTCTTGCGCTTCGGAACGGCCATGGGATGATCCTGTCGATGGCAAAAAGGGCGCCTCAGGCGATCCCCCTCCGGGAGGACGCCTCGGCACCGTGTTCAAACGGAGATTCGAGGCCGGGCTTATAGCCGCGCGCGGTCGTCCTGGCTAGGGCACCGGGCGGAAAAGTGGAGCCGGTCTCCGCCGCGGCGATACGGGCGGAAAAGCGTACGGATCAAGATCTCGCGCGGTGATCCGGCGTTCCGCCAAGGCCTGCGCGGCGCAGTCGCATCGTTAAGCGGCGGTTCAACCGCGTTTGTCTAGGTCTTCGAAGGTTGGCGCGGCACCGCGATCACGCCATCGACTCGGGAGTGTCCCATGCCGTCATCCCTTCTTCGCAGCCTCGTCGTCCTGGCCGGCCTCGCCACCGTTCCCGCACTGGCGCAGGCTCCGAGCCCTTCTGCCCCGAGCCCCACAATCCCCACGACGAAGCCTGCCCCGGCGGTGCCGGCGCCCTCGAATCCCACTCCCCCCACCGTCACGCCGCCGAAGGCGCCGACGACGGCCGCCCAGCCCGAGACGGGCAAGCACGAGACGGGCAAGGCCGCGCTCATCGACCTCAACAGTGCCAGTCCCGCCGAACTCGATGCCCTGCCGGGCATCGGCGCGGCCCGGGCCGCCGCCATCGTCAAGGGCCGGCCCTATCGTGGCAAGGACGAGCTCGTCTCGAAGAAGGTCCTGTCGCAGGGCGTCTACGACGGTATCAAGGACAAGGTGATCGCCAAGCAGAAGTAAGCGCTCACGGCGCGCGGCGGATCGGGTATCCGCCGCGCTTGTCCGCCCGGGGGCCGGGTGTTACGCGCGGAGCCGTCTGTCTCCATCCGCGAAGCCCCCCATGCCGCCCCAACCCCTCGTGCGCGTCCATCGTGGCGACCTGCCCGCCGATTACGTCGCCGGCCCCGCCATCGCCATCGACACGGAGACCCTCGGGCTGAACCCGCACCGGGACCGGCTCTGCGTGGTTCAGATCTCGCGGGGGGACGGCAGCGCCGACGTGGTGCAGATCATCCCCGGCGGCCCGGTGCCGGAGGTCCTCGCCCGGGTGATGGGCGATCCCGGCACCCTCAAGATCTTCCATTTCGGCCGGTTCGACCTCGCCGTGCTGTTCAACGCGCTCGGGGTGATGCCTGCCCCGGTCTACTGCACCAAGATCGCCTCGAAGCTCGCGCGGACCTACACCGACCGCCATGGGCTCAAGGATGTGGTCCGCGAACTCGTCGGCGTCGACCTGTCGAAGCAGCAGCAATCCTCCGACTGGGGCGCCGAGACCCTGAGTCAGGCGCAGATCGACTACGCGGCCTCCGACGTCCTCTATCTCCACGCCGCCCGTGGCCGCCTCGACGCGATGCTGGCCCGCGAGGGGCGGACGGAGATGGCCCAGGCCTGCTTCGACTTCCTGCCGACCCGCGCCCGCCTCGACCTCGCCGGCTGGCCGGAGACCGACATCTTCGCCCACACCTGACGGAATTCTTCGCCGAGCCTTCGTCTTCGGCAAGTCTCTGTCTTCGCCAAGCCTTCGTCTTGGACAGGGCCTCGCTTCCATGGGGCGGTGCGTCCTCGCACATGAGCGCGGCCGGGCGTGCGGGCGCCCTTGATGATTTGGCAACGGGGTGGTCATAACTTCGCCATGGCCCGCGCGCATCCGGCGGCATGTTTGGGACTGTCATGCAGGTGGGCGAGGCCATCGAGACCGAGACATCCGGCGGCCCGCGCGCCGATGCGCGCCGCACCCGCGCCCATGCGCGCGCCCGCAGCCACAGCACCCGCGTCCGAACCCTGCGGCGGGTCATCCCCCTGGTGGCCGGCACGGCGGTGCTGGCCCTCGCGGCCGTCCTGTTCAATCCGTTCGGCACGAGCCTGCCGGGCGTGAGCGTCGGCCCCGTCAGCCTGTCCGGCACCAAGGTGAAGATGGAGAGCCCGCGCCTGTCCGGCTTCCGCCAGGGCGAGCGCGGCTACGAGGTCACGGCCACGGCGGCGTTCCAGGACGTGCGCAAGCCGACCCTCATCGAATTGCAGGCCATGAAGGGCCGCCTCAACACCGACGACAAGGGCGGCCGCGCCCATCTCGAGGCGGCGTCGGGCCTGTTCGACACGGCCCGGGAAGCCCTGACCCTGGAGCAGGACATCCGGATCTGGACCGACAAGGGCGAGGAGATCCGCCTGAAGTCGGCCGCCGTCGATTTCAAGGCCGGCACGGTCAAGTCGAACGAGACCGTCACGGTGACGATCCCGAGCGGCACCGTGGTGGCCGACACCCTCGACGTCACCGACAGCGGCCACGTCATCTCCTTCGTGGGCAACGTCCACACGGTGCTGCACGAACTCGACAGGCCGGACAAACCCGCCAAGCCCCCCCGCGTCCTCACCTCCGCGGCCGAGCCGACGGATGGGGAGTCCCGCCCGTGATCGCCCCGCGGTCCGTCGGCTGGGCGGCCCTCGCCGCCGGTCTCGCCCTCGCGGTGCCGGCCGGTGCGCAGACGGCCGCCCCCGCTCCGAAGAAGGAGAAGCCCGCCGGCGGCCTCGGCAATCTCGGCGGCGGCGGCAAGGAGCCGATCAAGATCGACGCCGACCGCCTCGACGTGTTCGACCGCGAGAACAAGGCCGTCTTCGCCGGCAACGTGGTGGCCGTGCAGGGCGACAGCACCATCCGCTGTTCCAGCATGACCGTGCGGTACAAGCGGGGTAAGAAAGACGACAAGAAGGGGGACGCGGCCCGGGAGCCGGCCGCCGACACGGCCGAGGCCTCGGAAAAACCCGCTGGCGGGATGGGCGAGAACGGCATCCAGCGCGTCGAGTGCGCCGGCCCCGTCACCGTGGTGCAGAAGGACCAGGTCGCGACGGGCGACAACGCGGTGTTCGACCAGGAGGCCAAGCGCATCGTGGTCACCGGCAACGTCGTGCTCAGCCAGTGCCAGAACGTGACCCGCGGCTCGCGCCTCGTCTACGACATGAACACCGGCCGGGCGAACATGGACCCCGTGGCCGGCGGCCGGGTCTCGGCCCTGTTCGTGCCGCAGAAGGAGGACGGCCCGAAGACCGGCAAGGGCTGCGCGACGCCCCCCGCCGCGGCCAAGGCTGTCCAGAAACCGGCGGACGGCAAGCCCGCCGAGGCGGCCAGGCCCCGGGCGCAGGCGAATTGAGCGCCGCGTCGCCGGTGTCCGCCGCCCCGGTCCAGCCGTCCCCGTTCAGCCGGATGTTCGGTCGGGGCCGCCGCGACGCGGCCGCCGCGCGCGAGGCCGCGATCCTCGCCGAGGGCGGCGGGCCGGGCATCCTGCACGTGCGCGGCCTGCGCAAGAGCTACGGCGCCCGCACCGTGGTGCACGAGGCCGGCCTCACCGTGCGCAACGGCGAGGCGGTGGGTCTGCTCGGTCCCAACGGCGCCGGCAAGACCACGATCTTCTACATGATCACCGGCCTCGTCTCGGCCGATCGCGGATCGATCAGCCTCGACGGCCTGCCGATCACCCACCTGCCGATGTACCAGCGCGCGCGCCTCGGCATCGGCTACCTGCCGCAGGAAGCCTCGATCTTCCGCGGCCTCACGGTGGAGGACAACATCCGGGCCGTGCTCGAAGTGGCCGAGCCCGACCGCAAGGAGCGAGCGAAGAAGCTCGACTCCCTGCTGGAGGAGTTTGACATCGCGCGCCTGCGCAAGTCCCCCTCCATCGCCCTGTCGGGCGGCGAGCGCCGGCGCTGCGAGATCGCCCGGGCGCTGGCCTCGTCCCCGAGCTTCATGTTGCTCGACGAGCCCTTCGCGGGCATCGACCCCATCGCGGTGGGGGACATCCAGGATCTGGTGAAGCACCTGAAGCAGCGTGGCATCGGCGTGCTCATCACCGACCACAACGTGCGCGAGACCCTGGGGCTCATCGACCGGGCCTACATCGCCCATTCGGGCCGGATCCTCACGGAGGGCACGCCCGAGGAGATCGTCGCCAACCCCGAAGCGCGACGGCTCTATCTCGGCGAGGATTTCCGCCTCTAAGCCGGGTTCGCTGAAACGGCCCCCGAACCGAGTGCGGCCCCGCGACGGCCCATTTCGCCCCATCCGAGACGCGTCGTCCGCCGCGTCCGGGAAGGCTTTCGTTACCGCCCCGATGTGATGCTGACACCACGCCGCGACGGCGCGTGCGGGCGGCTGGGCAATTTTTAGGCACCGAGCACCCAACACACTTTGACGTGGCCGCAGGTTGGGGCTAAACCTCGAAACGGTAAAAAGAAGCAAGATTGATGCCGAAGTTCGGCCCGCGCTGCCGCGCGCCGCCGAGCGGAGGTGCGACTCGGGGATCGGGACCTTACCATGAGTCTGGTGCAACGGCTGGAAATGCGCCAGGGCCAAGCCCTAGTGATGACGCCTCAGCTCCTGCAGGCGATCAAGCTCCTTCAACTCTCCCATCTCGACCTCACCGCCTATGTGGACGCGGAACTCGAGCGCAATCCGCTCCTCGAACGCGCCGAGGGCGAGACCGGGGACGAGCGTACCCCCGGCGAGACCCCGTCCGAATCCTCCGTCGACCGCCAGGGCGAGGAGGGGGGCGATTTCGACGGCGGCGATTTCGAGGGTGGCGAAGAGCCCTGGATCGCCACCACCCTGACGGCGAGCGGCGCCGACATGGAGGGCGCCCTCGACACCCGCCTCGACAACGTGTTCGCGGACGAGAACCCCACCCATGCCCGCGAGGCGGCGTCGGGCGACATGCTGTCCCTGACACCGGCACCCTACGGCAACACCGGAGGCTCCTTCGACGGCGAGGCCCCGGATTTCGAAGCGACCCTCACCTCCGAGATGTCCCTGCGCGAGCATCTGGTCGCCCAGCTCGACCTCGCCACCCGCGATCCGGCCGACCGTCTCATCGCCGGCTTCCTCATCGATGCCGTGGACGACGCCGGCTACTGCCGCGAATCCATCGACGACCTCGCCGAGCGGCTCGGCACGTCCCTCGACACCGTCGCGCGCGTGCTGAAACTGGTGCAGAGCTTCGAGCCGGCCGGCATCGCCGCCCGCGACCTCGCCGAATGCCTCGCCCTGCAGCTGCGCGACCGCGACCGGTTCGATCCGGCGATGCAGGCCCTGGTCTCGCGCCTCGACCTCGTGGCCAAGCGCGATTTCGCCTCGCTCCGGCGCCTCTGCGGCGTCGACGACGAGGACCTCGTCGACATGCTGGCCGAGCTGCGCCGCCTCGACCCGAAGCCCGGCCGCGCCTTCGGGGCCCGGGCCGTCGAGGTGCTGATCCCCGACGTGTTCGTGCGCGCCGCCCCCGACGGGTCGTGGCTGGTGGAATTGAACGCCGAGGCCCTGCCGCGCGTTCTGGTGAACCAGAGCTACTACGCCCGCGTCTCGCGCGGGGCGCAGGCCGAGGGCGACAAGGCGTTCCTGTCCGAATGCCTGCAGACGGCGAACTGGCTCACCCGCAGCCTGGAGCAGCGCGCCCGCACCATCCTCAAGGTCGCCTCCGAGATCGTGCGCCAGCAGGACGCGTTCTTCCTGCACGGGGTCGCGCACCTGCGCCCCCTCAACCTCAAGACCGTGGCCGAGGCCATCGGCATGCACGAATCCACCGTCTCGCGGGTGACCTCGAACAAGTCCATCGGCACGAGCCGGGGCACCCTGGAGATGAAGTACTTCTTCACGGCCGCCATTCCGGGCGCCGCCGGCACCGCCGCGCATTCCTCGGAGGCCGTGCGCCACCGGATCAAGCAGCTCGTCGACGGCGAGGCCCGCAGCGACGTGCTCTCCGACGACGCCCTGGTGCAGAAACTGCGCGACGAGGGCATCGACATCGCCCGCCGCACGGTGGCGAAGTACCGGGAATCCCTACGGATTCCCTCCTCCATCGAGCGCAGGCGCGAGCACTTCGCCTACGCGCGGTAGGGGAGCCCCCCCTCAGTACCCCTCCGCCAGGGTGCCGCGCTGGCGGGGGTCGGCCGCTCCGGCCACGAGCCCGTCCGCGGTCATCACCGAATTGGCCGAGCCCGAGGCCGGCGCCACCACCACCCGGTGGCCGCGCGCCCGCAGGATCGCGAGGGTGTCGGGCGAGACGCCTTCCTCCACCGTGAGCACGTCCGGGCGCCACTGGTGGTGGATGCGCGGAGCCGCCACCGCCTGCAGCAGGTTCATGCGGAAATCGACGACGTTGACGATGGTCTGCAGCACCGTCGAGATGATGCGGCTGCCGCCCGGACTCCCCGTCACGAGGAGCAGCTTGCCGTCCCGGAACACGAAGGCCGGCGTCATGGAGGACAGGGGCCGGGCGCCCGGCGCCACGGCGTTGGCCTTGCCGCCGACGAGGCCATAGGCGTTGAGCGCCCCGGTCTTGGCGGAAAAGTCGTCCATCTCGTTGTTGAGCAGCACCCCGGTGCCGGGGGCGACGAGGCCCATCCCGTAGGAAAAGTTCAGGGTGGTGGTGTTCGAGACCGCGTTGCCCTCGGCATCCATCACCGAGAAATGCGTGGTCTGGTCGGACTCGTGGGGGAGGGGATCGCCGGCCTTTACCTCCGCCGCCGGACGGGCGCGGGCCGGGTCGATGGCCGCGCGCAACCCCTCGGCGTAGGATTTGGCCGTCAGCCCCTCGACGGGGATCTGCGACCGCGCCGGGTCGCCGAGCCAGGTGGCCCGATCGGCATAGGCCGGCTTCATCGACTCGGCGAGGGTGTGGATCGCGTCGGCGCTGCCCGCTCCCATCCGGGCGAGATCGAAGCCCTCCAGCATGTTGAGGATCTCGATGAGGTGGATCCCCCCCGAACTCGGGGGCGGCATCGATGCGATGGACAGGCCCCTATAGGTACCGCGCACGGGTTGGCGGATCACCGGTCGGTAGGCGGCTAAGTCCTCCGCCGTCACGACGCCGCCGGCCTCCTGAACGGCCCGCGCGATAGCCACCGCGATGGGGCCGGTGTGGAACGCGTCGGGGCCGTCCTTGGCGATGGCCCGCAGCGTAGCGGCGAGGTCGGTCTGCACCAGCCGCTCGCCGCGACGAAGTGGTCTGTCGCCGGCAAAGAAGATCGCTCGGCTCGACGGCCAGCGCCCGAGCAGGTCGACGGCGCGGGGCAGGGAATCGGCGAGGCCGGCCTCGACGTCGATGCCCTCGCGGGCCAGCCGCTCGGCCGGGGCGACGAGGTCGGCGAGGGTGAAGCGGCCCGACCCGTAGAGCCGGTGCGCCTCGGCCAAGCCCCGCACGGTGCCGGGCACGCCGACCGCCTTGCCCGTGCGGGTGGAGGCGGCGTGGTCGGGCTCGCCCCGCGCGTCGAGGAACATGTCGGCGCGGGCCGCCGCCGGGGCGGTCTCGCGGTAGTCGATGGCCACGGTCTCGGCGGGGCTCGCCCGATGCACCATCATGAAGCCGCCGCCGCCGAGGTTGCCCGCGCGCGGCAGGGTGACGGCCAGCGCGAAGCCCACGGCCACGGCGGCATCGACGGCGTTGCCACCGGCCTTGAGGATCGCGACGCCGACCCGCGTCGCCCGCGCCTCCTGCGAGGAGACCATGCCGTGCGCGGCCAGTACCGGCAGCATCCGGGCGGTGTCCGACTGGATCGGCGAGGAATCCGCCTGCGCCCACGCCGCGTGGGGGAGGCCGAGCAGGAGGCAGAGGGCGAGGACTGGGGTCTGGCGGCGCATTCACACGGCTCCGTCGCGCGGGCCGAAGCGGCCCGCCACCAGCCAATAGACGAGGCCCGAGGCCGCGCCCGTGAGAAACAGGATGGCGGTGATGCGACCCTCCTGGGCGAAGGCCTGCGTGTCGCCGGCGCGGGCCGCGGACCGGGCGAGCCACGGCACGAGCGCCGTGAGGAGGCCCGTGCCGGCGCCGTACCAGGCGGCGGACCGCCAGTTCAGGGTCTCGCCGATCACCGCCAGGGCGACGGGCGGCAGCACGAGGAGGAGGAACAGGGCGCGGGCGAAGGCGGCGAGCGCGAACAGAATCGTCTCGGGGCCGATTCCGGAGGCGAGGTCGTTCAGCCCCTCGAACAGACCGGCGAGCCCGAGGCTCCCGAGCACGTCGCGTGAGACCGGATCGAGCATGGCTCCCAGCCCAAGGACGAACGCGCCGCACGGGATCGCCAGGAGCAGGGCGAGGCATCCGACGAAGACGCGGCCGAGGAACCGCATGGTGACGCCCTCTTGGATGTGTTGGAAACGCGGCCCTCCTCCCCACAAGGGGGAGGGGGGTGTCAGGCCATCAATCGTCGTCGCCGTCGTCGGCGCCCGCGTAGACGCCCTCGGCGCCGATCCCGTCCTCCAGCATCATCCGGGCGCGGGCGCGCAGCTTCTCGGTCTCGCTCTTGAGCTGACCGCAGGCGGCGAGGATGTCGCGGCCGCGCGGGGTGCGCACGGGGGACGCGTAGCCGGCGTCGTAGACGATCTCGGAGAAGCGCTCGATGCGCTCCCAGTCGGAGCATTCGTAGACGCTGCCGGGCCAGGGGTTGAACGGGATGAGGTTGATCTTGGCCGGAATGCCCTGGAGCAGCCGCACCAGCTCGCGGGCATCGGCGTCGGTGTCGTTGATGCCCTTCAGCATCACGTACTCGAAGGTGATGCGCCGGGCGTTGTTGAGGCCCGGATAGTTGCGGCAGGCGGCGATGAGTTCGGCCAGCGGATACTTGCGGTTGAGCGGCACCAGGGTATCGCGAAGATCGTCGCGCACGGCGTGCAGCGAGATCGCCAGCATGGCGTGGGCGTCGGTGCCGAGGCGCTGCATCTGCGGCACCACGCCGGAGGTCGAGACGGTGATGCGCCGGCGCGACAGGCCCAGGCCCTCCTGGTCGGCCATGACGCCGACGGAATCGATGACGTTGTCGATGTTGTAGAGGGGCTCGCCCATGCCCATGAACACGATGTTGGTCACCGCGCGGCGAACCTCGTCGGCCCCGGCCGGCGTCGGATTCTGCCCGGCCCAGTCGTTGAGGTGGTCGCGCGCCACCACCACCTGCGCGACGATCTCGGCCGCCGTCAGGTTGCGCACGAGGCGCTGGGTACCCGTGTGGCAGAACGAGCAGGTGAGGGTGCAGCCGACCTGGCTCGAGACACAGAGGGTGCCCCGGCCCCGGCCGGGAATGTAGACGCACTCGATCTCGGCGCCGCGATTGTGGTCGTGCTTGCCCGTCGGCGCCATGCGCATGAGCCACTTGCGGGTGCCGTCCCGCGAGACCTGCTCGGTGATCACCTCCGGCCGGTCGAGGGTGTAGGCGCGCGCCAGATCCGCCTTCAGGCCCTTGCCGACATTGGTCATGTCGTCGAAGTGCTTGGCGCCGCGCACGTTGACCCAGTGCCAGATCTGGCCCGACCGCATGCGCTGCTCGCGCTCGGACACGCCGATGGCGCCAAGCCGCGCCTTGAGGTCGTCCCGGGTCAGGCCGACGAGGGAGGACCGCCCGAGGGGGCCGCCGAGGGGCGTCGTCTCCGGCGCGAACTCGGGCAGCTTCTCGATTGCGGGGGCGGCGCTCGCGTCGCCCCGGGCGGTGTCGAACGACGCCGTCGCCATGGTCTTGGAACCTTCGATCTGGAATCGGTCCGATATAGGCGATCGGCGCGGCGAAGGCGAATACGGGTGCGGCATGGCCGGCGTGCACCGGGTTGGGCGCGGTGCGCCGGGTGTGGTACCGGGCGCCACGCCTGTTCTGACGCCCGCGAGGTTCGCCGTGATTCCCTGGGTCGCCCTCGACACCGCCCCGATCCCGGGCACAACCGACGAGCTGCGTCTGCTCCAGCGCGGCCATGAATTCCTCATCCGGATCGGCCGCAACGACCTGATGAACAGCCGCCTCAGCGGCTCGGAGGAGGCGCTGGCGACCCTGACGGCGGCGCGGATCGGCGGACGGGCCGGGGCGAAGGTCCTCATCGGCGGCTTCGGCATGGGCTTCACCCTGCGGGCGGCCCTGGACGCCCTGGGGCCGGATGCGCGGCTGGTGGTGGCCGAACTGGTGCCGGCGGTGCTCACCTGGGGGCGCGGCCCCCTGGCCCACATCTCCGCCGATGCCCTGTCCGACCCCCGGGTCGAGGCGCGGGAGGCCGATGTCGCCGCCCTGATCCGGTCCTCTGCGCTGGCCTTCGACGCGATCCTCCTCGATGTCGACAACGGCCCCGAGGGGCTGACCCGGGCGGAGAACGACCGGCTCTACGACGTGGGCGGGTTGGCCGCGGCGCGCAACGCCCTGCGCCCCGGCGGCGTGCTCGCCGTGTGGTCGGCCCATCCCGATCCGGCCTTCACCCAGCGCCTCGTCCGCGCCGGGTTCGCCGTGGAAGCGGTGTCCGTGCGGGCCGGGCGGGGGCGGGGCGCCCGCCACACGATCTGGCTCGCCGTGCGGCCGGAGCGGGCGAAATAGATCAGCCCGTGGCGCGCAGGCCGTCGCGGCGGCGGCTCAGGCGCGTGGCGCCGTAGATGGCGGCGAGCTGGCGCCGGGCCGCCTTGACCGGAGGGGCGTCGCGCTCGGCGCAGGCCGCCGCGATGGTCCGCAGGGTGTCGGCGACGGAGCGCTGCAGGCGCAGGTCGCCGGGCTGGCGCGCGACGTGATCGCTGGTGCTCATGCGTGTGGCCCCTCGGTGCCGACCCCCCCCGCGGGGCGTCGCCGCCAGCATCGGCACGGGGCTTGGCCGCAACATGGCAGCTTGGCCGTGACGCGTCCTGTCGGGACTGCGATGCCTATTCGCGGCCGCCGCCCTCGGTGAAGCGGTCGTGGCAGGTGTAGCCGACGAAGCAGCGCGGCGTGTCGCGCGTCAGCTCGAAGGCCGGCCGCGTCGTTTCCGGCAGGGGGCAGAAGCCGCCGTCGCGCACGAACCGGGCGTAGGTAAACGGCCCCGTCGTGAGCACGATGGCGCCCGTGCGGGCGACGAGGCCGGCCGCCTCGGCACAGATCATCTCCGGCATGGCCGGCCGCGGCTGGCCGAACCCTTGGCCGGAGGAGACGAGCAGGACGGCGGTGGCGAACAGGGTGGGGCGCATGGCGGGAGCCACTCTCGAAAGCGTGATCCCCAGTGTGGCCTCACGCGGCGGCGAGCGCCAGGGTGAAGTCGAACGCCTCGGTGACGCTCTCCTGCCACAGGGAGACGGGCGTCGGCCGGGCGAGGTGAAGCGCCCCCTCGGCCTCCCCGTCCGCCATCCGCAGGTCAGCGCCGACCCGGAGGGCGAGGTTCTGCATCGGCCGGTTCCGGCTGAGGCAGCGCACCCGCAGGTCGCGTACGCCGCGATTGCGCGCCGCCCCGGCGATCCGGCGAAACAGGGCGTGGCCGAGGCCGTTGCGCCGGTAGCCGCGCTCCACCGCGAAGGCGGCCTCCGCCTCGGCGCCGAGCCGGTAGCGCGACGGCGGCGCCCGGGTCGGTCGCAGCTCACCGAGGGCCCGCAGGGTGCCGTCGACGAACCCGCCGAACACCACGCCGTCGATCCTCAGGGCCCGGCGCGCATAGGCCAGGGCGGCCGCGTCGCTCAAGGTGCCCATGAAGCGGTTGGCGCGGGTCTCCGGATCGAGGCGCAGGAAGTAGGTCTCCACCGCCGCGGCATCGCTCGGCCACAGGCGGCGGATGACGGGGTGCAGGGCGCGCGGTTCCGATCGGGGTTCGCGCGTTCGGGATTCGGGCATTCGGGGCTCGGGCATGGTGATGCCTCTCCGGCGTGAGGGCGCGCCGCGGCGCGCCGGAATCCGGGCGTTGCCTCCCTCAAGGCCGGGCAGATGTGGCATCGCCACCCGATTTGTGCAATGCAGCAAAACGTCATGCCGGCCCTGTCGCTGGCATACCAATCACCCCGCTTGATCCGGCCCCGGACGCGCGGCAGACCCGGATCGTGCGGGCCGCCCGTCCCGGTCCCGGCCCCTGCGTCGAGGCTTACCGTCGTGAGTTCATCAGCCCCCGTGGCGCCGTCCGATCACGCCCGTTCGGGCGCGGTCTCCCCCGGTCCGGTCTTCGAGCGCTACGAGGCCCTGGTGGCGTCGGGCGCCATCGAGCGCGACCCGGCGCAGGTCCACCTCGTGCGGGCGCTGGACGGTCTGGCGCAGGAACTCGGCCGGCGCCGGCGCGCCCGCAAGGGCAGCGCGCTGGGCTGGCTGTTCGGGCGCAAGGCGGATCCGGCCGCCGTGCCGAAGGGCCTCTACATCTGGGGCTCCGTCGGCCGGGGCAAGACCATGCTGATGGACCTGTTCCACGAGGCGGCACCCGGCCCGAAGCGCCGGGTGCACTTCCACGGCTTCCTCGCCGACGCGCACGAGCGCATCCACGCCCACCGCCAGGCCCTCAAGGCCGGCACGGCGAAGGGCGACGATCCGATCCCCGTGGTGGCCGACGCGCTGGCCGACGAGGCGACCCTGCTGTGCTTCGACGAGTTCACCGTCACCGACATCGCCGACGCGATGATCCTGGGGCGCCTGTTCGACGCCCTGTTCAAGCGGGGTGTCACCGTGGTGGCGACCTCCAACGTCGAGCCCGACCGGCTCTACGAGGGCGGCCTCAACCGGGCCCTGTTCCTGCCCTTCGTCGCCGAGCTGAAGAACCGCGTCGACGTCCTGCGCCTCGATTCGCGCACGGATTTCCGGCTGGAGAAGCTCGGGGGCGCCTCGGTCTATCACGTGCCCGCGGACGCGGAGGCCGAGGCGGCCCTCGCCCGCGCCTTCAAGGGTCTCACGGGCAAGGCCCGGGGCAGGCCCGCCACCGTGCGGGTGAAGGGGCGGGACGTGCCGGTGCCGGAAGAGGCGGCGGGCGTGGCGCGCTTCACCTTCGCGGATCTCTGCGCGCAGCCGCTCGGGGCCTCCGACTACATGGCCGTGGCACGGGCCTTCCACACGGTGATCCTCGCCGACATCCCGGTGATGAGCGCGGAGACCCGCAACGAGGCCAAGCGCTTCATCACCCTGGTCGACACCTTCTACGATGCCCACGTGAAGCTCGTCGCCTCGGCGGCGGCCGAGCCGCCGGGACTCTACACGGCCACCGACGGCCGCGAGGCCTTCGAGTTCGACCGCACGGTGTCGCGCCTCATCGAGATGCGTTCTTCGGAGTATCTCGCCCTGCCGCACGGGGCCGGGGATTCGGAGGCGTCGGGATCGAGCGCGGGTCTGGTCGAGACCTGAGACCGCGATCGCCGCCCCACGCACCGCCCCTCACGTGCGATCGCGGCCCGCGGTCGCAGCGGCGCGGGTGCAGTTTGTGCGCCAACGCACATCCATAGTGCCGGATCGTCCCGGTCAGGGAGCCGGATCGGACCTCCGGCGTTGCACTGCAGCACGCGCTGCATTTAATTGGTCTCATTCCGAAGAACGACGTCGCGCCCGCCGCGCTGCCCATGCCGCCGCCGTCCGGTGGCGGTTGCCGTTCCTGCAGGAAGCCGGGGCTCTCCGCGCGAGCGATCGATGCGGGACCGCGACACGGATCGCGTGCCCGGACGCCGACCACGCGACCCAGACGGGCGCCCCGACGGTCCACGACCGCCGGAATCGCCCGATTCAGGATAGGACAGACCAATGATCAAACTCACCGTGAACGGGGCTGAACGCAGCTTCGACGGCGATCCCGACATGCCGCTGCTGTGGTACCTGCGCGACGAGGTCGGTCTCACCGGCACCAAGTTCGGCTGCGGCCAGGCGCTGTGCGGCGCCTGTACCATCCATGTCGGCGGCACCGCCGTGCGCGGCTGCGTCACGCCGGTCTCGGCCGCCGAGGGTCAGGCCGTCGTCACCATCGAGGGCCTGTCCCCCGACGGCAACCACCCGGTCCAGGCGGCCTGGCGCGACCTCAACGTCGCCCAGTGCGGCTATTGCCAGTGCGGGCAGATGATGCAGGCCGCCTCGCTCCTCACCGATACCCCGAATCCCACGGACGCACAGATCGACGAGGCCATGAGCGGCAACCTGTGCCGCTGCGGCACCTACCCGCGCATCCGCGCCGCCATCCATCAGGCCGCCGGCCAGGCTGCCCCCGCCGCCAAGGGAGAGCGCCTGTGATCCACGATTCGAAGATGATGGCGGAAGCCACCGCGACCCAAGACACCGCCCCGACGGCCCTCGCCAATGTCAGCCGCCGCGCCATGCTGGGCGGCATGGGTGCCCTGGTGCTCGCCCTGTCGTGGCGTGATTCGGCGAAAGCCGAGGACAAGGCGAACGAGCCGAAAAAATTCGGCGCCGATGCCATGCCGCACGGGTGGCAGGACGACCCCAAGGTGTTCGTCGCCATCGCCCCCGACGGCACCGTGACGGTGACCTGCCACCGCGCCGAGATGGGCCAGGGGGTTCGCACCTCCATCGCCTTCGTGGTCGCCGACGAACTCGAAGCCACCTGGGACAAGGTGAAGGTCGCCCAGGCCTGGGGCGACGAGACCCGCTTCGGCAACCAGGACACGGACGGGTCGCGCTCGCTCCGCCATTTCTTCCAGCACCTGCGCCACGCCGGGGCCGCCGCCCGCCTGATGCTGGTCCAGGCCGCCGCCAAGCAGTGGAACGTGCCGGTCTCGGAAGTGAAGGCCGAGAACCACGTCGTCACCCACGCCAAATCCAAGCGCAGCCTCGGCTACGGCGAGATCGCGGCGGCAGCGGCCGAACTGCCGGTGCCGGCCCGCGAATCCGTGACGCTCAAGGATTCGAAGGATTTCAAGTACATCGGCAAGGGCAAGATCGGCCTCGTCGACAACCGCGACATCACCACGGGCAAGGCCGTCTACGGCCTCGACACCAAGATCGACGGGATGCTCTACGCCCTCGTCGCCCGCCCGCCGGTCTTCGGCGGCAAGGTGGTGAGCTACGACGACACCGAGGCCAAGAAAGTCCCGGGCGTCGTCAAGATCTTCAAGATCGACGCCCCGGAGGCACCGGTCGAGTTCCAGCCGCTGGGCGGCGTCGCGGTCATCGCGAAAAACACCTGGGCGGCCATGAAGGCCCGCGAGGCCCTCAAAGTGACCTGGGACGACGGCCCCAATGCCTCCTACGACTCCGTCGCCTTCCGGGGCGAGCTGGAGAAGGCGGTGCGTGCCCCCGGCAAGGTCGTGCGCAACCAGGGCGACGTCGACGGCGCGATGGCGAAGGCCAAGAAGCGGGTCGAGGCCGAATACTTCGTGCCCCACCTCGTCCAGGCCCCGATGGAGCCGCCGGCCGCCGTGGTGCGGATCAAGGACGGTTTCTGCGAGGCCTGGGCCTGCACCCAGGCGCCGCAGGCGACCCACGACCGGCTGGCGAAGAAGCTGAATCTCGCGGCCGACAAGGTGCGGGTCAACCAGACCCTGCTCGGCGGCGGTTTCGGCCGCAAGTCGAAGCCGGATTACGTGCTCGAAGCGGCTCTGTGCTCCCAGGCCGTGGACGGCGCCCCGGTGAAGCTGACCTGGACCCGTGAGGACGACCTGCACCACGGCTACTACCACACCATCTCGGTGGAGCGCCTGGAAGCCGGCCTCGACGACAAGGGCATGCCGGTGGCTTGGCTCCACCGTTCGGCGGCCCCCACCATCGGGTCAATCTTCGCGGCGGGCGCCAAGAACGAACTCCCGTTCGAGCTCGGCATGGGCCTCACCAACACACCGTTCGCCGTACCCAACATCCGTCTCGAGAACCCGGCGGCCGACGCGCACGTGCGCATCGGCTGGTTCCGCTCGGTCTCGAACATCCCGCACGCCTTCGCGATCCAGTCGTTCGTGAACGAGTTGGCGCATGCGGCGGGGCGTGACCCGAAGGAGTACCTGCTCGCCCTCATCGGCCCCGATCGCAAGATCGATCCGACGACGCTCGGCGATGTCTGGAACTACGGCGAGGACCCGGCCCGCTACCCCATCGACACGGCACGCCTGCGCGGGGTCATCGAGGCGGCGGCCAAGGGCATCGGCTGGGGCCGCAAGATGGCGAAGAACACCGGGCTCGGCATCGCCGGTCACTACAGCTTCGTCACCCACACGGCGGTCGCCGCCGAGGTGGAGGTCGGGGCCAAGGGCGAGGTCATGGTCAAGCGCGTCGACATCGCCGTCGATTGCGGACCGCAGGTGAACCCGGAGCGCATCCGGTCGCAGATGGAAGGCGCCGTGGTCATGGGGATGGGCCTCGCGCTCTCGGCCGAGATCACGTTCAAGGACGGCCGCGCCCAGCAGAACAACTTCGACGGCTACGAGATCACCCGCATCGACGCCGCCCCGAAGGAGATCCACGTCCACCTGCTGCCGAACCCGAACTTCTCGGGGCCGCTGGGCGGCGTCGGCGAGCCGGGCGTGCCGCCGGTCGCCCCCGCCATCGCCAACGCGATCTTCGCGGCCACGGGCCGTCGCATCCGACAACTGCCGATCCGCGACCAGCTCAGCGCCTGAGCGGACGCCCCTCGGGGCGCCGCGACGAACCCGGCCCTGGGCCGGTGCCTCTCCGGGGGCTTCACGACGATGGACAGCACGAGAAACGGGGGTGTCGCATCGCGCGGCACCCCTTTTTCATGGTCGGGCGCGACGAAAAACGGTGGTTCCGCCATCCGGGCCGGAGCCGTCCCGCCTCCCGGCGGGTTGACCCGGGGAAGAGGCCGCCGCTTCGGCGCCTCCCTGCTGTATCGGGATTCGATTCGACGATGCCATCGAACACGACACGACCCGCCTGGCTCGCCGCCGGCCTCCTCGCCGCGACCCTCGCGGGTGCGGTGAGCCAAGCCCACGCCTCGCCCTGCGCGGACGAAATCGCGGCCCTCGAGGGCAAGGTGAAGAATCAGGCCAAGGAGTCGATCTCGGCCTCCACGAGCGGCCAGGCCGATGCCGGCGCGCGCGGCGGCGAGGGAGGGGCGTCCGGCGGCAATCCGAGCACGCACCCCACGACGCCGCCGGAGAAGTCGGCCGAGGCCGGCAAGGGCGGCGACAAGGCGATGCAGGCCAAGGTCGCCCTCGACGAGGCCCGCACCGCCGATGGCAAGGGCGACGCCAAGGGTTGCAGGGAGGCCCTCGGGCGCGCCAGGCAGCAGCTCGACGCGGCCCCTTGAGCGGGCGGCGGAGCGGCCCGGACGGGCGGGCTCCGCACGCGAGGCCCGGCGTCTCGTCCGACGAGACGCCGGGCCGGGCGGCACCCCTCAGGCGGCTGCGCTGAGGGCGTGCTTGTTGCCGTTGAGGCCGGCACAGAGGTCGTCGATGGCGGCCAAGTCCAGGGCCTCGCCGGAATGCCCGGCGATGGCGTCGATCAAATGATCCTGCTGCGGATTAAATGGATTTCCCTGCAAACGATAGAATTGATAATACCGCAGCGCAGCGATCACTGTATCCCGCTCGCGTTCGGTCATTGCAATACTTTGCATGCCACTCAATTTGACCTCATCCAGACTGCGAGGTGGCTGAGCGTAGGGAGTGCTCATGCCTGAGTAAAAGATGTAAACCAGCCGCGATGCCGACGTCTACCACTTGACAGCGGCGCGAAAACGGGCGGCGGGCCGCGTCGGAATGGGGGGGCGGACGCAAGTCTCTGGCACCGCGCCATTTCTCTTCGATCCAACGGTCACGCTTTTATTTCGCGCCTGTCGCCCGAGTCGCGGCGGACCGGTGGCCGATCGCCGGAAACGCATCCTTAACCCTGCTGTGCGATCTTCGCCGGGTCCGACCACGCCGATCCGGTGCCGTCGTGACGACGCGGCGAGAGGGGGCTTTTCGAATGCCCGAGACGCACGGCGAACGATCTCATGGCTCCCATGCCGCGGCTGCGACGGAGGCGGGTTCGGTGCGCCGTCCGCCGGCCCTGGCGCCGCACATCCGGCGCCACCTCGGCCACACCCTGCGGGCCTTCTATCCCGCGGATCCGGCCGAACCCGTGGGCGAGCGGATCGAAGCGTTGCTGATTCGGCTCGGCAAGATCGGTTAGCATCGCTTGCCCCGACGGTGTCCCCGGGACACGGCGCTGGAGCCGGCACAGGAGCAATTGATTCACGCCGTTCCGCATTGCCGGGTCGGCCGGGCCGTGGCGTTCATGAACCGGCCAGAAGCGTGGCCGTAAGGCTGGCCTCCCGGTCCTCGAAGCCTAAGATTCCATCGCCATGCTCGTCCTCGCTCTCGTCGTCGCCGGCAATGTCCTGTTGGCGGCCCTGTTCTCCCTCGTCGCCGTCGCGGCCGACTGAACCGGCGCCCCCGCGCGACCTCTTCCGTGCCGCCCGGCACGATCCGGTTCGCGGACGCCCGCCGGTGCCGCCGGGGTGGATCGACGCACCGTACGATTCGTGCTCGATGCGGGGCTCCCTCGCCTCGGGTCCCGGGGCGTTCCTCGGAGCACGTCACCGCATGAACACCAACGCCCTCTCGGTCACCTGGGCCCCGCGCCTGCTCAGCGTCCTGCGCATCATGGCGGGGCTGCTGTTCCTCGCCCACGGGACACAGAAGCTCCTCGGCTTTCCCGCACGCATGGGTGGCGGCGGCGCGCCGGAACTGGTCTCCCTGATCGGGATGGCGGGCCTGCTCGAACTCGTCGGCGGCGCGCTGATCGTGCTCGGCCTGTTCACCCGGCCGGTGGCGTTCGTTCTGTCGGGCCAGATGGCGGTGGCCTACTTCATGGCCCATGCGCCGAAGAGCCCGTTTCCCGCCCTCAACGGCGGCGACGCGGCGATCCTGTTCTGCTTCGTGTTCCTCTACCTCGCCGCCGCCGGCGCCGGCCCGTGGAGCCTCGACGCCCAGCGCCGCGGCCGGTTCTAACAAGCGCCGCGGCCGGTTCTAACAAGCGCCGCGGCCGGTTCTGATCGCGCCCTTCCCAACGTAAGCTGTGCCGTTCGTCACCGCCCCGGCGGCGCCGGCACGGCATCGTCCCGACACCGGGCCGATCGGGGCCGGACGGACCTTCAGACCATGAGCGCTTCCCTCTCGCCGGCCCCCTGGGACAGCACGCTGGCGTCCTCCGAAGGGGCACGCCAGCGCCTGCCGATGGCCCTCAAGCTCGCCTACACGGCTTTCATGGCCGTGCTGGTGCCGACCTACGGGTGGTATTACGGGCCGACGAACTTCCTCTACTTCTGCGACATCGCCCTGATCCTGACCCTCTGGGGGATCTGGACCGAGCGCGCGCTGCCCATCTCCATGGGCGCCGTCGGCATCCTGGCGCCGCAGGTGATCTGGGTGGCGGATTTCACCGCCGGCCTGTTCGGCCTGCCGATCACCGGCATGACCGACTACATGTTCAAGTCCGAGAATTCGCTCTTCCTGCGCGGCCTGTCGCTGTTCCACGGCTGGCTGCCGTTCCTGCTGATCTATCTCGTCTGGCGCCTCGGCTACGACCGCCGCGCCTGGACGGCGTGGTCGGGCCTCGCCGTGGTGGTGCTGGCGGTCTGCTTCTTCGCCATGCCGGCGCCGCGCCCCGATCCCGGCCTCACCCCGGTCAACATCAACTACGTCTGGGGCATGAGCGACACCGCCGCCCAGACCTGGATGTCGCCTTACGCCTGGTTCGGCCTCCTCGTCGTCGGCATTCCGCTCGCTCTGTGCGGGCCGACGCACCTCGCCCTGCGCGCCGTGATGCCGAAGGCCGTCAGGCGGTGAAGCGCCAGACGCTGCTCTGCTTGATCTCGGCATCCTCCAGGGACCGGCTCACCGGCACCGCGTAGGTGGCGAGCCGTTCGAGCCGGTCGCGCGGCAGGTAGGACCGGCCGGGATCGCCCACCAGCACGGTGGCGCCGCGCGCATGCAGCCCGGCCAGCCACGCGGTGACGCGCCCGGCGAGGTCGCATTCGTAGAAGATGTCGGCGGCGAGCACGACGGCGCTGCCGGGATCGGAGCCGATGAGGTCGTCCCGCACCGCCTCGATGCGGTCGGCGACGCCGTTGGCCGCCGCGTTGAGGCCGATGGCGGGGATCGCGAACCCGTCGAGGTCGCTCGCCGTCACGTGGATCGCCCCGGCTTTCGCCGCCGCGATGGCGACGAGTCCGGAGCCCGAGGCGAAATCGAGGACGCGGCGCCCGGAGACGAGCTCGGGGTTGTCGAGGATGTAGCGGGCGAGCGCCTGTCCCCCCGCCCAGGCGAAGGCCCAGAACGGCGGCGGCAGGCCGATGGCCTCGAGCTCGTCCTCGGTCTTCTGCCACAGGGCGGTGGCCTCGTCGGCGACATGCAGCACGATCTCGGGCGCGTGGGGCACCGGCAGCAGCCGGGTGTTTTCACGGATGAAGGCGAGGGGATCGGGCGAGGCGATCATGCCGAGAGCTCCGCGTAGATCGCACAGACGGCGCCGGCCACGGCCGCTTCCGTGAAGTCCCCCGCCCGGATGCGGTCGCGTGCCGCTTCGCCCATCCGCACCACGAGTCCCGGATCGGCGGCGAGGCGCGCGAGGGCGGCGGCCAGCGCCGCGGAATCGTCGGGCGGGACGACGAAACCTTCGAGTCCGTCGCGCACCAGGGAGCGGCAGCCCGGCACGTCGGTGGTGAGGAGCGCGCGCCCGCAGGCGGCCGCCTCCAGCAGGGTGCGGGGCAGGCCCTCGCCGCCCCGCGAGGGCAGGCAGGCGGCGTGGTGGGCGGCGTAGGCCCCGGCGACGTCGGCGGTGGGCCCGTGCCACGCGATCCCGTCGCGCGACCAGTCCCGGAGCGTCGCCTCGGAGATCGCCCGGCGGTTCGAGGGGTCTGGCGCGCCGTAGAGGGAGAGCTCCACCGCCACCCCGTCGGCGCGGGCGCGGCGCACGGCCTCCACGGCCGTATCGACGCCCTTCGACCACAGCATCCGGGCCACCAGGGCGACCCGCAGGGGCGGGGTCGGCGGCAGGGGTCGGGGCGTGAAGGCCTCGGGATCGACGCCGGCCCCGCCGACGAGGGTGACGGCGGTGTCGGCCGGGTCGAGGCCGAGCGCCCGGGCGTCGTCGGGATTCTCGAACAGGAACCGGGTTCGCTTCGAGGCGAGCGGTCCCCGGATGAGGCCGCGCAGCGCCAGGCGCGACAGCCGGCCGGTGGCATCGGCGCGGGCGCCGAGGAGCCCGAGGCCGGTCACCGCGTAGACCCGGGCGGGGATGCCCGCCATGGCGGCCGCGGTGCCGCCGACCAGGATGGCGCGCAGGGCAATGCAGTGGACGATGTCGGCCTTCAACGCCTTGAGGATACCGGCGAGCTGGCCCGCCGCGTACCCCGCCGCCATGGGGTTGAGGCTCGAGCGCTCCGCCTCCAGGTGGACCACCCGCGCACCCGTGGCCTCGATGGGCGCGCGGTGATCGCGCACCCGCGTCACCACCGCCACGGTGAGACCCATGGCGACGGCCGCCCGCGCCAGGGGCAGGAAGTGCGAGGCGAAGAACCAGTCCTCGGTGACGACGAAGACCAGGGTTTTTCGCGCGTGGGGCGGGTGGGGCGGCGTATCCATCCCTCAGCCTGTAGCATGCCTCGCCGCGCAGAAAGGCAAGACCGCACCAGGACAAGACCGCACGAAGACAAGACCGCCGGAGGACAAGTCCATGCACACGACCGAAAGCCTGACGATCCGGCCGTTCGAAGCCGACGACCGCGCGGCGGTGATCGCCCTGTGGCGCGCCTGCGGCCTCGTGGTGCCCCACAACGATCCGGACGCGGACCTCGACCGCGCCGCCGGGCGTCCGAACTCCGACGTCCTCGTCGGCGTCACGCCGGACGGGCGCGTCGCCGCGAGCGTGATGGTCGGCCACGACGGCCATCGCGGCTGGCTCTACTACGTAGCGGCCGAGGCGCGGGGCCGGGGCCACGGCCGGGCCATGGTGGCGGCCGGGGAAGAGTGGCTGCGGGTGCGGAAAATTCCCAAGGCGCAGCTCATGATCCGCGAGAGCAACGTGGGCGTGCGCGACTTCTACGCCGGCCTCGGCTGGAACGCGGTCCCGCGCATCGTCATGGAGCGCTGGCTGTAGCGCGATGTCGCGCCCGGAACGGGGCGGCCCGGCCACCGGTTGTCGCCTGACGAAATCATCCGGGGGGAGCGTTGCGCATGGCGTCGGATCGGGACGAGGACGGCACCGTCGCCGATCCGCGCGACGCGGCCGAGGAGGCGGGCCTCGCCTATGTCGACGAGTCCACGCCGGGGCTGACCCGCCGCCGGAGCGGCACGGGCTTCGCCTACCGCGACCCCAAGGGCGCCCCGGTGCGCGACGCGAAGACCCTGGCCCGCATCCGGGCGCTCGCCATCCCGCCCGCCTACACCGACGTGTGGATCTGCGCGCGCGCCAACGGCCACATCCAGGCGACGGGGCGCGACGCCAAGGGGCGCAAGCAGTACCGCTACCACGCCGACTTCCGCGCCGCCCGGGACCAGACCAAGTTCGAGCACATCATGACCTTCGCCGACGTGCTGCCGGGCCTGCGCGCCCGCGTCGACGCCGACATGGGCAAGGCCGGCCTGCCCCGCGAAAAGGTGCTGGCGACGGTGGTGCATCTTCTGGAGACCACGCTCATTCGGGTGGGCAACGACGATTACGCCCGCACCAACAAGAGCTTCGGTCTCACCACCCTGCGCGACCGGCACGCCACGATCGCCGGCGCCAAGCTCACCTTCCGGTTCAAGGGCAAGAGCGGCAAGACCTGGGACCTCGGCGTGAAGGACCGGCGCGTGGCCCGGATCGTCAAGGCCTGCCAGGATCTGCCCGGCCAGGAGCTGTTCCAGTACCGCGACGCGGACGGCGCCATCCGCGACGTGACCTCGGCCGACGTGAACGCGTACCTGCGCGAGATCACCGGCCAGCCGGTCACCGCCAAGGATTTCCGCACCTGGGCCGGCACGGTGCTGGCCGCCCTGGCGCTGCAGGAATTCGAGGCGTTCGACAGCCAGGCCGCCGCCAAGAAGAACCTTCGGACGGCCATCGAGAGCGTGGCGAGCCGGCTCGGCAACACGCCGACCATCTGCCGCAAGTGCTACATCCACCCCCAGGTGCTCGACGGCTACCTCGAGGGCGACCTGCTGCTGCAGGTGAAGCACGCCGTCGCGGACGAGCTGCGCGACGACCTTACGCGCCTGAAGCCCGAGGAGGCGGCCGTGCTGGGGCTGCTCCAGGCCCGGCTCGCCAGGGTGAGCAAGGCAACGCCGGTCAGGACGGCCACGCGTAAGACCAAGGCCAGCTCCCAGGCCAAATCTAAGGCCGCGACCAAGTCCGTCGGCAGGGCGGGATCGAACGGACGGGACACGGCGTCCGGCTCCGAAAGGCGCACGAAATCCCGGTCGAAGGCCCCCGATGCCGGGACGGCCGACCGGCCCACCGCCTGAGACCCATCCCGACCGCTGCCGCGAAGACGTGTCGTTTGGGCACGGACCTCCCTCCGCAACCGGATTCGAACACGTCCGTTGCCGAGGACGCGTCCCGGGAGACTCGCCGGACGGATCTGGATTTTTGGATAGCATGGCACGCATCGCGGTCGTCACGGGCGGGACCGCCGGCATCGGGCTGGCGACGGCGGAGCTGTTCGCCAAGCGCGGCTGGGCGGTGGCCGTCATCGCCCGCGATCCGGATCGCCTGTCGGAAACGGAGGCCCTTCTCAAGGCCTACGGCCGGCCGGTCCTCGCCATCGCGGCCGATGTCGCGGATGCCGAAGCCGTCGCGGGGGCGGCCGAGCGGGTGGAGCGCGAACTCGGCCCCATCGACGCTTGGGTCAACAATGCCATGGCAACCATCGTGAATCCGGCCGACCGGATCACCCCCGCGGAGTACCGGCGCGTCACCGAGACCACCTATCTCAGCCAGGTCTACGGGACGCTCGCGGCCCTGCGGTTCATGAAGCCGCGCAACCGCGGCGCCATCCTTCAGGTGTCCTCGGGCCTCGCCATCCGGGCCGCACCGCTCCAGGCTCCGTACTGCGCCGCGAAGTTCGCCGTCACCGGCTTCACGGATGCCCTGCGGTGCGAGCTCATCCACGACCGGGTCGCGGTCTCTCTGAGCATCGTCTACCTGCCGGCGGTCAACACGCCGCAATTCAACTGGGCCCGCAACCGCACGGGCCACGGCCAATACGCCCCCGACCCGGTCTACGACCCGCGCCTGTGCGCCGAGGCCATCGTATCCACGGCGGCAAAGCCGCAACGGGACGTCTGGGTCGGTCGCAGCGTGCTGATGATGCATGCGGCACAGGTGATCGCGCCCGGCTTCGCCGATTCCAAGGCCGCCAGCATGTGGGACGCCCAACTCACGGACGCACCGGCTGCGGACAAACCCGGCAATCTGTTCGAGCCCGTTCCGGGACCGGCCCGCATCGACGGGCGCTTCGGCGACCGTACGGAAACCACGCGCAGCGAGTATTGGACCAGCCGCGAGCGCGACTGGATGCTGGCCGGCCTCGGCGGTCTCGCCGCCGTGGGTCTCGTCGGTGCGCTCGCCCTGGCGCGCGGTCCGCGCCGTCGGCTCCCGCGCGCCTGAAGCCGAGGGCTGCGACCAAGCCGCGCCGCGCACGCGAATTTACAGTAGAGTAGACCGATTCGAGCAAGTTCTCCCGGGCCTGTCCTTCCGGACAAGTCCCGCCGGGGGACGCGGGCCGGACGGGAGGATGATCCATGGATGTCGATGCGCTTCTGCTTTCGCGGATTCAGTTCGGCTTCACCATGGCCTTCCACATCATCTTTCCGGCCTTCACCATCGGGCTGGCGAGTTTCCTCGCTCGCCTCGAAGGCCAGTGGTTGTGGACCGGCAACCCCCTGTACCGGAACCTCTACCGCTTCTGGGTGAAGGTCTTCGCGGTGTCGTTCGGCCTCGGCGTCGTGTCCGGCATCGTCATGAGCTACCAGCTCGGCACCAACTGGTCGCGCTACGCCGACTTCACCGGCAACGTGCTCGGGCCGCTGATCCAGTACGAGGTGATCACCGCGTTCTTCCTCGAGGCGGGCTTCCTCGGAATCATGCTGTTCGGCTGGGAGCGGGTGGGGGACCGCCTGCACTTCGTCTCCACCTGCATGGTCGCCATCGGCACCCTGATCTCGGCCTTCTGGATCCTGTCGGCCAATTCCTGGATGCAGACGCCCGCCGGCTTCGTCGTCGAGAACGGCCGGGCGGTGGCCACCGACTGGTGGCAGGTGATCTTCAACCCGTCCTTCCCGATCCGCTACGCCCACATGGTGATGGGCTGCTTCCTCACCACGGCCTTCGCGGTGGCGGGCATGTCGGCCTGGATGATTCTTCGCGGGCGGAAGGAGCCGCCGGCCAAGGTGGCCGGGGCGCGTGTCTCCCTGTCCATGGCCCTGTGGTTCGCGGTGATCTGCACGCCGCTGCAGATCATGATCGGTGACTCACACGGGCTCGCCGTGCTCAAGCACCAGCCGACGAAGCTCGCGGCCATCGAGGCGAACTGGGACCGGCAGGCCAACATGCCGCTGCTGCTGTTCGCGATCCCGAACATGAAGGAGGAGCGCAACGATTTCGAGATCGGTATCCCGAAGCTCGGCTCCTTCATCCTCACCCACGACTTCTCCGGCGTGGTGCCGGGCCTGAAGGACGTGCCGCCCGATCAGCGGCCGCCGGTCTGGCCGGTGTTCTACTCGTTCCGCATCATGGTCGCCATCGGGCTGGCGATGCTCGGCCTGAGCCTCTGGAGCCTGTACCTTCGCTGGCGCGGCACCCTCTACACCAACCGCTGGTTCCTGAATGCCGCGATGCTGATGACGCCGTCCGGCTTCGGCGCCGTGCTGTTCGGCTGGTTCACCGCCGAGATCGGGCGCCAGCCCTACATCGTCTACGGGCAGATGCGCACGGCGGACGCGCACTCGCCGCTCACGGTCAACGCGGTCACCACCTCCCTCGTCGCATTCCTCGTCGCCTACGCGATCATCTTCGGGTTCGGCTCGTACTACCTCGCCAAGCTCCTGCGCAAAGGCCCGGAGCCCCTGGAGGAGGCGGTCCGCGGCGAGGATGTCGCGCGGAAACCCAAGCGGCCCCTCTCGGCGCTCGACGAAACGGTTCGGGCGTAGCGTCAGAAGCCGGCCGGGAGGGCGAACTGGCCCGTGGACGGGCCGGCCGTGCGGCGCACGGGGGTGGATCCCTCGGTGTCCGTCACGGGGGCGAGACCGAGCTGGCGGGCCAGGGCGACGAGGTCCTTGAGGCGACCGGTCTGGGTCTTGCGGCGCAGGTTGAGCCGGTGGGTCTCCACGGTGCGGACGCTGAGGCCGAGGCGGCGGGCCACTTCCTTGTTGCTGAACCCGGCACTGAGGAACCGCAGGATCTCCGCCTCGCGCGGGGTCAGGCCGTCGGTGGGGGCCATACCCTGCGCCGGCGCGTCCAGGCCGGCCAGGGCCAGGATGGCGGCGCAGACGACCCGGGCGGAGGCGGTGCGGGCGACGAACATGTCGGTGCCGGCCGCGACCAGCCGCGCCATCGCGGCGGCGTCCAGGGTCTCGAAGGCGGCGACGATCTTGAGGCCGGGACACCGGGCCCGCAGACCGCCGATCCGCGCCACCCCGCCTTCGGGATCCCCGTCGCCGACGACCACGAGGGCGACATTGGCCCCCGGCACGTCCGATCCGCCGCGGGACAGGTCCGCTTCGCTCACCGTGTGCAGGGTCGGTTCGTGCTCGAGGGCCGCCCGAAAGCTCGGCTGCAGCCCGTGCGGCTCATCGACGATCAATACTCCAACGGCCTGATGCATGCCGCAATCCCCCTCATGTGCCACCACGAGACACCGCGGCAGTACTGCGAAGGTTCACTTCAAGATCTGTTCCAGGCTTCTGTTTACCATGTCTTGTGTGATTTCAAGATCAGCGCGGAGGAGCCGGGCGATGCCGGTGACGATGACTCCGCAGGATGCCGTACGCCGCTGTCTCGCTGCGGTACAGGCCGGAGTCCCGATGGGAGAGGGGGATCAGCCGGCGCGGGCGAGGATCAGGTCGGAGGTCGCGGTGACCACGCGGTTGCGGCCCGTGGACTTGGCTTCGTAGAGTGCGATGTCGGCGCGCTTGACCAGGCCCTCCACCGTGTCGGCCTCGATCCAGTCGCTGACGCCAAAGCTGCAGGTGAGCCGGATCGGTGCGCGCGCCCCGCGGATGCGCAGGGCCTCGATTCCCCGGCGCAGGCGCCCGGCGAGGGTCTCCGCCTCCGCCGCCGGACGATGCGGCAGGACGATGCCGAACTCCTCCCCGCCGAGGCGCCCGACGATGCCCTCGGTGCCGATCTCGCGGGCGACGGCCTGGATCGCCGCATCGCCGACATCGTGGCCGTACTCGTCGTTGATGCGCTTGAAGTGATCGATGTCGAGGAGGATCGCCGACATCTTGCCGTGGTTGCCGGCCCGGTCGGCCGCCTCGCGGGCGCGCTGGTAGAAGGCGCGGCGGTTGAGCAGGCCGGTGAGCGAATCCGTCTGGGCCAGGCGGATCAGTTCGCTCTGCATGGTGGTGAGCCGGTCGGCGGCGCGGAGCCGGGCGTGGAGCTCCTCGGGGCCGGGCGGCTTCTCGATGAAGTCGTCGGCGCCGCTGTCGAGGGCTTCGGCAAGGTTTCGGGCGTTGCGCGCCGAGGACATGGTGATCACGTACAGAGGCCGATTGGCCTCCGCCAGCAGACGGGCGGACCAACACAGTTCGAGGCCGCTGAGGGGCCTGACTTCGAGGCTGGTGATCAGGACGCGTACGGATTGTGTGGTCTCGACGAAATCCAGGGCCTCGCTGGAGTTCGTGAAGGCCGTGACCGTATGCCCGTTGGGCTCGAGCAGGGCGGCGATCATCTTGAGAACGACGCGGCTGGTGTCGACGAGAACAATATGCATGGCGTGCCCCTCACGTTTTCGGAAGGTATCGCCGAGAGATTAAATTGTTGCCAAGTTTTCTCGCCGCCCGCGATGCTTCGCCAAGCTCAGCGCAACGTTGCCTGCCGGGCCGGTACGCTCACGGGCACGACGCGTGCGCCCCCGGCCGACGCGTATGGCGTGGCGGACGGCGCCGGGGCGAACCGGCTCGCGCGGTCGCGTGCGAGCACCCGTGGTCCTGCCGTCGTACGCGCTTTTGCGGTCGCGCGGGCGGCGGGTGCAAGTGATTCGATCACGTAGACGGTGGGCGTTCCGACGGGCGCAGGGTGGATGCCCGAGACGGTGGGGATGCCGTAGGTGCCGTAGCCCCAGGCGCTCGGGACGATCTGGTCGGGCCGCGGAAACCGGGTGAGGGGTGCGCCGACATAGTCGCCCCGGATCGCGGAGCCGGCGTAGCCGTAGCCCGGCCCGACGTCGCCGTAGATCGCCTGTGCCTGCGCGCCGGCGAAGGTCGCGCACGAGAGGGCGGCTCCCAGCAGGGTCGCCTTGAGACGCGTGATCATCGGTGGCGCACTCCGCAACGGGGCCTCGTTCCTGGCCGGCATCATGAGGCACAAACCGCCGGACCGCCCCGGCGTTCCGGCGGGTGGGGGAGGGGAAGAGTGCGTAGGCCTCAGCCCGACGAGGAAACCCGCCTCGGGGCGGGTCCGATCCACGGGGGATCGCGTCGTCCTCCGGTCCGCGACCCTCGCGGGGTCGCTCAGCGGCAGGTGGTGACCCGCCGGACGATCCAGCCCTCGCCATCGACCCAGAGGCGGCGGCGCGAACGGCTGCAATTCGTCAGGTCGTCGTCCCCCTCGGTCATGGCCGCGACGGCCGTGATCGGACGGTTGGGAAGGGCGGACGCCTCGGACGAACCCTGGTTCGCGGCGGGCGCCGCCTGGGCGCCGGAAAGGCCGACGCACGTGACGAACAGGGCGCCCGCGGCCATGGCGGACAGCCGTGTGTGAAAGACCGACATATCTGAATCCTGACCGCGCACCGCTCGGTACCCTCGACCGCCGTTCGGAACGGCCGCGAAGGCCGCTCTCGCTACGACAGATCAAGTCGCGGCGGGCCGGAAGGGTTGCAGGAATTCAGGCGCCCCGGTGGCAGAAAAGTGTCGTTCGCCCCAAGACCAGGCTTCGCCGGCTCAGGGATTCGCCGTCACGGTGATCATCGGAAGGGTGACGGCGACCTGTGCGTCGCCCGGCAGGCCACCGGGCGAGGACGGAAGCAGGATGGCGCCGAGCCCGAGAAGTAGGCTGAACCCGAGCAGGGATACCTCGATGCCGCGATAGAATCCGTCCATGCCGCGCCCCTTCCCAGTGCCTGCGGCCATGATCCGCCACGGTGTGTGAGGAAAGGGTAACCTTGAGTGTGGAAGGGACCTTGGGTGTGGAAGCGGTACCCGCGCGCAGTGCGGATCCGCGGGCGGCCCGCCCCGCCCGCGTCGCGTCAGGCGGATCCGGCGGCCGGCATACGCAGGAGATCCGGCTGCGGCGGATGAAGCAGGGCGGCGGCGAGGTTGGCCTCGAGGACGATGAGGTCGCAATCGGGGTCGGGCTCCCAGCCGCACCTGCATCCGCCGGGCTGCTCGTGGGCCCGGGCCACCTGCCGGTAGAGGGCGCCGAGGGTCCGGGCCGCCGTTTCGAGGGCCTGCATGGCCGGCAGCGGCGCCCGGTTGAGGCTCTGCCAGAACGCCCGGCGCAGGGACTCGTCCAGGGTGTCCTCGGCCGAAGCCGCCTCGGCGCAGGCGTGAGGGGCGGGGTCGGCGTTGAGGCGGGGGTTCACGCGGGCGTCCTCCGGCGGATGTGGGCCGCGACCGGATCCGGGGCGGTGGCGACGAAATCGATGAAGTCGGTCAGGCGGTGCAGGCGCAGGTCGATGCAGGAGCCGTCCCACCAGGCGAGCTGCGCATAGCCCCGGACCCAATCCAGTGCCCGTTCCATCATCGTCGCCTCCCTGCCCGTCGCCGAATCGACGATGACAGCAATGCGGTGCAGCAAGATGGATTTCAATCGTATTGGGAAACATTGGAATGCGTATAAATCGACGCTTCGAGCCTAAAAGACCCAGCTTCGATTTGGATCAATTCCATGTCTTCGGTAAAATCCGAGCGCGGGCATGGGTTTGCCGCGTCGGCCCGCGAAGGGACGGCGGACGGGAGACGACAAACGGGGACGACGAAAAAAGATCGAGCGCGGTGACCGCCCGCTACAGCAGCGTTCGCATGGCCAGGAGGCCCAGCAGGAGGCCGCCGAGGCCGATCCCGACGGAGCCGAAGATGTAGGCGAGGGCGGCGGCATTCTCCCCGCGCTGCAGGAGGACGACCCCGTCGAGGGCGAAGGTCGAGAAGGTGGTGAAGCCGCCGAGCACCCCGGTGGCGAGGAACAGCCGCAGGGGCTGGCTGCCGCCGCGCAGGGCGTACCAGCCCACCAGCACCCCCATCAGGGCCGAGCCCAGGATGTTGATGGCAAGGGTTCCGAAGGGAAAGCCCTGACCGAGGCGCACGGCCGCGACGCCGACGCCGTGGCGGGCCATGCCGCCGAGGCCCGAGCCGAGGAAGACGAGGAGGAACCCCGCCGCGACGCTCACGGAGCGCGCCGTCTCAGCCGCGGGTGCCCCAGCGGGTGCCCATCCGGCTCGGCTGGCTGGCGTCGGGGCCCAGCGCCGGCCCGCTCGGCTTCGAGGGCGCGTAGGGCACCGGTGCCAGGGTCTCGGGGACCTCGGATTCCACCGCGACGCGGGGCTTGGCGAACTGGCCGGCGGTGCGGAAGCGCCAGAGATAGCCCGGCACCACCGCCTCCATGGTGGTGGGCTGGAGACCGATGCCCTCCAGGGTGCGCCCCTCCGCCTTGGCCGCCTCCGAGACGACGTTGTCGGACTGGAGCAGGGTGACCTGATCGCGGGTGAGCTTGAGGGAATCCGGCAGGAGGCCGAGGGTGAGGGTGTCGACGATCTCGAGGGCGCGGGCCTGGAGGCGGGCGACGGGCAGGGGCAGATCGAGCACCTTGCGGCGGCGCATGATCACCGTGAGCATGTAGCGCACGATGGCCTCCAGGGTGGCGACTTCCGGGCCACCGAGCTCGTACACCCGTCCGGCCGGCACGCGGCCCTCCACCGCCCGGGTCACCGCCTCGGCGACGTCGCCGACATAGACCGGCTGGAATCGGCTCCGGGCCCCGGCGAGCGGCAGCACCGGCAGGACCCGGGCCAGGGACGCGAAGCGGTTGAAGAAGCTGTCGCCCGGGCCGAACACCAGGGACGGGCGCAGGATCACGTGCTCGCCTCCGGCCTCCCCGATGCGAGCCTCGCCCAGCGCCTTGGTGCGGGCATAGGCCGACGGCGAGCCGGCATCGGCCCCGATGGCCGAGACGTGGACGAGGGGCGCCCCGACGGCGGCGGCCGCGCGGGCGATCTCGCCGGCGCCCTCGGCCTGGAGCTTGGCGAAGCTCTGGCGCCCGGTCTCCTGCAGGATGCCCACGAGATTGACCACCACGTCCGCGCCGTGGACCGCCGCAGCGATGGATTCGGGGTAGCGCAGGTTCGCCTGCACGGCGACGATCTGGCCGACCTTGCCCAGCGGCTGGAGGAACAGGGCGAGGTCGGGCCGGCGCACAGCGACCCGGATGCGGTAGCCGCGCTTGGCCAGCGCCCGGACCACGTGGCGGCCGAGGAAGCCGGAGCCGCCGAACACCGTGACGAGCTGGGCGTCGGGGCGGGTGAGGGGAAGGGTCTCGAAGCCGGTCATCGCTCTCAAACGTCTCGAAAAGCGGCCCCGGTGCGCCTGGCCGTGCCCCGATCGGGTCACGGGTCCGCGCCGGTCCTGGACGGGTGCCGGAACCGGCAGGCTTCAACCGGCAGGCTTCGACGGGGGACTATCTAGAACAGTTCCGGGCCCTGGGGGAGCCGGATGCCGACGAAAACCGCCGGCCTGTCACCCGGGGGCGCGTCAGCGCAGGCGCGCGGGCGCCTCGGGCGGGGCGAGGGGGGTGCGCCGGCTCAAGCCCTTGTGGACGTGGACCATCAGGGCGATGCCGAACAGCGGCGTGAGGAGGTTGAGGACCGGCACCACCATCAGGCCGGCCAGAAGCGCGCCGGCCGTGAGGGTGGTCGGCCCGTAATGGCGGCGCATGGCCCCGGCCTCGTCCATGGGCCGGAAGCGCCCGGCGGCGAGCTCGAAATACTCGCGCGAGAGCAGGTAGGCGTTGGCGCCGAAGAACGCCACGAGGTTCACGCCCGGCACGAAGAACAGGATCAGGGCGACGAGGTTCACCAGGAGGGCGAGGCCCGCGAAGCGCACGGCGTAGAGCATCGCCCGGCCGAGCGGCAGGGCGGTGCCCGGCGGATCGTGGGGAAAGTCCGTGCGCTCGACGATCTCGGCCGCGTCGTCGAGGAAGAAGCCCGCCACCAGGATCGAGATGGCCGGCATCACGTAGGCGAGCCCCACGAACAGGCCGGCCCCGGCGAAGAACACCGCCAGGGTGTCGAGGAACGGATAGTCCACCGAGAGGTGGTGCTGGGACAGGAACCAGTTGATCGCCCGGGTGAGCCCGGCCCAGACCACGATGAGCAGGCCGACGGTCAGCCCGAGGGACTTCCACAGGATCGCCCGCAGGGGCGGCGAGAAGACCTGCCGGAGGGCGGCGAAGGCGGCCTTGAACAGCATGACCGTGTCTCGAATCCCGTCTTCGTGTCGGATCGTCCGGCGCGGGCGCCGTTCCCGCACGCACGTCCCGAAGGTTCTGCCGGGACGGTTCTGGCGGCGCGGGCGGGTGGATGCAAGGGTGCCGCCGCACACGGTCCGCGTCCGGCAGCCTTCGGCCGCCCGGCGCGTTCGTCCCCGGAGCCCAGCCGGAACCGACGCCATGCGTGCCTTCCTCGCCGTCCTGATCCTCGCGGCCACGATGTCCGCGAGCGCGCATGAGGCCGTGGGCACCCATGAGGCCGTGGGCACCCATGAGGCCGTGGGCACCCATGAGGCMCCCATGAGGCCGTGGGCACCCATGAGGCCGTGGGCACCCATGAGGCCGTGGGCACCCATGAGGCCGTGGGCACCCATGAGGCCGTGGGCACCCATGAGCGCCTGGGGGCAGGGGGGCCGGAGGAGTCAGGCACCTGGCGGGCCGCCGCGCCGGCCTCCGCCCCGCGCTCGGAGGTGGCCGTCGCCGCGCTGGCGGGCCTCGCCTACGTGATCGGCGACTACAACGGGGCCACCGGCCTCCTCGTCCACGATCCGGCCACCGGCGCGTGGGGGACGGGGGCGGCGTTCCCGACGCCGATCCATCACGCCATGGCGGCGGGGTTCGGGGACCGGGTCTACGTCTTCGGCGGCTACGGCGCCGGCTGGCGGGCGAGCGACCGGGTCTGGGCCTACGATCCGAAGGCCGATGCCTGGAGCCCGCGCGCGCCGATGCCGAGCGCCCGGGCGGCAGGGGGCGCGGTGGCGATCGGCGACCGCATCCACGTGGTCGGCGGCAGCGTCTCGGGCGGCGGCAACGCGGCCGGCCATGCGGTCTACGACCCGGCGCGCGACCGCTGGACCGAGGCCGCCGCCCTGCCGACCCGGCGCGACCACCTCGCCGTCCAGGCCGTGGACGGCCGCCTCGTCGCCATCGGCGGGCGGATCGACGGCGACCCCGCCCGCAACCGCACCGTGACCGAGATCTACGACCCGGCCGCCGACGCCTGGCGCACGGGGGCGCCGATGCCGACGGCCCGGAGCGGGGCCGCGGCGGCGGTGCTCGGCGGACGGATCTTCGTCATGGGCGGCGAATCGGACGCCCGCACCTTCGGCGCCGTCGAGGCCTACGATCCGGCGCGGGATGTCTGGACCCGGCACGCCCCCCTGCCCACCCCGCGCCACGGCTTCGGCGCCATCGTGGCGAATGGGCGCATCCACACCCTGGTGGGCAGCCCGAAACCGGGGGGCGACCGCTCGAGCCTCGTCGAGGTCCTCGACCTCGGCGACGGGGCGCGGCGCTGACGCTGCGCGTTGCCGCGCATCGCCGGCCTCTGATAGGCCGACAGCCGAGCGAGCCCCGGACCCGACCATGCGCAGACCCGAGCACGACAGCCTGCCGCCCAGCATCGCGCCGCGCCTCGCGCCCCTGCCGGCCGCCGCGGAGGTGATCGTCATCGGCGCCGGGGCGGCCGGGATCGCGGCGGCGCGGGCGCTGACGCAGGCCGGGGTCGCGGTGGCGGTGCTGGAAGCGCGCGGCCGTGTCGGCGGGCGGGTGGCGACGGCCGCCCTGCGCGGCCACGCCGTCGATCTCGGCGCCCACTGGCTCCATGCGGGCCCGATCAATCCCCTCGTGCGCCTCGGCGAGGCCCGCGGCGAGCCCCTGCGGATCGCCGCGCAGGCGAGCCATGTCCGGGTCGGACGCCGCGCCGGCCGTCCGTCCGAAGCGGCCGCCCTCGGGCGCGCCTTCGCGGCGGCCGATCGGGCCATGAGCGACGGTGCGGCGCGCGGCGGACCGGACCGCCCCGCCGCCGGCGCCCTGCCGCCGGGGCTCGGCCCCTGGGGCCGCCGGGTGGAACTGGTGCACGGCCTCGTCTCGGGCCGGCCCCTCGACGCGGTCTCGCTGCAGGACTTCCCCAGCATGGAGTACGGCGACAACCGCTTCATCGCCGGCGGCTACGGCGGCTACCTCGCCCGCCTCGCCCAGGGGTTGCCCATCGCCCTCGACTGCCCGGTGACGGGGATCGACTGGGCCGGGTCGGGGGTGCGCGTCACCCTGGCGGATGGCGGCGTCCGCACGGCCCGCGCCGTGATCGTGACGATTCCCACCATGGTCCTGCGGGACGCGTCCCTGTTCACCCCGGCCCTGCCGCCGGCCGTGGCCGCGGCCATCGCGGGGTTCTCCGTCGGCATCTACGAGCACGCGGTGCTGCACTGGCCGTCCTGCCCGTTCCGGGGCGCCGACCGCCTCGCCAGCCTCGTCGGCGGGCCTTTTCCGGTTCCGGGGCTTCTCACCCGCATCGACGGCACGCCGTTCCACTACTTCGAGCTCGACGCGCCCATGGCGGCGTCCCTCGACGCGCGCCGCGCCGGCCCGGACGGGGTGCGGCGGTTGGTCCGGCGGGCGCTGGAACAGCATTTCGGCGCCCGCGCCCTGCACGACCTGTCGATCCCGGTGGTCAGCGAATGGCGCCACGACCCCTGGTCGCGCGGCTCCTGGGCGGTGGTGCCGCCGGGCCATGCCGGCGCCCGCCTGAGCCTGCACGCCCCCGTGGGCGAGCGGATCTGGTTCGCCGGCGAGGCCCTGTCGCGCCTGCAATGGGGGACCGCCGGGGGCGCCTACGCCGAGGGCCTGCGCGCGGGCGCGGAGGTCGCCGCGATGGTGCGCGGCGGGGCGGCGCCGGATCGCGCCGCAGACATCGCGTGACTTGCTCCGCGTGACTCGCGGGCCGTGCCTTGCGCCCCGTTGCGGCTCGGACGGATTGGTCAGCTGCGTTCGGGCCGCGTCGGCGGCGGGTCGCCCGCCCCCTCGCGCAGGGCATCCTCCAGGCGGACCAGCGCCGTCGCGATCCGGTGCGGCAGGTCCGTGCCGTCGGCCAGGGGAAACGCGTCGGCCAGGGCACGGTCGACGCCCGTCCGGAACGGGCTCCGATGGCCCGGCCCGGAGCGGGGCGTCCAGATACGGGATGCGGACGCTGTCATCGTGCTCGGGCTCACTTGCAGGCTACAGGCCAGGCTATTTGCGCTTCAGGACGTCTCGCAGCGGAAACGAGGCCCGCACGACGCGGTCCTCGTCCGTAATCTCGAAGACCTGACCGTTCACTTCCTCGCCAGCCCGAAGCTTCGAGGAGAGAATGTCGCGCGCGGCCAGCAGGGCTTCGCGACAGGCAGCCTCGACATTGGGCAGGAGGCTTCCTTCCTCGTCTTCGATGAGACAGTCACCATCACGGATGTTGATGAAGAAGCGCGGCATGTCCGACCAACGCAGGAGATGCTGCGGTGTTGCCGTACGATAGCGTCCCGGCTTCGTTTAAGATCGATCGCAGGGTCTTCCCGTGCGGTGAGCCCGCCTCCTGTGCGCTGGAAAAGCCTATGCGGCGACGCGCGCGTCCGTGATTTCGTCGGAGAAGATCGCCTGGAAGCGGTGGGGCAGGGTCGCGATGAGGCCGTCGATCTCGGCGCTCGGGCGGCCCGGACTGAACAGGAAGCCCTGGATGTCGTCGCAGTGGCGCGCCCGCAGCATGGCCGCCTGCTCGACGGTCTCGACGCCCTCGGCCGTGACGGTGATGGACAGCTTGGCCGCGAGCGTCAGGATCGCCTCGATGATCGCCAGGCATTCGTGCCGGGTGCCCATCTCGTTGATGAACGAGCGGTCGATCTTGATCTTGTCGACGGGGAACCGGATCAGGTAGCTCAGGGACGAGTAGCCGGTGCCGAAATCGTCGAGCGCGATGCGCACGCCGAGCCCGCGCAGTTCCTTCAGGTTCGACACGGTGGTGCCGTTCATCTCGAAGAACACCGACTCGGTGATCTCGAGTTCGAGGCGGTCGGGCGCGAGGCCGCTGGCCTCCAGGGCCTGGAACACGTCGAGGACGAAATCGGCGTGCCGGAACTGCGTCGGCGAGATGTTGACGGCGATGCGGATCGGCTCGGGCCACCGCGCCGCCTCCCGGCAGGCCTCGTGCAGCACCCAATGCCCGATCACGGCGATGAGGCCCGAGGCCTCGGCGACGGGAATGAAGTCGGCCGGCGAGACCGGGCCGCCGGGATTGCGGGTCCAGCGCAGGAGGGCCTCGAAGCCGCGGACCTCCCCCCGGGCGAGGCCGACGAGGGGCTGGTAGTGCAGGCTCAGCTCACCCTGGGCGATGGCGCGCTTGAGGTCGACTTCGAGGTCCCGGCGCTTCAGCACCGACGCTTCGAGATCGGGGGTGAATTCCGACACCTCGCCTCGGCCGGCGGCCTTGGCCCGGTAGAGGGCGAGGTCCGCCCGGCCCAGCAGGGCCTCGGGCGTCGTGGCATCGTTCGGGGCCAGCGCGATCCCGATGCTCACCCCGATCTCCACCTGCACGCCGTCGATGAGGTAGGGGAGGCTCACCTGCCCGATCACCGTGCGGGCGAGGGCGAAGGCATCGTCCGCGTCGGCGCAGGGATGCAGGATGGCGAACTCGTCGCCCCCGAGGCGCGCGACGAGGTCGCCGGGCCGGGCGAGGGCGCTCAGCCGCGTGGCGACGCCGGTCAGCAGCGCATCGCCGAGGGCATGGCCGAAGGTGTCGTTGACGATCTTGAATCCGTCGAGGTCGAGGTAGAGCAGGGCACAGGGCTGGCCCGTCCGCTCCGCGCGCTCGCATTCCATCGAGGCGAGATCCTGGAACAGGGCCCGGTTGGCGAGGCCCGTCAGGGAATCGTAGCTCGCCAGGTAGGCGATCCGGGCCTCGGACTGGCGCGCGACGGTGATGTCGACGCCGATCCCGCGAAAACCGAGAAAACCGCCCGACCGGTCGTAGAGCGGCTTGCCGCTCAGCCGCCACCATTGCGGCGTCCCGCCGAGGGTCACCTCGACGACGCGCTCGCGGAACGCCTGGCGCCCGGCCACGAGGGCGACGAGTTCCGCGGCGGCGGCGCCCGGGGCGGCCGTGGACATCTCCGCGTCGCGGAACAGCGTCTCGAACGGGGCGTCCCGGAGCCGCGTCGGGGATCTTCCCGAAATCTCGCCGAGGCGCTGCGAAACGTTCTGCAACCGGCCGTCGGGATCGGTTTCCCACAGCCACTCGCTGGCATTCTCGGTGAAATCGTTGAGGAGGAGGCCGATGGTCTCGTTCTGCTCGGCGACCCGGACGCGATCGACGATGCGCCCCATGGACACGTGCGCCATCCGTCTGGCGGTGAACAGGATGAAGCCGGCGTAGATCACGAACAGGACCGCGAGGACGCGGGCGACGTCGTCGCCGCGCGCCGCCAGCGCGAGGAATCCGCCGATGACCACGGGCACGGCGAACAGGGTCGCCACATGGCGGATCGGTCCGAGGGCATAGGCGGTCGCCATCAGCCCGGCGCACACGGCGACCACGTAGGTGCCGTGGTCGGGATCGGCCCGTACGAACAGGGCCATCGGCATCGTCGCCCAGGCGAGGCCGAGGCACAGGGCGAGGAGCCGGACGGTCGTCTGCCCCTTCTCGACGCGCGCCGCGGACGACGCTTCGCGGCGATAGAGGGAGGCGCCGGCGATGAAGGCGGCGGAGGGTAGGACGACGCCGGCGCACAGGGCGAGCAGGTAGGCGTCGGAGGCCTTGTTCCAGAACAGCAGCAGGACCGTGGCGACGACGACCACGTGCGTCAGGCCGATATGCACGCTGAGGTGAAGCGTTTCCTCGAGCTGCCCCGTCGCGGTCGCGATCCTGTACCGGGCGGACGCCGCGTCCCGTGCCGCAGGGGCGTCGAAGCCGGCGGCCTCGAAGGTCGCGTCCCGGCTCCGCGCCGAGACGCCGGTGGCGAGACCGGTGACGGCCGCCCGGAGGGTGGCCCCGCGGTGCGACAACGCGCGTGAGCCCGGAGTGGGACTTGAACTCGAAGTGCGACTTGAGCCCGAGATGGGACTTACGCCCGAAGTGGGACTTGAGCCCGAAGTGGGACTTGGCATTCGGAAGGTCCCGTTTCCGTTCAGCGTCCACCCTCCGCCGGAAAGGGACGGTGCACCCTGCGCGCGAGTCCTTTGAAGGATCGTTAAGCGCCCGCTTCGGTGAACGGAACGCCATCGGACGCGATCGCCGCACGAGCCCGAGCCCGGATGGATCGCGGCCGCCTGCCCCGCGGGTCGACCTCGCGGCGATCCACGGCGGGGCGGCGCTGGTACGAGTCGGTTCCGGGCGGGAACGCCGACGAAAAACGGCGCCTGACGACTAAAAATGTTCTTCTTGAAGAACACTTGCGCGGAGAACGAACTTGCTCCCGATGCCGGTGTGCGGAAAACGACCTTTTCCGTCTCCCCCGAAGCTTGACCCAAACATGGGAATTCCCATCTCCCGGAGCCTTGTCCCCGGGAAACGGTACGGGCAGGCTGGTTGACATCGTTCGTTATATAGAACGAAAACCTTGCCGTGGACCGGACGACCCGTGATCGGCTCCGGGATCCAGAACGGCCCGTTATCAAGAGGCGACAGATGTCGAGCGAGACCCACCAGACCCGAAGCCGTCGAAGCCTGGCTCTGTCCGCCTGCCTAGCCACCGCCCTGCTGCTGGCCGGGCCCGTCTTCCTGACGGGACCTGTCTCCCCGGCGGGACCCGCTCGCGCCGACAGCGAATTGCTCAACGTCTCCTACGATCCGACCCGCGAGCTCTACAAGGACATCAACGCCGCGTTCAGTGCCGACTGGAAGGCCAAGACCGGCGAGACCGTGACCGTGCGCGCCTCGCATGGCGGCTCCGGCTCCCAGGCCCGCACGGTGATCGACGGCATCCCGGCCGACGTGGTGACCCTCGGCATCCCCTCCGACATCGATGCCATTTCCCGGCTGTCGAAGAAGATTCCCGCCGACTGGCGCACGAAGCTGCCCAACGCCGGCCTGCCCTACACCTCGACGGTGGTGTTCCTCGTGCGCAAGGGCAATCCGAAGGGCGTCAAGGACTGGGGCGACCTCGTCAAGCCCGACGTCAAGGTCATCACCCCCAACCCGAAGACCTCGGCCGGCGGCCGCTGGAACTTCCTCGCCGCCTGGGGCTACGCCTACGAGAAGGACGGCAAGGACGTCGACAAGGCCAACGCCTTCGTGGGCGAGCTCTACAAGAACGTCCCCGTCCTCGACACGGGCGCCCGCGGCTCCACGGTGACCTTCGCCCAGCGCGGCCTCGGCGACGTGCTGCCGACCTGGGAGAACGAGGCCTACCTCGTGTTCGAGGAATTCGGCCGCGACAAGTTCGACGTGGTGGTGCCGCCGACCTCGATCTACGCCGAGCCGCCCGTCGCCCTCGTGGACGCCAACGTCGACAAGAAGGGAACCCGCAAGCAGGCGGAAGCTTACCTGCAGTTCCTCTACTCGGATGCCGCCCAGGCGATCTTCGCCAAGCACCATTACCGGCCCCTCAACCGCGCCGCCGCCAAGCCCGAGCATCTCGCAGAGCTGCCCGAGCTGAAGCTGTTCAAGATCGAGGATCTGCAGGGCAACTGGGACGATATCCAGAAGAAGAACTTCGACAACGGCGGCCTGTTCGACCAGCTGAGCAAGGCCGGGCGGTAACCGCTCCTTCTTCCCTGAACCGGCTTCGCCCAACGGGCCTGGCCTGAACAGGGGCCCCTCCTCCCCGCCCGCCGGGGAGGAGACCTCTCGAGACGCCCGGACGAGCCCATGGCCTCCCCACCCCTCCGCCCGCGACGGCGCTTCCGCCAACCGAGCGTCATTCCCGGTTTCGGCCTGACGATGGGCTACACCCTCACCTGCCTCAGCCTCATCGTGCTGCTGCCGCTGGCCGCCCTGGTGGTGCGCGCCTCCGGGCTCGGGCTCTCGGGGATCTGGGAGGTCGCCACCGATCCGCGCGTGGCCTCGGCGCTCCGCGTCAGCTTCGGCATCTCGGCCCTGGCGGCGCTCACCGCCTCGCTCTTCGGCTTCCTCGTCGCCTGGGTGCTGACGCGCTACGACTTTCCCGGCCGCAGGCTCGTCGACGCGGTGGTGGACCTGCCCTTCGCCCTGCCCACCGCCGTCGCGGGCATCGCGCTGGCCTCCCTCTATGCGCCGAACGGCCTCGTCGGCGAGCAACTGGCGAAGCTCGGCATCCAGGCCGCCTACACTCCGGTGGGCATCTACATCGCCATGGTGTTCATCGGCCTGCCGTTCGCCGTGCGGACGGTGCAGCCCCTCATCGTCGAGATCGACAAGGAGATCGAGGAGGCCTCGGCCACCCTCGGGGCGGGCCGCTTCCACACCCTGACGCGGGTGGTGCTGCCGCCCCTGATCCCCGCGGTGCTCACGGGCTTCGCCCTCGCCTTCGCGCGGGGCGTCGGCGAGTACGGCTCGATCATCTTCATCGCCGGCAACCTGCCCTACGTCTCCGAGATCGCGCCGCTCCTCATCGTCATCAAGCTCTCGGAATTCGATTACGGCGGCGCCTGCGCCATCGCGACGATCATGCTCGGCATCTCGTTCGTGACCCTGCTCGCCATCAACCTCATCCAGGCCTGGAGCCGCAGGAGATTCGGCTATGTCTGAGATCGCAACCGACCTGCCGAGGCAGCAGCCGGCCAGCGTCGTCACCGAGGGCGGCCTCGTGCGCGGCCTCCTCATCGCCGTGGCGATCGTCTTCCTCGCCCTGTTCCTGGTGCTGCCCCTGGCGACGGTGTTCGTCCAGGCCTTCGCAAAGGGCTGGGACGCCTATCTGGCCGCCTTCCACGAGGCCGACGCCCACGCGGCCATCCGCCTGACCCTGATCACGGCCGCCATCGCCGTGCCGTTCAACCTCGTCTTCGGCGTCGTGGCCTCGTGGGCCATCGCCAAGTTCGAGTTCCGGGGCAAGAACCTGCTCATCACCCTCATCGACCTGCCGTTCTCGGTCTCGCCGGTGGTCTCGGGGCTGATCTACGTCCTCGTCTTCGGCTCCCAGGGGCTGATCGGGCCGTGGCTGATCGAGCACGACATCCAGATCATCTTCGCGATCCCCGGCATCGTGCTGGCGACGATCTTCGTCACCTTCCCGTTCGTCGCCCGCCAGCTCATCCCGCTCATGCAGGAGCAGGGCACCGCCGAGGAGGAGGCCGCGTTGACCCTGGGCGCGTCCGGCTGGCACGCCTTCCGGACGGTGACGCTGCCCAACATCCGCTGGGGGCTCCTCTACAGCGTGCTCCTCTGCAACGCCCGCGCGATGGGTGAATTCGGCGCAGTCTCGGTGGTCTCGGGCCACATCCGGGGCCTCACCAACACGCTGCCGCTCCACGTGGAGATCCTCTACAATGAGTACAACTTCGTTGCCTCTTTCGCCGTCGCCTCCCTCCTTGCCGGTCTCGCTCTTGTCACCCTCGGCCTCAAATCCCTCCTCGAATGGCGCTACGCCGGCGACATCGCGGCGTCCGGCCGCCGGCACTGAACCGGTGAAGGGCTCCACCGCCATCCGGGTCGAGAACCTGTCGAAGACCTTCGACACGGCCGCGGTCCTGCACGACCTCTCCCTCGACGTGCGGGCGGGCGAATTGTTGGCGCTCCTCGGGCCCTCGGGCTCGGGCAAGACCACGCTGCTGCGCATCATCGCGGGCCTCGACTTCCCCGACCGCGGCCGCATCGTGTTCGGCGCCGAGGACGCGACGCGGCTCCCCGTGCAGCAGCGGGCCGTCGGCTTCGTGTTCCAGCACTACGCCCTGTTCAAGCACATGAGCGTCGCCGACAACATCGCCTACGGGCTGAATGCTCGGAAACGCGCCGACCGACCCAGCAAAGTCGAGATCAAGCGCCGCGTCGGCGATCTCCTCGATCTCATCAAGCTGTCGGGCTTCGCCGACCGCTATCCCTCCCAGCTCTCGGGCGGCCAGCGCCAGCGCATCGCGCTCGCCCGGGCGCTCGCCGTCGAGCCCCGGGTGCTGCTCCTCGACGAGCCGTTCGGCGCCCTCGACGCCCAAGTCCGAAAAGATCTGCGCCGGTGGCTGCGCGAGATCCACGACCGCACCGGCCAGACCACGATCTTCGTCACCCACGATCAGGACGAGGCCCTCGAACTCTCCGACCGGGTCGCTGTCCTGTCGCGAGGGCGCCTGGAGCAGATCGGGACGCCCGACGAGGTGCAGGAGGCGCCGGTCTCGGCCACCGTCCTGAAGTTCCTCGGCGACACCATCGAGGTCGAGGCCATCGCCCAGGGCGGCCAGGTCCGGGTCGACGGCCGGCTCACCCCCGTGGCGGCGCCCCCCGGCCTCGTCGGCCCGGTCAAGCTCTACGCCCGTCCCTGGCAGCTCCAGTTCGCGGAAAGCCACGAGGCGCACCTGCACGGCACCGTGCGCTCGTCCTACCGCAGCCAGGGCCGCCAGCGCATCGAGGTCGACCGCCCCGAGGGCAAGACCGTGGTGGTGGAGGCCTCCGACACCGCCCGCCTGCCCGCCGGCCGGCCCGTCGGCCTGCGCATCCTCGCCGGGCACGTCTTCGCCGGCTGACCGGGGTTCCGGACACGACGGCGGCCCCCTCGGAAGGTCCGAGGGGGCCGCATGGCATCGCCGGGTCCGTCCGCGGTGACGGGATCAGGCGGCCGAGATGTCGACCTGGATGTTGCCGCGGGTGGCGTGCGAGTACGGGCACACCACGTCGGCGCGCTTTACGAGATCCTGCGCCACGGCTGGGTCGACGCCCGGCAGGGTCGCCTTGAGGGTGACCACGAGGCCGAAGCCCGTGCCGTCGTCGCGCTTGCCGATGCCGACGGTGGACTCGACCTTCGAATCCTCGGCGATCTTCACCTTGTCCTGGGCGGCCACGAACTTGATCGCGCCGAGGAAGCAGGCGGCGTAGCCGGCGGCGAAGAGCTGCTCCGGATTGGCGCCGGGGGCACCGTTGCCGCCGAGCTCCTTCGGGGTGGTGAGCGTCACGTCGACGGCCCCATTGTCGCTGGCGGCGGAGCCCTCGCGGCCGCCGGTGGCGTGGGCGCGAGCGGTGTAGAGTGCCTGCATGATCGGTCTCCTCGTTGGGCTGATGGCCGTGACGGCGCGCCAATTCAATTGCGCGCAATCGATTTTTCATCTCGCACAAATATCGATTGCGCGCAACCCGGTTGCGGTACCGCGACGGTCGATTGTGCGCAATATGAGTTCCGCCTAAGATGGGCGCTCGTCGCGCCCTGGGGAAAGGGCGGCACCGGGAACCGGTTCCGTCCCCACCAACGGTGCGATGGGTCACGCATGGAAATGGAAAGTCGCCGCATGTCCGGCCGAGAGGATGCCCCGCTCTCTCCAGAAGTCCCGGCGGCCCCGTCCGCGGCGCAGAGCCTCGACGGGCAATTGTGCTTTGCCGTCTACGCGGCGGCGCACGCCTTCGGCCGGGCTTACCGCGCGCTCCTCGCCGCCCACGACCTGACCTACCCGCAATACCTCGTGCTCCTCGTGCTGTGGGAGCAGGAGGGCGTGACGGTCAAGGAGATCGGCACCCGGCTGTTCCTCGATTCGGGCACCCTGACGCCGCTGCTCAAGCGCCTGGAGGCGTCGGGCCATGTCCGCCGCGCCCGCGACCGGGCCGACGAGCGCCAGGTGAGCATCTTCCTCACGGAGAAGGGCCGGGACCTGAAGGGCCGGATGGACTGCGTGCCGCACGAGGCCGGCGGCCTCACCGGCCTCGATCTCGATGGGCGCCGGGCGCTCCTCGACGTCCTGGTGACCCTGCGCGGCGCCCTGCACGAGCGCCTGGGCGAAGGCGAGGGAACGTCCGCCGCCCCCGGCCGGGCGCGACCCGAGACGCGGGCCGGCAAAGGAAAAGCCGCCCCCGCGGGGGCGGGGACGGCTTCCTGACGATCTGCCTCGGCGAACCGACCCGCCGGTGGCGGGCCGGGCTCGGGATTTGGATTTGGTCTCGGATCAGGACTTGGTCTCGGATCAGGACTTGGTCTCGGATCAGGACTTGGTCTTGAGGTAGGCGATGATGTCGTCGACCTTCTTCGGGTCCTTGACGCCGGGGAAGACCATCTTGGTGCCGGGGATCTTCTTCTTCGGGTCGGTCAGCCACTCGTGCAGGTTGGCCTCGTCCCAGGTGATGCCGGAGCCCTTCATGGCCGCCGAGAAGGCGTAGCCGTCGGCACCTTCGCCGGCCTTCGCGCCGACGACACCCTTCAGGGTCGGACCGACGCCGTTCTTCTCGAAATTGTGGCAGGCCTTGCAGGGAGCGAACGCCTTCTCGCCGGCGGCCGCATCGCCTTCGGCGTGGGCGGAGAGAGGGAGCACGAGCGCGAGGGCGACGCCGAGGATGAGATGACGCATTCTTGTTTCCTCCTGAGGGGCGGTTTTGGGCCACCCCGGCTTATGGCAGAGCTTGGTCCTTTAGAACAGATCAAGGGTGAAAACGTTCCAGTCCGTGCGATGGCGTCTGCGGCGAAACGAAGCTTCGCCGGGCCGGCGCCGTCGACCCGTCCCCGACCCCGGCGCGAAGCCCCTGGGAAGGGCGCGGCTTTGGCTGTAGCGTCGTCCCTCGAAGACTGCTCCGACCGCATCGCCGGTCTACGCCGTCCAAGCTGAGCGTGGGCTGAAGACCCGGCGCCGACCGTCCCCGAGGAACGCCCGAAGGACCCGAGATGACCATCGCCTTTCCCGTGCCGGATGCCGGCATCGTCGCCCGCCGCGACGCGATCATCGAAGGGCTGCGCCCCCTGGTGGCGGCCGAGGCCCTGGTGACCACCGAGGACGAGCGCCGCGCCTTCGAGACCGACGGGCTGACGGCCTATCGCAAGATGCCGCTCGCCGTGGTCCTGCCCTCCACCACCGCGGAGGTCTCGGCCGTGATGGCGTATTGCCACGCCAACGGCGTGCGGGTGGTGCCGCGCGGCGCCGGCACCTCGCTCGCCGGCGGTGCCATCGCCCAGGAGGACGCCATCATCCTCGGGGTGGCCAAGATGAACCGCATCCTCGACATCAGCTACGAGAACCGCACGGCGCGGGTGGAATCCGGCATCACCAACCTGGCCATCTCGGGGGCGGTCTCCCACGAGGGCTTCTTCTACGCCCCCGACCCGTCGAGCCAGCTCGCCTGCACCATCGCGGGCAACATCGCGATGAATTCCGGCGGGGCGCATTGCCTCAAATACGGGGTCACCACCAACAACCTTCTCGGCGTCACCCTGGTGATGAACGACGGTACCGTGGTGGAGATCGGCGGCGAGCACCTCGATTCCGGCGGCTACGACCTGCTCGGCCTCGTCTGCGGCTCGGAAGGGCAGCTCGGCATCGTCACGGAGGCCACCGTCCGCATCCTGCGCGGTGCCGAGGGCGCGCGCCCGGCGCTTCTGGGCTTCGCCTCCGTGGAGGATGCGGGCGCCTGCACCGCCGCCATCATCGCCGCCGGCATCATCCCGGTGGCGATGGAATACATGGACCGCGAGGCGATCCTCATCACGGAGGACTTCGCCCAGGCTGGTTACCCGCGCGACGCCGAGGCCATGCTGATCATCGAGGTCGAGGGCTCGGACGCCGAGTGCGAGGCCATGCTCGCCCGCATCGTCGCCATCGCGGAGGATTTCCGCCCGACGAGCCTGCGGGTGTCGAAGTCGGAGGGCGAGTCCGCCGCCATCTGGAAGGGCCGCAAGTCCGCCTTCGGTGCCACGGGCCGCATCTCCGACTACATCTGCATGGACGGCACCATTCCCACCGGCCAGCTGCCCCTGGTGCTCGAGCGCATCGGCGCCATCTGCGCCGGCCACGGCCTGCGGGTCGCCAACGTGTTCCATGCCGGCGACGGCAACCTCCACCCCCTGATCCTGTTCGACATCAACAAGCCGGGCGAACTCCAGAAGGCCGAGGCCGCGGGCGACGCCATCCTCAAGCTCTGCGTCGAGGTCGGCGGCTGCCTCACGGGGGAACACGGCGTCGGCATCGAGAAGCGCGAGCTCATGCGCTTCCAGTACGGACAAGCCGATCTCGACCAGCAGATGCGGGTGAAGAACGTGTTCGACCCCGGCTGGCTCATGAACCCCGCCAAGGTGTTCCCCCTGGAAGGCCGCGTCGCGGCCTGACCCCGATTTGACTTCTCGCAGGCCGCGTCGCGGCCTGACCCCTTTCTGAGTTTGTCGACGGGCCGCATTGCGGCGTGAACGAAGTGAGCGGCGTCCCGGAACGGGGTGGAGCGTGACGGTGTTTCATCCTCCGCAATCGTGGAGGATCACCATGCGGATCGTTTCGACCCTGTCGGCCGTCGCCCTCGCCACCCTGGTGAGCGCCGGCGCGGCCGAGGCCAAGGGCTGCATCAAGGGCGCGATCATCGGCGGCCTCGCCGGCCATTACCTCGCCGAGCGCGGCGTCGTCGGTGCCGTGGCGGGCTGTCTCGGCGGGCGCTATCTCGCCAACCGCAAGGCCCGGCGCGAGCGCGAGATCGACTACGGCTCCCGCGTCCAGCAGCGCGGCGGCGGCTACAACCAGCGCAGCTACAGCTACTGAGCGTCACGGCCGGCCATCGCGCCGCCTTGCCGTGCTCGTGCCAGGAATCGCTCGCGGCCGGAGAGACGTGGAATGCTTCGGCCGGGCGGCTTCGCCGGGCCGGGCGCCGCCGTCTCCCGACGGGCCTGGATGGCTGCGCGCGGCGGAAACCTGACGCATCCCGCGCCTCCGGGCGGGGGCATCGCGGCTGGCCGTGAGCGCACGGGCCGTATCGCCGACTGGCCTGAGAGCCGACCGACGAGGCGCCGGGCTTGGCCCTCTCGGGTCGAAACGGCGTCCCTCTCCCAAGGCCCTTCGACTGCACGTGGAACCGCCGGAACGGCTCGCCCGCTGCCTCGTCGACGCGGTCATGCCGCCCGGCCGCCTCGTCCCGGCGCAGACGCGCCGCTTCGTCATAGGGGGCGGCTCGGATCGAAGCCGGATGCGCGCGGAACGTGTCTCCCGGCTATCGGATCGGCCGGTTTCCACGGCACGGTCGGGCGCCCCCGGCCGGCTCGCCGTATGACCTCGTCGGGTGATCTGGCTGTCGAAGGTCGAGACGTTGCACCAGTACAGGGCCGGGTGAGCGTTGAAGATCCGGAGGCCGCTCGTGCGCAGGGCCAGGAGGCACACCGCATCGACCCACTGCGTGATGCGGACGACCACGGGATGCCTGTACATCCTTCGGCGACGCTCGACGTCGCCGATTCCGGACGTAGAGCGGGTCGGTTGCGAGCCAAACGGTCTTCTTCGAAGTCGTGGCCGTCGGGGTGGAGGCCCCTGCGTCGGGACCTCCGAAAGCGTCGCGTATTCGAGATCACATGCCGCGGTTCATCATCCGGTTCTTCATCATGCGGCGCTTCATCATGTTCTTCCGCATCATGCGCTTCTTCATCATCATCCGCTCACTACGGTCCATACGGACCTGGGTGACGCCGCTCTCGGACTGAAGGCCGTTGACGGACATCGGGGCGGCCGTGGCCGAACCGGCGGCGAGGGCGATGCCGCCGAGGGCAGTCAAGGCGGTCAGCGCAAGGGTGAACGTCTTCATGTGTGATCTCCTGTGGAGGTGAACATCTTATCCAACCCACGAGACAACAGCATAATTGTATCGTTGTTCCCGAAAGAACGAAGAATTACTTTCCGATACTCTGATGATCTTGCAAGAGTCATCCCGCGCTCACATCAAGGCTTTTGCCTGGGCGCGATCCTATCCTCTCGCGTCGGTACGGAACGGGTCGGCGCGAAGTTTCAGGTCATCCACCAGGACGCCACGGAGTCGGATCTCGACCCCGGACGAGCGGACGGTGTCGACCCGACGAGATCGGGGCCGCCCGCATCGGGGCTCACCCTTTCAGCAAAGGCGGCCCCTCTCCCGCTCACGGGCGAAGGCCCGCCGATGTGGCGCCGCTGCCCCCCTCACCGATCGACGCACGACCGCTTCCGGCGGATGGCGGAGAGCGGCTTATCCGGCAAAGTCGGGTCGGGGGCTGGCTGGCCGCTCTGCGACTGGGTCGGGTGGATTTCTGCCTGTCTGCTATCGGGGTGCGCCTGCAAAGAACCGGACCTTCGCCGAGCTCGCGACGCACGACAGCATCGCGCCCATCTCGGTCACTTCACGACCCCGCGGAGCGCCATCGCATTCAGGCACTCGTGCAGAAGGCCTCCGAGTACGCTTAAATCATTATCATGCGGTTTTAGTCCGTGACCGAACTGGTCAACGGGAGCGCAGTGGAAGCGCCATGGCCCAAGGAAAGATTGAAAATCTCACACAGGTTATTTTTTGGATACGCAAGTGGCGGTAGGCTTTTCAAGTGTTCAGAAGTTATGCATCGGGTTGCTGCTGGTAGCCCATCGACAGATACAGCTTGAGCACAAAGTTGCGCTGCTCTCGGGGGTTATAGAGTCAGGACCTTAAAAAGGCCGGCTGCACGATCACTGAGGCTCGAAGGTCCCTCGACGTTTCTGAGGTGTGCCATGGCGAATCAAAACGATGGGCTCTCCCGACGGGATCGGGCGGAAAGTCCGGGTCGCATTGACGCAATGGCGTCCACTCGTTCCGGGTCGGGCTACCGGCAGGGCCGACAGGATGCTCCCGATGATCGCTCGAGTCTCGGCATGGTTGGACTGGCCCTCGCCGCCGCTGCCGGCGTGGCCGCCATCGGCATGCTCGGCGCTCAAATGGGCACTGCCGGGAACCGTACAGGGAGGGGGTCGAACCGACGCTCGGTTGTGAAGTACGAACCGGACTTCCAGCGTTCGATCACGATCGAGGATGTCCCCACGGACGAACTCTACCGTCGCTTGCGCGACCCGGACACCTTACGTCGGATCATGGCGCCCTTTGCGGATGTCCAACTAGTGGGCGACGGACAGACACGCTGGAGCGCCGGACACGATCTCGGCTCCTGGAACATGCGGATTGTGGATGACCAGCCGGGCGCGTTCCTGCGCTGGGAGGCTCAAGGCGAGGGGGATGTACTGATCCGGGAAGCGTCCGTGCGCTTCCGCGCCGCTGCAGGCAACCGCGGTACCGTGGTGACCCTGCGCATCAGCCTCGATCCGCCCGGAGGCATGGTCGGCCGGATCGCCACCCGGATGCTGGGCAACACTGTCCCGGCGGCGCTCGCGAGCAAGTCTCTCCACTACTTCAAAGCCCTCGTCCAGACCGGCGAGATCCCCACCACTGAGCGCCAGCCCGCGGCGCGGCCCGACCCTCGCTGAGGAGGACCTTTCTCATGCGCGCACTCGTCTGGAACGGAGTCAACGACCTGCGGGTCGAGACCGTCAAAGATCCCGAGATCATCAACCCGCATGACTGCATCCTGCGGGTCACCATGTCGACCACCTGCGGCTCGGATCTGCACTTCATCGACGGCTACATCCCCACCATGAAGGCCGGGGATGTGATCGGACACGAGTTCATGGGCGTGGTCGAGGAGATCGGGCCCGAGGTGAAGAAGGTCAAGAAGGGTGACCGGGTTGTGGTGCCGTCCTTCATCACCTGCGGCCAATGCTGGTACTGCAAAAACAAACTATCGTCCCTGTGCGACAACACCCATCCCAAGCCCGAGCTGCAGGAGCCTGTCCTTGGGTACCCGACTGCGGGCATCTACGGGTACACACACGCGTTCGGAGGCTATGCCGGAGCGCACGCCCAGTACGTGCGCGTGCCGTTCGCCGACAACGATTGCTTCAAGGCGCCGGAAGGTCTTCCGGACGAGCAGGTGCTGTTTCTCTCGGATGCGGCACCGACCGGCTATATGGGCGCGGATTTCTGCAACATTCAGCGCGGCGACGTGGTGGCCGTGTGGGGCTGTGGCGGCGTCGGCTTGATGGCCCAGAAGAGTGCCTTCCTGATGGGAGCTGAACGGGTCATCGCGATCGACCGCCTGCCCGAGCGGCTGCAGATGGCCCGCGAGCATGTCGGTTCGGAGACGATCAACTACACGGAAGTTGATAGCGTCCTGGAGGTGCTCAAGGAGATGACCGGCGGTCGGGGCCCCGACGCCTGTATCGACGCGGTTGGCATGGAGGCGCACGGGACCGGTCTGCAATATGCCTACGACCGTGCCAAGCAACTCACCTTCATGCATACGGATCGCGGCCAGGCTTTGCGCGAGGCGATCTTAACCTGCCGGAAGGGGGGAACGCTGTCGATCCTGGGCGTCTACGGCGTGATGGACAAGTTTCCGGTCGGCGCGATCATGAACAAGGGCCTGACAGTGCGCACGGCCCAGCAGCATGGGCAGGCTTACATGGACCGACTGCTCGCCCATGCGCAGAAGGGAGAGTTGAACCCATCGTTCCTGGCAACGCACCGCTTCTCCCTCGAAGAGGCTCCGCGCGGCTACGCCATGTTCAAGCACAAGGAAGACGGCTGCGTTCGCTCCGTGTTTGTTCCGTAAATCGAGCCGCGCTCCACAAAGAACAACCACTGTCCGTTTGAATTTACTATTCGTAATGAGCTCATAATCGTCACCTTTTTGTTCTCGACAAGTACATGATTCGTACATACGATGCCAATAGTCTCACAAGCGGATGTATCGACCGGCCGGATTAGGGCGGTTGTTTGTAGACCTCCGCACGCCATCAGCGGGAGAACAGCATGCGAGCCCTGGTCTGGCACGGAAAGGAAGATATTCGGTGCGATACCGTCACTGACCCTGAGATCGAAGACGATCGCGACGTCGTCATCAAAGTGACCAGTTGCGCTATCTGTGGATCGGATCTTCATCTGTTCCACAACTTCGTTCCCGCCATGCTTCCTGGCGACGTCATGGGTCATGAGACCATGGGTGAGGTCGTCGAGACCGGGCGCGGGATCAATGGCAAGCTGAAGAAGGGCGACCGGGTCGTGGTGCCCTTCACCATCGTCTGCGGCGAGTGCGACCAGTGCAAACGCGGATATTTCTCCATCTGTCAAAGAACTAACCGCAAAAAGTACCTCGCGGACAAGGTCTTCGGCCATGCGACTGCTGGCCTGTTCGGGTACTCGCATCTCACTGGTGGCTACCCGGGCGGACAAGCCGAGTACCTGCGCGTGCCGTTCGCCGACACGACCGTCCAGAAGGTGCCCAAGGGTATTCCCGACGAAAAGCTGCTCTTCCTGTCGGACATCTTCCCGACCGGTTGGCAAGCGGCTGTCCAAGCCGATATCCACCCACCGACACCGTGGCGATCTGGGGGTGCGGTCCGGTCGGTCAGATGACGATCCGCTCCGCTATCCTCCTCGGCGCCGAGCAGGTCGTCGCCATCGACCATCTGCCGGAGCGATTGGAGATGGCTGAGGCCGGGGGCGCCATCACCATCAATTTCGACGAGGAGAACGTCGTCGAGCGGCTGAACGAACTGACCGGCGGCGAGGGTCCCGAGAAGTGCATCGACTGCATCGGCATGGAGAGCCACGTCAGCCCCGCCATGCCCGACACCGTCTACGACCGGGCCAAGCAGATCGTCCTGGCCGAGAGCGACCGGCCGCACGTGCTGCGCGAGATGATCTATGTCTGCCGGCCCGGCGGGCTGATCTCGATCCCAGGGGTCTATGGCGGCTTGGTCGACAAGATCCCGATGGGCGCGGCGATGAACAAGGGCCTGACGTTCCGCATGGGGCAGACACATGTCCAGCGCTGGACCGCCGACCTCCTGCGCCGAATCGAGGAAGAGCAGATCGATCCCTCCTTCGTCATCACGCACGAGGCTTCGCTCGAAATGGGGCCCGAGATGTACCGGACGTTCCGCGACAAGCAGGACAGCTGCATCAAGGTCGTTCTCAAACCCTGATATTCCGTGGAGGGATCATGACCAATCTATTGAACATTGCGGGCCTCTCGAACATTGCCCGATCAAAAGGGGACCCGAAGATTGTTCGCTCCGGCCCGAGTTCACGCGGCATACCGGACAGCCTCGCCAAGGGGCTCGGCTGGTTCAGCCTTGGCCTAGGTCTCGCAGAACTCCTGGCACCCAGGCGCATCACCCGTGCGCTCGGCATGGAGGGTAAAGAGGCCTTGGTGCGCGCCTACGGAGCCCGTGAAATTGGGAGCGGTGTCCTGACGCTATCGGTCGACAAGAAGCTCGGGCTCTGGAGCCGGGTCGCCGGCGATGGCATCGACATCGCAACCGTGATGACGGCGCTGCGGCCGGACAACCCGAAGCGTGACAATGCCGTAGTCGCTCTGGCCCTGTTGCTTGGCATTACGGCCGTCGACCTGATCGATGCCCAAGCCACCACGATGCGGCATAGCCGCAAGGTCGGTCGGAAGCGCTCGTACCGCGACCGCAGCGGCTTTCCGCGTGGTGTCCAGGCGTCCCACGGTGCGGCGCGGGACTTCAAGATGCCGCCCGACCTGCGGCATGCACCGCCTCTCGCTGCCGTCTCCCAGCGCACCTCTGCCGCTTGAGGCCGCACGAACTACGACTGCGGCCGCCACCGGTCGCCGTGCGGGCGAGTCTTTACGGAGAAGGCGAAGCTTCCACGTCGGGACGAATGTTCAAGGGCCGCTTGCATCCTTATCCGAATCTTTGTGCCAGGCCACGCATATGTTCGTCCGGTGCCAGTTCGAGGCCTTCACTCAACGGCGCTGAACGACCGCCTCTCACTTGCCCAGGCTTCGAAGCTATCGAGCCACACTCGGGGAGGCTCGGTCGTACAGATGGATCTCTTGTGACGTCCGTTTTCAGGCGTAGGGTTCAGAGCCAAGAACGACACGCTTGGGTCAGGACCCGCTGGTCCGTTCTTCGGCTGGAACGGGTGGAAAGCGGCGCGACCGCTTTCGGTCGCGAAAAGCTCCAAGCGGACATCAACACCGTCCGTTCAGCAGGATCTCGGCGACCTCGGGCACGTCCCGGGTCGCCCGTTCGCACAGTCCGGCAAGGTCCGCACCTGAGAAGGCGTGCATGTAGAGAGGGTGGAGGGCCATCTCGACGAACCGCGCTGCCATCGGGGTTGCGTCCATCACCGCCGCGTCGGAGCCGTCCGTGGCCAAGCACTGCGCGATGCAGCGGACGCATCCGCCAAAGCCGATCCGGAATCCCTCGCGACCGAGTTCGGGAAACGCCTTCGCCTCGGCGATGGTCAGGCGCATCAGGGCGATGCTCTCCTCAGCCAGCGTAAGGTTGGCGAGCTCGATGCCAACCTGGACGAGGCGTTCCTTGGGCGTCCCGTTCGTCGGGACGATGGCCATTCGGGCCTGCAGTTCGTCGACGTAGCGCAGCACCACCGCCGAGAAGAGTGCCTCCTTGGTCGGGAAGCGCCCGTACAACGTCGTCTTCCCGGTGTGGGCGAGTTCCGCGATCTGGTCGACCGTGGTGCGGCCGAACCCCTGTTCCAGGAACAGGGACGAGGCGACAGTGATGATGCGCTCCTCGATTTGTCCGGCCTGGTCGGCGCGCGGGCGTCCACGGCGCGGGCGGTCCGGCGACGACTGGGCGGGGGCACGCTTGCCGGACTGGTCCAAGATCGAAGCCGATTTCGCTGGGGGACGCATGCATCGAAGGTGGTGCGTGTGAACGGCCAAGCCAAGCCGTCCCGCACGGCCGTCCACCTGTGATGGTAAGCGGCGACCGACCTGCGCGAGTGGGCGGAGCGCCGGCCGGTCGCCGTTATCACGAGGCCGAAGGCCCCGTGATCCCTGTCGCCGACGGGCTACGCGGCCTGCTTGCCGACCGCGGACTCGGCGGCCTTTGCGTAGCGCTCCTCCAGCGCCTTGCTCTCCTGGCTGAGGCACTCGAACTCCTCGGCCTGCTTCGAGAGGCCAAGTACCTTCGCGTAGGTCACGTGGCACTGGAACGCGGTGGCCACGTAGGTCAGGCCGGCCCGGGCACCGAAGCCGATGGCGACGTCGCGTGTCTCGTCGTCCTGGGCAGCTTTGACGGACATCTCCGTGCCTTCAGCGATGCCGGCCTGGATACGGTCCTTAAAGTCGTTCGGCTGGGTGTCGAGCTCCTTCAGGAAGTCGATCATCGCCTGCTGCTGGCGGCCGCACAGCGCCGCGCCCTCGCCAGCCAGCTTCTTGAACTGGGGATCCTTGAACTGCCCCTCGGCCTGGGAGGCTGCCGCCTTGCCCTGCTCGGAAGCCGAACGGTAGGCCTGAAGGCCGGCGATGTACCAGGTCTTGATCGTGTCGTGGGACATTCGGATTTCCTATCTGTTGGGGCGTACGATCCGCCACGCCCGAGGGAGATGCGGTCCGCGGGGCGATGCCCGGAGCATTAAAAGGACGATGTCGTCCTATTATGGGAAGTCGTGGTTCGGCCCATGGTTCCTGGCCGGTGCCGCTATTTCGACTGGGGCCTTCAGCCGGCGATGGCGTCGTTGAGGTAGCCCACCAGGGGCTGGGCCGCCTTGAAGGTCTCGACGACGACGTCGAGGGCATCCTCGTCCTGGAGCTGCTTGTTCGTCAGCTTCCGGTTGGCGCAGAACCCCTTCATGCGCAGGTACTCGATGGCCGGGTGGTCGGGCTCGTATCCCTGGGGCGCCCGCTTGAGTTCGCCCGGGCTCGTCAACCCGTCGGGGAACATCGCCTTCATCTCGCGGGACTCGACGACGCCGGTCCACTTCGGGACCGACCCCGCGATCCGCTTGCGGATGTGGTCGAGCGCCTTCGGCTCGGTCGTGAAGATGCCGCCACCCGCGTAGCAGCCGCCCGGCTCGACATGGAGGTAGTACGAGGCCGACCCCTGGTAGTCGCCGACGCTGTTGAGCATCACGAACAGGTCCGTCTTGTAGGGCGGCTTGCCCTTGGCGAAGCGCATGTCCCGGTTGATGCGGGTTACGCACCTTGTCGGTTCGGCGTTCGCTTTCTTCACCTTGGGGTCGAAGCGGGACGCCGCGTCGATCAGTAGGCCGGCCACGTCGACGAGGTTGGACTTCGCGCGCTCGTAGTCGTCCCGATGCTCCTCGAACCATTCCTTGTCGTTGTGGGCCGCGACGCCCTTCAGGAAGTCGAAGGTGTGCTTCTCGATCATCTGGGGGCATTCCTTTCGCCGAAATCGAACGATGGGGTTTCGTGCACCGGACGCGCCCCAAGCACCGATGACTTCGCCCCCCAAGCCGCGCGAGCTGCGCGAGCGGCGGTCAGGTGGTCGACCAGGGGCGGGGGCAGGGGCGATGCGGGATGCAGCCATGGCTCGTGGGCGAACCCGGCCGGAAGGCTGGCCATTTCCGGCAGCCAGGCGCGTACGTAGCTCTCGTCGGGGTCGAGGTCGCGGCCTTGCTTGACCGGGTTCAGGATGCGCGGCCCGCGATCCTGATCGACCCGACCGTCGTTGATCGCGACCTGAAGCCAGGTGATGCCTGGCTCGTAGTCGTCGAACATCTCCGCCAGAACCGTCCCGACCTCGAACGGAGGCAAGCCCAGGAGCTGCACTGCATAGGAGGCGGCAAGCTGGCGGAGGCGGAAATTGATCCAGCCGGTCGCCTTCAGCTCGCGCATGGCCGCATCAGGCATGGGAATGCCGGTGCATCCGTCCCGCCAACCTTCGACCCTGCGCCGCATCTCCGGCGTGATCGGGAGGGGACGCAGATCGTCCTCATAGCGGGAAAAGGTCGTCAGGAAGCCGGGACGGTAGCGGACGCGCCCCTTGAAGGCGCCGAAGGATTTCCCCGCAACTGTACGGGCCTGGCCCGGGTTCGCGCAGTGCCAGGCGCGTTCCGCCGCCTCGGTTTCGACCCTTGCCCTGTCGCTGGACAACGTGCCCGCCGCGAAGTGGGTCGATAGCAGGCTGGTGCTCAGCCGATCTCGGCCCGGCACCCACATGCCGGCCAGGTAATCGCGCTCCGGCAGGACCTTGAGGAATGCCCGCAGCAAGGCAATCGGGTGATCCTCCGGCAACGCCCCCTGCGCGACCTCGACCGCATCGGACAGGAACGGGGCATCGGGCCTGGCCCCTCCCGCACCCTTGCGACGGATCATCTCGCCGTTGACGGTCAGAACCTGGATGCCGGCCGCCGCCAACTCGTCCGTCCATCGCCTGTGATGGGCAAGTTCCACGGCCATGCCATCGGCTGCATTGCGGATGACCACGGAACATCCATGCCGCCGACAGGCCGCCGCGACGGACGTGTCGTCACCAGGGCCGCGCACCTCGAAAGGTATGCCTTTGGCCGAGAAATGCGCCTCAAGTCGCGCCTCGGCTGCCTCCTCAAGGGCGCGCCGATGCGGAGTCCGCCTGGGTCGCCCCCGCGCCTCCGGGGCGATGCGCAGCACCGCCATGCATCCGTAACCGGTCGTGGCCAGCCTGAGGGCAAGATTGTCCTCAAGCCTCAGATCTTCGGCAAGCCATAGAAGGACCCTGCAATCGGTTTGTCGGACGGTCGCTGCACGCATTGTGAAGAAATAGTACGATAGCGTACTATTTCAATATCGGAGTCGCAGGTAGGATGCGGATCGTCCGCTTCTCGTGCCGAGCCGAAGTTGCGGGGCGGTCGACGAACGACCGCTTATGGGAAGCGCCGATAGCGATCTTGGCGGCTGGGTTGGGTCGCGAGCAGCCCTTGGGACAGTCGGCCGGGTTGGGTTCTGATCCTGAATTCGTTCGCGCTTGCACGCCGACGCGAACTGATCCAGGCCTCGTCGATGACGCACAGTATCGACGCAGAACCGGAGACCATGCGTGCAAAACCGGCTTAGGGGCTTTGGCGGAGACACGACCGCGACGGCCTGGGTCGATCTCGACAGCACCCCGATTCCCGGTGGGCGGGAGACCCTGCACCTGCGCCGCTGGGGCGAGGCCTACTCGATCCAGGTCGGCACGGCCGAACTGATGACCGACCAGGATCGCGGATCGGAGCAGGCGCTCGCCACCCTCCCGTGCGGGCGGCTGGCGGAGAGGCCGGCCCCACGCATCCTCATCGGCGGCCTCGGCATGGGTTTCACCCTGCGGGCCGCCCTCGACGTGCTGGGCCCCCGGGCCGAAGTGGTGGTCGCCGAACTCGTGCCCGGCGTCGTCGCCTGGGCGCGGGGCGTCCTCGCGCACCTGCACGGGGCCAGCCTCGACGACCCCCGGGTCAGACTCGTCGAAGCGGACGTGAACCGCCTGATCCAGTCGGGCCCGGCCCGGTACGACGCGATCCTCCTCGACGTCGACAACGGCCCGAAGGGCATGACCCGGCGCTCCAACGACCGGCTCTACGATGTCTGGGGGTTGAGGCGGGCGCATTATGCCCTGCGGCCCGGCGGCCTCCTGGCGGTGTGGTCGGGCAGCCCGGACCGCCGCTTCAAGGCGCGGCTGAAGCGCTGCGGCTTTTCCGTGGAAGAGATCCGCTTCCCCGCCCATCCGGGCGGCCGCCGCCACGTGCTGTGGATCGCCGCGCGGGTGGAGGCGGAGGCCGCTGCGTCCGTTCCCTGAAGCCGGCCAACGAGGTCGGCTCCGGGTATGGCCGCCGAGGATCCCCGGGCGGGCCCTCAGAACACGAAGTCGATGGCGGTGCGGTTCCGGACGCCGACCAGGTCGATGGCGAAGGCCGCCCGGACATCGCCGTCCCGATCGCCCCCGATCAGCGTCGCGCATGAGCACCTCTGGCTCACGCGAACGTGCGGCTTGGTCGGAGGCGTTCGGCGGACGTCCGACACGGATGGGAACCGGAGACGCCTTGATTTTTGTTAAAGACGCCTGATTTCGCTGGCAGTGTCGGGTCGCGCAAGAGTTGCTTTCGCATGGGGGGATCGCACGCCTCACGGCGCCGGCGACGGCCCGATCCGTCCGGTGGCGCCGGCCCTGCGCCGAGGGAAACGTTGATGAACGAGATGACGACGGACAAGACCAACACCGACTCGTACCCGATGGAGGGCAAGTGCCCGTTCGGAGGTGACCGCATCGGCGGGGCGCTCGGCACCCGTCCGGCCCTGGAGAACTGGTATCCGCACCGCCTGAGGGTCGAACTCCTGCATCAGAACGGGCTCGCGGCCGATCCGCTCGGGCCGGATTTCGATTACGCCGCCGCCTTCGAGAGCATCGACCTCGACGCCCTCAAGGGCGACATCAAGCAGTTCCTGACCTCGTCGGTGGCGTGGTGGCCGTCCGATTACGGCAATTACGGCCCGCAGATGGTCCGCATGGCCTGGCACTCGGCCGGCACCTACCGCATCGCGGACGGGCGCGGCGGTGCCGGCACCGGGATGCAGCGGTTCGCGCCGATCTCGAGCTGGTGGGACAACGGCAACACCGACAAGTCGCGTCGCCTGCTGCAGCCGATCAAGCACAAGTACGGCAACGCGCTGTCCTGGGCCGACCTGATGGTGCTCACCGGCAATTGCGCCCTGGAGATCATGGGTCTGCCGACCTACGGGTTCGCCGGCGGGCGCCTCGACGCCTGGGAGGCGGACAACGCCACCTACTGGGGGCCGGAGGTCGTCGAGATGGGTACGGTCTCGAGCTTCGACGAGATGGTCAACCGCGACCAGCGCTGGCGGGGCCGGAACGGCGACGCCGATTACGACCTGGAGAACCCCCTCGCCGCCTCCCACCAGGCGCTGATCTACGTGAACCCGGAAGGGCCCTACGCGAACGGCGACCCGCAGGGCTCGGCCAACGACATCCGGACGACGTTCACCCGCATGGCCATGAACGACGAGGAGACCGTGGCGCTCATCGCCGGCGGCCATGCCTTCGGCAAGAGCCACGGCATGACCCCCGCCAAGGAGATCGGGCCGCCGCCGGAGATGGCGCCCATGGAGGCGATGGGGCTGGGCTGGAACAACCCGAAGGGCACCGGCTCGGGCAAGGACACCATGACCAACGGCATCGAGGGCAGCTGGACCCCCGATCCGACCCGGTGGGACAACGCCTACCTGGAGAACCTCTTCAAGTTCGACTGGGAGCAGACCAAGAGCCCGGCCGGCGCCCTGCAATGGACCCCGAAGGATCCGAACGCGCCGAAGACCCCCGACGCCCATGTCGCCGGACAGATGCATCCCCTGATGATGATGACCTCCGACATCGCCCTGAAGGTCGACCCGGCGTACCGCAAGGTCTGCGAGAAGTTCCTGGGCGACTTCGACGCCTTCACCCAGGCCTTCTCCAAGGCGTGGTACAAGCTCACCCACCGCGACATGGGGCCCAGGCACCGCTACCTCGGCCCGGAGGCGACCCTCGAGGACGGCCTGCTGTGGCAGGACCCGATTCCGGAGGCCGCCTACAGCCCCATCGGCGAGCCCGAGATCGCCGCCCTGAAGCAGGCGATCCTGACCACGAACCTCTCGGTCTCGGACCTCGCCTTCACGGCCTTCTCGGCGGCCTCGACCTACCGCGACAGCGACAAGCGCGGGGGCGCCAACGGTGGCCGCCTCGCCCTGAGCCCCCAGAAGGATTGGGCGGTGAACCGCCGGGCCGCGCCGGTGGTCGAGGCGCTCCGCGGCGTCATGACCACGTTCAACGGCGGCCGCAGCGACGGCAAGCAGGTTTCGCTCGCCGACCTCATCGTGCTCGCCGGCTGCGTCGCCGTGGAGAAGGCGGCCGGGGAGGCCGGGGTCGCGACGCGGGTGCCGTTCACGCCCGGCCGGGTCGACACCACGCAGGCGCTGACCGACATCGAGATGTTCACGTGGCTGAAGCCCGTCGTGGACGGCTTCCGCAACTACGTCGACGACGGGTTCGACGCGATGGCGCAGCGTTTGGCGCCGGAGGAGATGTTCCTCGACAAGGCCAACCTGCTGACGCTGACCGCGCCGGAATGGGTGGTGCTGACGGGCGGCCTGCGTGCCCTCAACGCCAATCACGACGGGTCGAACCGGGGCATCTTCACGGACCGGGTCGGCGTGCTGACGACGGACTTCTTCCGGACCCTGACCGACACGAACCTGGTCTGGGAGAAGACGGACGCGGCCGGGACGGCCTTCACGCTCAAGGACCGCGAAACCCGCCAGGCGAAGTTCGAGGCGACGCGCAACGATCTCGTGTTCGGATCGAACGCGCAGCTGCGCAACATCGCCGATGCCTATGCGGGCAGCGACGGCCAGAGCCGGTTCGTGGCGGATTTCGTGGCGGTCTGGGACAAGGTGATGATGCTCGACCGGTACGACGTGAAGGGCCACCGGCGTTACGGGCCCATGGCTGCCTGAGGGAGGGCCGCCTGAGTGAAGGCCGCCTGACCGACGAACGGCCGGTAGACAGCCCGTCCCACCGTCCGGTGGGACGGGGGCACCGCGAGGGCGGCTCGGCGCAGGAGCGCCGTCCCCTCCGTCGGTGCGATCCGTCGGGGTCCCGCGCTCAGGCGAGGAGGAGGGCGTCCCCACCGGCGGGTCCGACGGCTGGATGCCCGGGGAAACGCCCGCTTCTCCGCACGGCCGTCCGAACGCAGCTCGGCCATACCCCACGCCACCCAGGCGAAGAGCGGACCGGCGGATGTCGACCCAACCCGGCCATAGGGAGCGCAACAGGCGTTCCTCCAAAGCGGCCGCCCGTGCGCCATCCGGCAACTTCGGTTCGGGGTGGAAAGCTGACCTCGGCCGATCCGGTTCGCAGGACTCGACGTCCGCCATGCGAACCGGTTGCGGGTCGCGGGTCAGGCAGCCGATAAGTCGATCACCTCCGAGAAGGTCAGGTTCGTCGGCGTGATCCACCCGTGCGGGCGCGCCGATGGTGGAACGGGAGGTGTCGTCAGCGTCGCTGCGGCGGCCTCCTCCACACGGAAGTCTGCTGCCCAGAGGGCCCCCCGGCCTTTGATGAAGAAGCCGAAGTGCAGCGAGATCGCGTCGGGGGACACATCCATTACAACTTGGCGCTCAGTCCATGGCGCGCTACCGAACAGCCAGCCACCGGAAGCCTCTTTTAGGTTGTCGAACGCGAACGTGTGGCCCGGCATCGCGTCCACCCGGGCCCACAGCGTCGCCCCGTGGGTCACATCCTGACAGCGCAGCTTCGCGCCGATGGCCACCCGCCGACCGTGAAACGGCACTGCCGACACGGTTTGCACGTAGCAGCCGAACGCGCGGGCGGGATCAGGGTAGCGCCGCGGCCCGAGCACGGGATCGTGTCGAATGAGCGCGGCGGCACCGCCGGGCGCTGTCGTGTCGTCGTCTGACCCGTGATCGTAGGCGTCACGATGCTCGGCGAGCAGCGCCCAGCCCTTCAGCAAGGCGATGCGGCGGCGTGCGGCGGCATCGGAGCGCTTGGCCTGGGCGGCGAGGACGTTCCAGTCCTTGAGGCCGAACTGACAGGCCACGATGTCGAGGCACTCGCCGTGGGTGATGGTGAGGTTCTTGGCGCGCAGGGCGCTTTCCATGGCGCGGGCCATGGATTTGGCTTCGTCGACGGTGGGCATGGTGATCCTCGGACCGGATCGACCGCGATGTCGGTGCTCGCCTTGCCGACCGGCCGACCCTTGGTGCGGGATCGTGGTCGCGTGCGTTGATGCGTTCACCGTACCCCGAGAGGTGCGAGCGGCAGGCTGCATCATCCCACTCTGAGAGAAGCATCAGCGGGGCTGCCCCGTCAACCGCCCGCGTCCGCGAATGGTCGTGATCGGGAGCGGACCATGTCTGCTTCCATGTAATGCAGCCCTAAAGCGGACCAGCGGAAATCCACCCGACTCAGCCGTTCCATACGGTGAAGATGGTCGGGTTTCGACCCTACGCGACCGCCCCGAATGCCTCGCAGCGAAAGGCCCCGTAATCGCGGCGGGCGAGGCGCTCGGCGAGCGCCGGCAGGAACAGCATCGCCTCTTCGGCGAGGGTCCAGGGCGGGTTGATCACGATGAGGCCGTTGCCGTTGAGCCGCGTCGGGTCGGGTTCGCTGACGAGCAGGTCGAGGCGCAGGGCCGGGCGGTTCAGGGCGCCGTGGAGGTCGGCCACCATGGCGTCCACCAGGGCCACGTCCTTGATCGGGTACCAGCCGAGGTAGGTGCCCGTCGGCCACTTCGCCACGGCCCTGGCCAGGGCCGCCCCGAGGCGGTCGATCTCGCCGAGTTCCTCGTAGGGCGGGTCGATGAGCACGACGCCGCGCCGCTCGGGCGGCGGGATCAGAGAGCCCAAAGCCGTCCAGCCGTCGAGATGCATCACCTTGTTGCGCGAATCCTGGTTGTAGCGGTCACGCAGGATTTCGGCGTCGGCGGGGTGCAGCTCGACGAACACGCCCTTGTCGGTGGAGCGCAGGAACTCGCGGATGAGGGCGGGCGAGCCCGGATAGGTGGTGGCGCCGTGGCGGGCCTGAACCGCCGCCACCGCCGCCCGGTAGGGGCCGAGCAGGCTCTCGACGGCCTCCGGGAACGGTGTGTCGAGGCGGCCCCAGCCCTCGGCCGCCTCGCCCGTGCGCCCGGCCTCGTCGCCCGTCAGGTCGTAGAAGCCGAGGCCCGCATGGGTGTCGATGGCCCGGAACGGCGTCGCCTTGGCCTGGAGATGCGTCAGCACCCGCGTCAGGACGAGGTGCTTGAGGACGTCGGCGAAGTTCCCGGCGTGGAAGGCGTGGCGGTAGTTCACGGGAGCACCTTCAGCGCGCTGCGTCGATGGCGACCTCGCCGGCCCGGCAATTCTGGCGCGCCACCTCGGGGCAGGGGGTGAAGCCGCGCAGATCCTTGGAGAAGCAGATCCGCACCTCCTGCAGCCGGCCGCGCACGCAAGCCACCGACATCATGTCGGGGCGCAGACCCCGGTTAGCCATCACGAACTGCCGGGCGATCTCGATGGGCGCGGCGCGGGTGTCGGCGCCGGGCTTCTGGAACGCGTCGGGGATCGTCACCGCCTCGCGGGCCGTGCGGGCCGCGCGAAAATAGGCCGCCGGATCGAGGCCCGAGCAGGTGCCGTGGCGGCGCCACTCGTGGCGGGCGAGGCCCTCGCTCGGATAGACCTCGCCGGCCGCCTCCATGGCCTGCCGGGTCGGGGACCGCTCGACGCTGGAGCAGTTCGAGGGGTAGCCCCGGGTGTATTGCGGCCACAGGCCGTGGACGACGAAGCCGAGGCCCCGGCCCGGACGGCACTGCCCGTCGGCCTCGCGCCGCGCGCCGTCCCCGTCGCAATAGGTCGGCGACCACGACAGGGCGAGGACGTAGAAGTCGAACGCCCCCGGCGTGCCGCGCTGGTCGTAGCCCTGGGCCTGGGCCGCCGTGGCGCTGCCCGCGAGCAGGGCCAGGGCCAGAACGGCCTTGCGAAAGAAGGTCACGGGCGGGCTTCGCGGCAGGCCGTGGCGTAGGCGTAGGCGAGATTGCGGTCGAGGCCGTGGACGCAGAACTCGATGCCCCAGTCGGCGCCGATGATCCCGAGCCCGTCGCGCACGGAATAGTCGACCTTGCGCCGGACACCGTCCGAGGTGGTGGCCACCGCGCTGCAGTAGCGCCGGGGCACGAAGTCGAGGCCCCAGGGGCGCCAGGCCGTGCGCTCGATGCGCTCGTAGCTCACGATGGTGAGCGACGAGTTCCAGAACTTCGCCTCCTTCTCGGCGAAGTTCGTCGAGAGCCGCTCCAGCACCTCGGAGGCCTGGCAGCCGGGAATGTTGGCGTCGTAGTTGAACTCGCGCTCCTCGGCGGGGGTGATCTCCTCGCGGCCCGAGCGGGCCAACGCCGGCTGCAGGGTCGCGGCCAGGACGAGGCCGAGGGCGAAGGTCGTGAAGGATCGATTCGGGCGCATGCCGGCAATCTTTTGCTGGAGTCCGTACGGTTGCGCGGAACGATGGCCGCTGCCCCGTCGGAGTCAAGCTTGCCCGCCGCGCCGGCCGTCGGTTTCACGCCCCCTGGGGTACGGGGGGCACAGTCGCGGACCCGCCGGGTCGTCGGGGTTCAGTAGATCGGGCCGGACAGGCCGGGGGCCTGCAGCGCCAGGGGCTCGCGCGCGAATCCCGGGGCCGGCTCGTCCAGGGGGCGCGTGGTGGCGAGGCGGGGCCGGGGGGCCGGCGCGGCGACGTAGGCGGACGGCGCGGACCGGGCGTGTGACGGGGCCTCCACCGGCGCACGGGCCAGATGTGACGGCGCGGGGCGCGGCGCATTCCGGTTCTGCGGCGTGGCCTGGGACAGGGGGGTGACGCCGTAGGGATCGTCCTCTTCCACGTCCACCGGAGCCTGGGGCGGCGCCGGCAGGCGCTCGACGGGACGCGGCCGCGCGACCGGCCGGGCCGTGGATTCGCCGCCGAGCTGGGGGGTGAACTTGATCAGCGGCTGGCAGATCCGGCGCAGGCCGCGTGGGTCGTGGCGCGCGAGATCGACGTGGATGTGGTCGTAGTGAAACACGTTGGAGCCGGGCGCCAGAACCGTCGAGAACCGCGCGCAGGCGCCCAAAAACACTTCGCGCAGAAAGCCTTGCTCGGCTTCCGTGCCGCGCCAGCCACCCTTGACGGTGATGACGTAGCCGTCGGCGAGCTTGAACGACATGATGTCGAGGGCATTGCCGAAGGAGTGTTCGGATAGCTTGGCGCCGACCTGGTTGTTGCGGCCGCGGCAGGCATAGGTGCCGGCGTTGATCTCGGCCACGGGCTGGCCGAAATACAGGGCGGCCGCCGGCTGGATCGTGTCGGCGAGCCAGGCTTCGGCCTCCGCCAGCGCCGGGCAGGCCAGGGTCATGCGCTGCTTGAGGGCGACGCTGCCCCCGCCCATCCGGGTGACCCGGTAGGGCTGCAGCATGCCGCAGACGCCCGGCCCCTCGATGGCCTTCACCTGGGTGATGAACTCGCCGGTCTCGACCAAGCGCTTGGCGTTGCAGGCCTGTTCGGTCTGGTCGCGCCAGGGCTCGCGCTGCTCAAACTTGTTGAGCGCACAGCCAGTGAGCCCCGCGCCGAACAGCGCAAGGGCGGAGAACGCGAGAACGCTACGCCACATGATGAGGACGATGCGCGACTTTGCGTAAACGCTCCGTCAACGCTGCGGATCGGAAGATCGGGATGTGGATACGTGTTGACAGATCGCGCGGCGGATCGGACTCCAGGGGCATGCAGTCCCTCGTCGATCTTCGCACCCGGCTCGGTGCCGGCACCCTCGATCCGCACGGCGCCATCGCCCGCGCGCGTGAAGCCATCGCGGCGCGCGAGCCGGGCCTCGGCGCCCTCGCGCACATCGCCGCCGATCCGGCGATCGTTCGGGATGGCCCCCTCGCGGGCATCGCGGTCGGCCTGAAGGACATCATCGACACCGCCGACATGCCGACGGAAATGGGCTCGGCCATCTATGCCGGCTGGCGGCCCAAGGCCGACGCCGCCATCGTCTCCCGCCTGCGGGCCCTCGGCGCCGTGCCGCTCGCCAAGACCGTGACCTGCCCCTTCGCCAGCCGCGACCCGTCCGTCACGGTGAACCCGCACGCGTCCGGCCACACCCCGGGCGGCTCCTCGTCGGGGTCGGCGGCGGCGGTGGCCGCCGGCCTCGTGCCACTGGCACTGGGCACCCAGACGGCGGGCTCGGTGATCCGCCCCGCCGCCTTCTGCGGGGTCGCGGCCATCAAGCCGTCGTTCCGCCTGCTGCCCACGGTGGGCGTGAAGACCTTCTCGTGGGCCCTCGACACCCTCGGGCTGTTCGGCGCCGGCATCCGCGATGTCGCCCACGCCCTCGCGCTCCTGGCCGATCGCCCTGGCATCGATCTGGCGGAGGGCGGCCTCGCGGCACTCCGCATCGGCCTCGTGCGCCAGGATTTCGCCGGGCCCGCCGACCCGGACGCCGTGGCGGCCCTGGATCGTGCGGCCCGCGCGGCGGAGGCCGCCGGGGCTACCGTCACCGATCTCGTCCTGCCAGGAGCCCTCGCCGAAGCCTGGGCGGTCCAGGCGATCATCCAGGCCTTCGAGGCACGCCAGGCCCTCGCCTGGGAATACGCCCATCACCGCGACGCCCTCGGGCCCGGGCTGCGGGCCGAACTCGACGGCGCCCAGGCCCTCACGGCCGACGCTTACGACGGGGCCCGCCGCACGGCACACCGCGCCCGGCGCGTCCTCAAGGACGTGTTCTCGGAGTTCGACGCGCTGCTGACGTTCTCGGCCCCGGGTCGCGCTCCGGCTGGCCTCGCCAGCACCGGCGACCCGCGCTTCAACCGCCTCTGGACCCTCATGGGCGTGCCCTGCGTCAACCTGCCGGTCCCGGGCGACGGGCTGCCCCTGGGCGTGCAGATCATCGCCCGCTTCGGTGACGATGGACGGGCGCTCGCCGTGGCGCGGATGATCGAGGGTGCGCTGGACGAGTGAGGCCCGGGAAGGCGGCCCGCTGTCGGCGCGTCGCTTGAGCCGGAACCGCCCGACGGCTATCGCCACGACTCACCCGATCCTGGAGTTCAGCCCTCGGCCCCGATGCGTTCCTGGAAGCAGGCTGTGGCCCGGGCCTTCGACGGGGCCGAGGGCTATGATGCCGCCGCCGGCATTCAGGCGCGGGTGGCCGAGGGCTTGGCCGCGCGCATCGCGGCCCTGCCCCTGGCGCCCGCGCCGCGGGTGCTGGAGGTCGGCTGCGGCACGGGTCTCCTCACGGCGGCCCTGCACCGCCGGATCGTGCCGGGCCCGTACCTCGCCACCGACATCGCGCCCGCCATGGCCCTGCGCTGCCGCGCCCGGCTCGGGCCGGGGCCCGGCTTCGTGGTCATGGACGGGGAACGGCCCTGCCTCACGCCCGGCTTCGACCTCGTCTGCTCGAGTCTGGCGGCGCAGTGGTTCGAGGACCTGTCCGGCTCCCTGGCGCGGCTCGCCGGACTGCTCGCGCCCGGAGGGCACCTCGCCGTGGCGACCCTGGCCTCGGGCACCTTCGCCGAGTGGCGCCGGGCGCACGCCGACCTCGACTTCGAGGCCGCGACGCCGGCCTATCCCACCGTGGCGGCCCTCGCCGCCCTGCGTATCCCGGGCTGCACCGTGGCGGTCTCGGACGAGCCCGTGGTCGAGGCCCATGCGGACGGGCGCGCCTTCCTCGCGGCCCTGCGCGCCATCGGCGCCGGCACGCCGGAGGGACGGCCGCCGCTGACGCCCGGGGGGTTGCGGCGGGTGCTGCGCCGGTTCGATGCCGGCGGAGCCCGGGTGACCTACGCCGTCGCGACTCTGACGATCCGGCGCATCTGATCCATCATCCGATCCACCATCCCTTGCATCATCCCTTGCCGACGCCCGAGGACGGCTTCCAGGGCCGCGCGGGTCGGTGCCCGCAGGGGCGCCTCGTCGAGATGGTGGTCGCGCCCCCCTGCGCCGGCGATGAAGCGCGGCGCCACCGTCCCGTCGGGACCGAGCAGGGCATCGAACAGCGCGACGAAGCCGAAGCCCTCGCGCGCGCACAGGGCGGACAGGCGGTCGTTGAAGGCACGGTGCAGGCGGGTGCGCTCGGCGAGGGACGGGACCTCCAGGGCCGCCACGGCCGCAGCCGTGGCGGTGCGGTCGCCCGCCACGCCTTCCAGGGCGAGGACGTGGGCGTTGCAGTATCCGTCCGCCCAGGATTCGTCCGACAGGGCCGGCGGGAACACCGACAGGACATGGACCGGGCCGAGGCCCGAGAACCAGCGGACGAGGAAGGCGCCGTAAGCCGCCGCCGTGCGGTCGCAGAAGGTTTCGTACCCCGTCTCGTCGAAAGCATGCTCCCCGTTCGCGATGCGCCGGAAGGCCGCGACGAACTCGATGTCGACCTGCCCGAACTGGAACAGGATCGGCAGGCCGCGGGCGGCCGGCACGCGGGCGAGGGCATCGGCCAGGCGTGCGAGGCGCGCGCCGTAGCCCGAGCGCGAGGCCGGGTTGTCCAGTCCCGCCGCCGAGCCCGCCGTGCACAGGACGTGGATCGGCAGGATCGGCCCGGACCGTTGCAGCCCCACCCGCCGGTAGAGCCGCGAGTGACTGTCGCCGACGAGAAGGTACGGCCGGCCGACGCGGGCGAGGGCCGGCAGGATTTCGGCCCAGAAATCCGGGTCCGCGACGACGTCGGGCCGTTGGGCGAGGTGGGCGTTCACGAGGCTCGCCGCGAGGCGGGCCCGCCCGCGCCGATGCCACAGGCGGCTGCGCGTCAGGGTGTCGAACCCGGTCGGATCGAGGCGCAGCGGGTAGGTGACCTGCTCGTCGCCGCAGAAGCTCAGGAGGTGGAGTACGGCCGTGCGCGCATCCGGCACCGCCGCACCGAGGGCCGGCGATTGCGCGCGATACGCGTCGGGCGAGAACCCCGCCCCGGTCACCAGGGCGCAGAGGGCCTCGACCTGCCTCGGGTCGAGGTCGGGCGGCAGGAAGCGCAGGGCGGACGGGGTCAAGGCCGCCAGGGCGGCGGCCCGGCCCCCGAACCACCGCCTCACGGGCATGGCGTGGGGGTCACGAGACCCGCGGGCGGGAGAACCATCGGCCGACCCGCTGCACGGCGTCGCTGCGCAGGGGCGCGGTGATCCGCCAGGACAGGGAGGCGCGCAGGCGCTCCACCCGGTCCTTGTGGTAGGCGAGTTCCGCCTGGGCCTCGGCGAGTTGCGAGCGGTGGGCCTCATGGCCGCCGGCCACGCGCTTGGCCCGGTCCGTCGCCTCGGAAACGAAGTCCGGATCGATCGGGGCTCCGCCGACGACGTTGCGCATGGGCTCCCGCGTCCGGATGTCGATGGGTTCACGGAACAGGATGTTGCCGTGGAACGGGTCCGAGAAGAACGGCGTGTAGTAGGCGCACCCGTCGAAGAAGTAGTGCGTCACCTGTGACCACCGGGTCCGGTCCGGATTGGTCTGGCGCGCGCCGCCGTGGAGGATGTTGGCGACCCAGATGAGCGCCTGCCCCTTTCGGGCGAGGAAGGTCTTGGGCTCGCGCTTGTGGGCGGAGAGGAGGGCGTTCCAGGTCGCATCGTAGGCGTTGCCGGGCTTCCAGGCGTTGCCGTTCTGGAAGTGCAGGGCCGTGACGCCGAGGTGCTCGTTGTTGATCACCGGCCACTTGTGCGTGCCGGGATAGTAGATCAGCGGCCCGGCATCGGCCTCGATGTCCTCCAGGGCGACCCAGACGCCGCACATGAACTTCTCCGGCACCGAGCTGAAATGCGAGGCGTCCGAATGGGTCTGCTGCTGGGTGCCGACGGGGAAGTTGAGGGTCTGGAACGGCTTGGCCTCGCGCCCGAACACCGCCGTCAGGAGATCGAGGACCGCGGGGTTGGCCGCGAGCGCCATCACGTCGGGCTGGGTCTTCCAGGCGTCCTGAACCCGCAATCCCTCGTTGGCGGCAAAGCCCGTGGCGCGCCACCGCGCCCAGTCGAAGCCTCCGTCCAGGGCGGCGCGGATCGCGGCGGCGCGGGCGTCGAAATGGGCGTCGGGAAAGTCGATGACCGCATAACCCTGCTCGCGCAGCTGGCGCGCGACGGACAGGTGCTCCGGGCTCATCGCCGGGACGAAGCCGTCGCAATCCAGGAACGGCGACTCGAAGGTGGGAATTCCCGGCAGGAGGGCGGCGGTCCCCGCCGACGTCAAGGCCGCGTCGTATCCCATGGCTCTCCTCCTTGAATCGGGCCGCGCGGACGCGGGGCCACGGCTTTCACGGTTGCGGGGGCGTCTCGCCGGCGTCCAGGCTCAGCAGGAACACGCCTTGTGCGCCGATGAGGTTCCACACCCACCACGGCATGGAAAAACGCATGGGCCGGCCGCGCGCGTCGAGGGCCGTGGCCTTCTCGATCCGCGCGCCCACCGTCCGGCACAGGCCGACGAAGTCCCGGATGGTGCAGTGGTGGATGTTCTGGGTCTCGTACCACTCTTCCGGCATCAGGGCGGTGACCGGCATGCGGCCACGAAAGGCCAACTCCGCACGCACCCGCCAATGTCCGAAATTCGGGAAGGAGATCACCACCTGCCGGCCGATGCGCAAGAGGTGCTCGAGGACGATGCGCGGGTTGCGCGTCGCCTGGATGGTCTGGGACAGGACCACCACGTCGAAGGCGTCGTCGGGGTAGTTCGCCAGATCGGTGTCGGCGTCGCCCTGGATCACCGGCAGCCCGCGCGCGAGGCAGGCGTTGACGCCCTCGCGCGAGAGTTCGATGCCGCGCCCGTCGATGCCGCGCCGGTCGCGCAGGAGCGCCAGCAGGGTGCCGTCGCCGCAACCGATGTCGAGGACCCGGGCACCCGGGGCCACGAGGCTGAGCACCACGAGGTGATCGACCCGCGCGCTCCCGAGGTCGCCGCGCGGCAGGGAGGCCGCGGCATCCCATGGGGCCGGGGCGACGACGCGGTGGGACTTCACAGCGAGGTTCTCATAGACCGCGCGCCCGGGCGGCGGCGTCGATGAAGCCGCGCGCCGCGCCGAACATCACCGGCTCGTCGAGGAGGAATGCGTCGTGCCCCTTGTCGCTCTCGACCTCCACGAAGGCCACCGCCGCCGAAGCCGCGTTGAGGGCATGCACGATGGCGCGGGAATCGGCCGTGGGAAACAGCCAGTCGGAGGTGAAGGACATGACGCAGAAACGGGTCTTCGTACCCCGGAAGGCGTTGGCGAGCACGCCGCCATGGTCGGCGGCGAGATCGAAATAGTCCATGGCGCGCGTGAGATACAGGTACGCATTGGCGTCGAAACGCTCGACGAAGCTGAGGCCCTGGTGGCGCAGATAGCTCTCGATCTGGAAATCGGCGTTGAACGAGAAGGTGGGCGCCGACCCGCCCTGGAAGCGCCGTCCGAACTTCCGGTGCAGGGCCGGTTCCGACAGGTAGGTGATGTGCGCGCCCATGCGGGCGACGCCGAGGCCCTTGGCGGGACGGGTGCCGGCCTCGAGGTAGCGCCCCTCGGCCCAGGCCGGATCGGCCATGATCGCCTGCCGGCCGACCTCGTGGAAGGCGATGTTCTGGGCCGAGTGCCGTGCCCCCGTGGCGATGGGCATCGCGGCGAACACCCGCTCGGGGTAGAGGGCCGCCCACTGCAGCACCTGCATGCCGCCCATGGAGCCGCCGATACACAGGAAGAGTTTCTCGATGCCGAGGCGGTCGAGGAGCATCGCCTGCGCGCGGACCATGTCGCGGATGGTCACCAGGGGAAAATCGAGGCCGTAGGCCCGGCCCGTCGTCGGTTCGATGGAGGCCGGGCCCGTCGAGCCCATGCACGAGCCGACGACGTTGGAACAGACGACGAAGTACCGATCCGTGTCGACGGGCTTGCCCGGCCCGACGAGGGTCTCCCACCAGCCGCGCTTGCCCGTCACCGGATGGGTGTGGGCGAAATGCTGGTCGCCCGTCAGCGCGTGGCAGATGAGCACGGCGTTGGAGCGGTCGGCGTTGAGGGTACCCGCAGTCTGGTAGGCGATCTGGAACGGCGCGAGGGCCACGCCGGCATCCGTCGCCAGGGGCTCGTCCAGGCCGAATTGCGCCAGATGCCCCTGGGTGGCCTGCGCCTTGGCCTCGATCACCGGGGGGCCGTCCGTATCGGTCGCCTCGGCTCGGGTTTGGGTGGGAGGATCGAGCGACATGGTCATGAGGGGGAGATCTGACGGGGGAGGTCGCGGGACGAAGTGGGCGGTCGCCATGCGGAGGAGGGGAGGCGACATCCCGGCGGCGTGCGGAGCCGTCGCGTCGCAGATGGAGGTAGTGTGCGCCTCGCCGAGCGTCAACGAAACCATGCGTCATCGGGGCGTGCGTCATCGGGGGATGGACGCGCGTCGAACCCGCATACCACGTCGAAACGGTGTAGACGTGAATCGACATCCTGCCAGGTCGAGGGGGTGTCGTCGTTGCGAAGAGATGTCTCGGCGTCGTCCACCCGACGAAGCGGTGAAGCGTTTTACGGCGGACGTCTTCGTCTCCGCTGCAACGCGCCGCCCTGTCCAAGGAATTCAAACCGTTGCCCGAGCCCGTGAACGCCCTGCCCGACGCTCTGATCGCCCTGGGCTGGTCCCCGTTCTTCGCCGATCAGATCGCCGACAGGCCGGGTATGCCGGCCCGCATCGGCATGGTCCATCGCTCGCGCATGAGCGCCATCGGGCCGGAGGGCTCCGTCAAGCTCGCCCTGGACCACAACACCAACACCGGCGCCTACGCCGTGGGCGACTGGGTGCTCATCGATCCCGCCGCCCGCACCCTCCTGAGCCGACTGGAGCGGCGAACGTTGCTGGCGCGCCGCGTCGAAGGCTCGAAGGTCCCGCAGCTCGCAGCGGCCAACGTCGACACCCTGTTCATCGTCACCTCGTGCAACGCCGACTTCAATCCGGCCCGGCTGGAGCGCTACCTGGCGCTGGCCAACCAGGCCGGGACCGAACCGGTGATCCTCCTGACGAAGGCCGACACGGCCGCCGACGCCGAGACCTACCGCCGCGCGGCCGAGGCCCTCCAGCGCGACCTGCCCGTGGTGATGATCAACCCCCGCGAGCCGGACGCCATCGCGGCCCTGGCGCCGTGGTGCGGGCCCGGCCGGACCGTGGCGCTCGTCGGCTCCTCCGGGGTGGGCAAGTCGACCCTGGTCAACACCCTGGCGGGCGACGGCGTGGAGGAGCCCCAGCTCACCGGGGGCATCCGCGAGCACGACGCCAAAGGCCGCCACACCACCACGGCGCGCTCGCTCCACGCCATCGCGGCCGGCGGCTGGGTCATCGATACGCCGGGAATGCGCACCCTCCACGTCAGCGACGCGGCGGACGGGATCGAGACCCTGTTCGCGGAGATCGTCGAACTGGCGCCACTGTGCCGGTTTCGCGACTGCACCCACGCGCACGAGCCCGGCTGCGCCGTCCAGGCGGCGGTGACCGAAGGCCGTCTCGATCCCGAGCGCCTGTCGCGCTGGCGCAAGCTCCTGGACGAGAACCGGGTGAACACGCCCGTTCTGACCGGCCCGCGCGGCAACAAGAAGCGCTGAGCCGCCCGTGAGCGCGTGGCCTCCCCTCGACCGGGACCGGTTCGCCAAGTGCCGGGCACTGATGGAGCGCGGTGCGACGCCGGGCGAGCGTGCGGCCGGCCGGGCCGCCGCCGCCCGCATCGCCGCCGCCGCCGGTCTGACCCTGGCGCAGGCGGAGGCGTTCGACGCACCGAGGACGCGGCCGGCGCCCTCCAATGCCTGGCGCGCATCCAAGACCGCCTCCACGACTGCGCCTGAGCCGAAGGCTCCGCCCGCCCCGATCACCGTGGAGGAGTTGCAGGCCCAGAAGCGTGCCGCCGAGGCGCGTCGGCGCAAGCTGGCGGCGCGGGAGGCCCGGCGCCTGCGGGCGCTTCATGCCGAGCAGGAACGGCAGAGCGCCGCAATCCGGACCGCGCAGGGCGAGCGCGACCGGGCCTGGGCGGAGGCACGAGCCGGCGGACCGACAAACGAACCCCATCCTGTAACCGGATCGCATCTTGGCTAGCCGCTACGGCCTCGAGATCCGTGCCGCGAGCGCCGCCGATGCGCCCGGCCTCGCCGTGCTGCTCGCCGAGATCGGGCTTGCGATGCCGGCCGAAGCCCTGGCCGAGCGCCTGGAAGCGATACGGACCGGGCCGAGTGTCGCGCTCGTCGCACAGGAATGGGGGCCGCCGAGCGGCCTCGTGGTGCTGCACTGGTACCGGAGCGTCGCCGAGGCCCGTCCCGTCGCCCAGATCACCACCCTGTTCGTGGGAGCCGAGCAGCGCCGGCGCGGCATCGGACGGCTCCTGCTCAAGGCCGCTTCGCAGGCAGCCCGCATGGCCGAGTGCGACACCCTTCAGGTCGTAGCGTCGGCCGACTCCGCCAACCTTGCCGATTTCTGCCGCGCCACGGGCTTCACCCCGGGCGGCCCCGGCTTCGTCCGACCCCTGCGCAAGGGCCGCTGAACCGCGGCCTCGCCTCGTCAAGCCCGGCAAGCTTTGTTAGACGGTGCCCCTCGCGATCACCCCGGCCCGTTCCATGTCCTCCGCCCTGTCCCCCGAGACCCCCATCTCCACCCGCCCGGTGCCCCGCCCGGGCGTCCTCGCCATCGAGGCCTATGTGCCTGGCAAGAGCGGCGTGCCGGGGGCGCACAAGATCCACAAGCTCTCGTCCAACGAAACGCCCCTGGGGCCGAGCCCGCTGGCCCTGGCCGCCCTGCGGGAAGCGTCGGGCAAGCTCGAACTCTATCCGGACGGCACCTCGGCGCGCCTGCGCGATGCCATCGGCCGGCGCTACGGCCTCGATCCCGCCCGCATCGTCTGCGGCGCCGGGTCGGACGAACTCCTGTCCTTCCTCGCCTACGCCTATCTGGGGCCGGGCGACGAGGGGATCTTCTGCGCCCACGGCTTCCTCGTCTACCGCATCGCCATCCTGGCCGCCGGCGCCACGCCCGTCGTGGTGCCGGAGCGCGACCTCACGGCCGATGTCGACGCGATGCTGGCCGCCGTCACCTCGCGCACGAAGATCGTCTACCTTGCCAACCCCAACAACCCGACCGGCACCTACCTGCCGTTCGACGAGGTCCGTCGCCTGCACGCGGGCCTGCCGCCGCACGTGCTTCTCGTCCTCGACGGGGCCTATGCCGAGTATGTCCGCGCCAACGATTACAGTGCCGGCCTCGACCTCGTGCTCGAATCCCAGAATGTGGTGATGACCCGGACCTTCTCGAAGATCCACGGTCTGGCCGCCTTGCGCATCGGCTGGATGGTCGCCCCGGGCGAGGTCGCCGACGCGGTCAACCGCATCCGCGGGCCGTTCAACCTGTCCGGCCCCGGCATCGCCGCGGGGGCGGCGGCCATCGCCGACGAGGTGCACGTGGCGGGGGCGATCGCCCACAACGACACGTGGCTCGCCCGGCTCGTCGAGGGTGTGACAACCCTGGGACTCACCGTGACGCCGAGCGTCGCCAACTTCGTGCTGGTGCACTTCCCCGATGAAGCCGGCCGCTCGGCGGCGGAGGCCGACGCGTTCCTGACCGCCCGGGGGATCATCACCCGGCGGGTCTCGTCCTACGGCCTGCCCCATGCCCTGCGCGTGACCGTCGGCAGCGCCGAGGCCAACGCGGCCTTCCTCGCCGCGCTCACCGACTTCCTCGGGGCCGCCCCACGTGCCTGAGCTCGCCACACCTGTCGTCGACACCCTCGCCATCGTGGGGCTCGGGCTGATCGGCTCGTCCATCGCCCGGGGCGCACGCCAGTACGGCCTCGCCCGGACCATCGTGGCCATCGACGGCAATCCGGGCGTGCTGGAGCGCGTTCGGGCCCTCGGCCTCGCCGATACGGCCACGGACGACGTCGCGGCCGGCGTGACGGGGGCGGACCTCGTGATCCTGTGCGTGCCGGTGGGCGCCGTCGGGGCCGTGGCCGAGGCCATGGGCGGCGCTCTGAAGCCCGGCGCCATCGTGTCCGATGTCGGGTCCGTGAAGGCCTCGGTGGTCGCGGCCGTGGCGCCGCACATTCCCGAGGGCGTCGCCTTCGTGCCGGCCCATCCGGTGGCGGGCACCGAGTATTCCGGGCCCGATGCCGGGTTCTCGACCCTGTTCTCGGGGCGCTGGTGCATCCTCACCCCGCCCGAAGACACGGACCCTGCGGCCACCGCGCGGGTTCAGGCCTTCTGGGAAGGGCTCGGCGCCATCGTCGAGTCCATGACGCCCGAGCACCACGACCTCGTGCTCGCCATCACCAGCCACGTGCCGCACCTCATCGCCTACAACATCGTCGGCACGGCCGCCGACCTCGAGGCCGTGACGCAGTCCGAGGTGATCAAGTTCTCGGCCGGCGGGTTCCGCGATTTCACCCGCATCGCCGCCTCCGATCCGACCATGTGGCGGGACGTGTTCCTGACCAACAAGGACGCGGTGCTGGAGATGCTTGGGCGGTTCAACGAGGATCTTGCCGCGCTCGCCCGCGCCATCCGCTGGGGCGACGGCGACGCCCTGCACGAGCTGTTCACCCGCACCCGCACCATCCGAAAGGGCATCGTCGCCATGGGCCAGGAGACGGCCGAAGCCGATTTCGGCCGTGCCCGGCCGGGGCCGGCACCCGAGAAGGTGCCGCCCGCCGCCTGAGGCTTCAGCCCGGGAAGGGCGGGCTCACACGAGCCCGAGCTTCTGCGCCAGGCCGATGCGCTGGAGCTTGCCGGTCGCACCCTTGGGGATCTCGTCCAGGATGAGGATCTTGGCCGGCACCTTGAAGGCCGCGAGACGTTCGAGGGCGAAGCCCCGCAGATCCTTCTCCGCCAGCGTCTGGCCTTCGCGCAGGACGATGGCGGCCGCGACATCCTCGCCGAGCTTGTCGTGCGGCATGGCGAAGGTCACGCATTGCGACACGGCCGGATGGTCCATGAGGATCTCGTCGACCTCGCGCGGCGAGATCTTCTCGCCGCCCCGGTTGATGATCTCCTTGAGGCGTCCGGTGAGCGAGAGGTAGCCTTCCGGGGTGAGCGAGCCCTGGTCGCCCGTGCGGAACCAGCCCTGCTTCGTGAAGGCCTCGGCGTTGGCCTTGTCGTTGTTCTCGTAGCCCGCCATCACGTTGTCGCCCCGGATGACGATCTCGCCGATTTCGCCGGCGGGAAGCGGCTCGCCGTCCTCGTCCACGATGGCGATCTCGGGGCCGGCGGCGAGGCCGACGGAGCCGGCGTAATGCGGCTTCGGGGGCAGGGGGTTCGAGGCCATCTGGTGGGCGGCCTCGGTCATGCCGTAGGCCTCGATCAGGGGGGCGCCGAAGGTGTTCTCGATCTCTTTCATCACCTGCGGCGGCATGGAGGACGAGGACGAGCGGATGAACCGCAGCGGGTTCGCCTCGATGACCTCCCGGTTGCGGGAGGCACGGCCGAGGATCGCCTGATGCATGGTCGGCACCGCCGTGTACCAGGTCGGGCGGACCTCACCCATCCAGCCGAAGAACTTCAGGGCGTTGAAGCCCGGGGTGCAGGAAACCTGACCGCCGGCCGAGAGCGGCGCCAGGATACCCGCGATGAGCCCGTGGATGTGGAACAGCGGCATGATGTTGAGGCCGCGATCCCCCGCCGTGAAGGCCACCGCCTGCCGGATGTTGCGGGCCGAGGCGCAGACGTTGGACTGCTTCAACGGCACGATCTTGGGGCGCGACGTGGTGCCGGAGGTGTGAAGCACCAGGGCGATGTCGTCGGGCTGCGCCGGACCACCGTTGGCGGCGGGCGCGACGGCTTCACCCGAGAACGCCAGGGTGAAGGAGCCGGCCCCTGCTTCCGGGGTCGGGCGCAGGCGCACCACCGGCACGCCGAGCTTCTCGGCGACGGCCACGGCCGGCGTCTCGGAGCCTTCGGCCACCACCAGCAGCCGGGCGTCGAGGTCGGAGAGGTAGAACGTGAACTCGTCCGCCTTGTAGCTCGGGTTGAGCGGTGCCGAGGTGGCGCCCGCCGCGATGGCGATGAAGGCGGCGGCCATCTCGGGACCGTTGTCGAGGACGATGCCGACGCGGTCGCCCCGGCCGATGCCCTGGGCGTTCAGGGCCGCGATGGTGCGCGTGGTCAAGGCGCGCAGGGCACCGAAGGTCAGGGGCACGCCGCCGGGGCTCGACAGGGCGGTGGCCTCGTCGGCGCCGGCCTGGATCAAGGCGTGGAGGGTGGTGGCGTTCTCGGCCATGGAAGATGTGTCCTTGAAATCGCTCGAAAAATTCAGGCGGCCGTGATGGACAGGCGTCCCTGCGCCCGGTCCAAACTCTGCGCGAGCAGGCGCATCAGGGCGTAGACGGTGCCGATATGCGGGGTCGGGGTGTCGGTCAGGCGCCCGAGCTCGATGATCGATCCGACCAGCGCCTCGAGTTCGATGGGTCGGCCCGCCTCGACGTCCTGCAGCATCGAGGTCTTGTGGGCGCCGACCTTCTCGGCCCCGGCGATGCGCTTCTCGATGCCGAGCTTGAACGTGATGCCGAGCTTGCCCGCGATCGCTTCCGCTTCGCGCATCATGTCGGTGGCGAGTGCCCGGGTCTCGGGGAACTGGCAGATGTCCACGAGGGTGGCGTGGCTGAGCGCCGAGATCGGGTTGAAGCTGAGGTTGCCCCAAAGCTTGAGCCAGATCTCCGCCCGGATGTCGGAGGTGACGGGCGCGCGGAAGCCGGCCTTGATGAGGCGTTGGGCCAGGGACTGGACCCGCGGGCTCATGGTGCCGTCGAGTTCGCCGAGACCGAAGCGGTGGCCCTCGATCACCTGCACCACGCCGGGCTCCGTCAGGATTGCGGCCGGATAGACCACGGAACCGATGACGTGCTTCGGATCGAGGTGCTGGGCGATGAGGCCGCCCGGATCGGCCGTCTCCAGGTGGGTGCCGGTCAGGTCCCCGCCGTGGCCGCCGGAAAAGTACCACCACGGGATTCCGTTCTGCATGGTCACCACCATGGTCTCGGGTCCGATGAGGTGGTGCAGATCGGCGGCGATGGGGCCGACCTGATGCGCCTTGACGGTCAGCAGCACGATGTCGTGCACGCCGGCCTCGTCCATGGATTTCGTGGCCGATAGGTTCTTCACGTGGATCTCGGAGCCGTTCTCCTCGATCAGGCGCATCCCGTTGGTCTTGATGGCGTCGAGGTTGGCGCCGCGCGCGATGAAGGTGACGTTCTCCCCCGCGTTGGCGAGGCGTACGCCCAGGAATCCGCCGATGGCGCCGGCGCCGACAATGGCGATGCTCATGTGGGTGTCCTCAGATTCGTGTTCGTCAAATCCGTCACGCGAATGCGTTCGACAGTACGCCGATGCCCTCGATGTCAACTTCGACGGTGGCGCCCTTCGGGATCGGACCCGCACCGTTGGAGGTTCCGCAGGCGATGAGGTCGCCGGGCTCCAGGGTCATGCCCCGCGAGACCAGGGCGACGATCTCCCGCGGCTTGAAGATCATGTCGGCGAGCGGGTAGCGCTGGCGCTCGCGCCCATTGACCCGCACGGCGACGGAGAGGGCGTCCGGGTCGAGGCCGGTGGCGATGACCGGGCCGAACGGACCGAATCCGTCGAAACCCTTCGAGCGGGTCCATTGCACGAAGCTCGGATCGGCCTTGAGCACTTCCAGCGCCGTCACGTCGTTCACGCAGGTGTAGCCGAAGATGTGCTCGGCCGCCGCCTCGGGGCTGAGATCGCGTCCGCGCCGGCCGATGACGATGCCGAGTTCGCCCTCGAACAGGATGCGGCCGAGGCCGTCCGGGATCGTCACGGCCTGCCCGCTCGCCCGGTAGGTATTGGGCGGCTTGACGAAGAACAGGGGAGCCTCCGGCCGCTCCAGCCCCTGCTTCTCGGCCGCCGCGTGGAAATTGTTCCACAGGGCGATGAGCTTCGACGGCCGGCAGGGAAGGTCGAGGGTGACGTCGGCGAGCGGCATAGTCTCGCCCGTGGGAGTCGGAGTGGAGAAGAGATCGCCCTCGTAGACGGCGATGCTCTCCCCGTCGAGGCGGCCGAAGCCGTCTCGACCGCCATGGGTGTAGCGAAGCCAGCGCGCCATGGTTTCAGGCGTTCCGGGCGATATAGCGCGCACGCCAGGGCTTCAGCACGGCGATGGCCAGCAGCGAGGCGAGGATGTTGGCGCCGGCGGCGACCAGGAACACCCCGTCCCAGCTCGCCGAACTCTGCTGGAGATAGTTGGCGGCGGGGACCAGCAGGGCCGCCGTGCCCTTGGCGGTGTAGAGCAGGCCGGCATTGGTGGCGGCGAACTTGGTGCCGAAGGTGTCGGTGCAGGTCGAGGGGAACAGCGAGTAGATCTCACCCCAGGCGAAGAACACGAACCCCGAGAGCAGCACGAACCACAGGGGGTCGTGACCCCAGAGGTAGAGCATGTAGATGCCGAAGCCTTCCNACCAGCAGGGCCGCCGTGCCCTTGGCGGTGTAGAGCAGGCCGGCATTGGTGGCGGCGAACTTGGTGCCGAAGGTGTCGGTGCAGGTCGAGGGGAACAGCGAATAGATCTCACCCCAGGCGAAGAACACGAACCCCGAGAGCAGCACGAACCACAGGGGGTCGTGACCCCAGAGGTAGAGCATGTAGATGCCGAAGCCTTCCATGGCGAAGGCGATGAACATGGTGTTCTCGCGGCCGATCTTGTCCGACACCCAGCCGAAGAACGGGCGGGTCAGGCCGTTGAGCACCCGGTCGATGGTGGCCGCGAARGTGATGGCCACCATGGTGATGCCCATGATCGTGACGGGCACCTTGTCGACGCCGATGTCGGCCGCGATGGGCTTGAGGTTGGCGGTGATCATCAGGCCGCCGGCACCCACGATGACGAACATGAAGTACATCAGCCAGAAGATCGGCTGGCGTGCGACCTCGCCCGGGGTGTAGTTGCGCCGGGTCTGGGNTCAGGCCGCCGGCACCCACGATGACGAACATGAAGTACATCAGCCAGAAGATCGGCTGGCGTGCGACCTCGCCCGGGGTGTAGTTGCGCCGGGTCTGGGCGACGCTGGCATTGCTCGCCGCCTCTGCGACCTGCCCCTTCTTCGGGGAGACCAGGAACGCCGACAGCACCATGACGATGAGGCCCTGGCCGATGCCGAAGCTGAAGAACGCGGATTGGAAGCCGTTCTCGGCGATCATCCACTGGATCGGCGCGACGGTGAGAGCCGAGCCGGCGCCGAAACCGGCGGCGGTGATGCCGGCGGCSAGACCCCGCTTGTCCGGGAACCACTTCAGGGCCGAGCCGACGCAGGTGCCGTAGACGGCGCCCGCACCGATGCCGGCCACCACCTGGCCGAGGTAGAACAAGACCCCGCTTGTCCGGGAACCACTTCAGGGCCGAGCCGACGCAGGTGCCGTAGACGGCGCCCGCACCGATGCCGGCCACCACCTGGCCGAGGTAGAACATGTTCAGGGTCTCGGCGTAGGAGTTGATCACCCAGCCGATACCGCAGAGCAGGCCGCCGAACAGGACCACGACGCGCGGGCCGTACTTGTCGACGAACCAGCCCTCGACGGGGACGAGCCAGGTCTCGAACAGCACGAACAGGGTGAAGGCCCACTGGATCGCGGCGCGGTCGAAGCCGAACTTCTTCTGGATGTCGGGGACGAAGAACGTCCAGCCGTACTGGAGGTTGGCGATCATCACCATGCAGATGACGCCGATCACGAGCTGGCCCCAGCGGCCGACGCCCCGGCTCCCGAGGCTCCCGCTTCCGAGGAGAACGCGTGATGAAGCTCGAACTTCTTCTGGATGTCGGGGACGAAGAACGTCCAGCCGTACTGGAGGTTGGCGATCATCACCATGCAGATGACGCCGATCACGAGCTGGCCCCAGCGGCCGAACGGGGGGGCGGCGATCGTCGGAGAGGCGGCGTAGGCGGTCCCACCTGGGACGGGCGCAGCGGTGCGCGCGGTCATGGCGTTGTCCTTGGATCAACTTTTGGTAATGCCGCACGGTTCTAACCGCAATTATTTTGAATTCAAGCAGCTTCGCCGTGACGCCATCTTGCGCTCTTCTGTAAATTTTTTTCGATACCCATGTAAAAAATTTGAGATAGCCATGACTGAATAGCGATACCGGACGGTGATCTTGCGATGCAAAGGACTAAGCGTGCGCTGCAGCAATCGACGGGGAGCTGAGTCGCCGGGGTGGGCCGGACCGGAACATTCTTGGGTGCTGCACGGTTGCGCTTGGCCTGTGGCAGACGGTCGCCTCCCTGGTCGTCGGCCCAGATCCTGGCCCATTCACGGAGAGTTCGATGAGCAGCACGACGGACAAGATCAAGGGTCTGGCCAACGAGGCCGTCGGCAACATCAAGCAGGGCGTCGGTTCCGTCACCGGCAACGAGAAGCTTCAGGCCGAGGGCAAGGCCCAGGAACTGAAGGGCGAAGCGCAGAAGACCGTCGGCGATGCCAAGGACGGCATCAAGAACGCGGCCCAGAGCGCGGCCGATGCCGTGAAGAAGATCTGACCGGAGCCCCATCGGCGGGCCGTGCTTGGCTCGGGGCATTCAGCGCCGCGGACATCGGGTCCGCTGCGGCAGAGAGGAACCGGAATGAACAGAGATCAATTCGAGGGCGGCCTGCGCAACCTGCGCGGGCGCGGCCGGACGGCCCTGGGCGCCGTGACCGGGCGTCCGCGTCAGCAGATCGGCGGCGCTGTGGATCAGGTCGCCGGGACGCTCCAGCACGGGTATGGCCGGGCTCGCGAGACCGCGGACGGCCTGCATCGCGACGGCACGCAGTTCATCGACGAGGCCCGCAGCCGGGGTCGGGCCGTGGCGAGCGAGGTCCAGGATCGTGCCGAGGATCTGCGGGAGCGCGGACGCGGCTACCGTGACGAAGCGGTGCGGCGGGGCCGGGATATCGCAGCCCGAGCCGACGACAACCGGAACACCACGCTGCTGGTGGTCGCCGCCGCTGCTTTCGCCACCGGGTGGCTCATGCGCCGGACACGCTGAGGCGAGCCGCACCAGTCTCGCTGGCGCTGTCTACTCTCCGGTGGGGACGTGGTGCTCAGCCTCGGGTGCCGGGCGCCGGGCCTTCGCTTCGTACAGGGCCGTATCGGCCCGGGCCAGAACTTCCTCCGGGCTTACCGCGTTCGGTGGACAGGTGGCGATGCCGAAACTGGCCGCGATCCGCACCGAGGCTCCGTACACCTCGAACGGCTGTGCGAGGCCCGCGTGGGCGCGCTCGACGATGGTAGTGGCCAGTGCCCCGTCCGGCGCGACGATGACGAACTCGTCCCCGCCGAGGCGGAACATCCGTGCCGGTGCCGCCAAGCAGGCGATTCGGCCGGCGAGCAGGGTCAGCAGCAGGTCGCCCGCGGCGTGACCGAGGGTGTCGTTGATCGGCTTGAAATGGTCGAGGTCGAACAGGATCACGGCAAAGTCCGTCGCCGGCTCTGTCATGGCCTCGCTCAACCGCTCGCGCAGGGCCAATCGGTTGCCGAGCCCCGTCAGGTCGTCCCGGCGGGCGAGGTGATGCAATCGCGTCCGCTCCGTTTCCTGGGTGGTGACGTCCCGGTCGATCCCCCGATACCCCTGCAGCACGCCGTCGGCGTCAAAGAGCGGCACGCCGCTCGTCTCGAGGACGACGATGCGGCCGTCCCGGTGGCGGTTATGGTTGATCAGTCCGGCGAAGGAGCGCTTCTCGCGCACGATCTCGGCGAAGGCACTCCCCACCCGCTCGGCCTCGTCCGGCGGCATGAAGTCGAACGGCGTCCGGCCAATGATCTCGTGCGGCTCGTAGCCGAGAAGCACCAGGGAATGACGCGAGGCGTAGGTGTAGCGCCCCTGGGCATCCACCTCCCAGATCCAGTCCGAATTGGTGTCGAGCATCGCGCGCAGGCGAGCGATCTCCTGCAGCAGCCGTTCCGTATCGGCAGGTGCATCGATGAGTGCGCCGAATCTCTGGCGTCGGGCGTTTCGCTCCGGACTCGACCGATCTTTGGTCGGTCCGGGATTGCGCGTGCGAGATGTCGGGCTCATGCAGGACCGGTCGTGGCGTCGTTTCCATTAACCTTAGGTCACGCGACCATAAGGGTTCGTTACTGTACCGAGGATCTTGCCGGTTCAGCCCGCTTTTCGGCGGAGGAATGAGACCGAGGAGACCAGCCAGATGTCCATTCGTCCATGGTCCGCTTTGACGACCGATGAGTTTCGGCATCGAGATATGTGCCGCACCATCGCCGTGCTGCCCGTGGCCGCCATAGAGCAGCATGGCCCGCACCTCCCCCTCTCCACCGATCTCGACATCGCCGAGGGCTACCTCGCCCGACTCATGGCCCTGCCGGCCGATGATCTCGACGTCCTCGTCCTGCCCGTGCAGGCCATCGGGAAGTCCGACGAGCACGACGCGTTTCCGGGGACCCTGAGCCTCACGAGCGCGACGGCGCTCGGCGCATGGGGCGAGATCGGCACCGGGATTCACCGGGCCGGCTGCACCAAGCTCGTCCTCGTCACCGCGCATGGCGGCAACAGCGGCCTCATCGATCTCGTGGCCGCCGACCTGCGCGCCCGCCTCGACATGGTCGCCGTCACCACCGCCTGGAGCCGCTTCGGCTATCCCGAGGGCCTGTTTCCCGAAGCCGAGATCCGGCACGGCATCCATGGCGGGGGCATCGAGACCGCCCTGATGCTGGCGCTCTGCCCCGACCGCGTGCGGATCGACCGCATCGCCGACTTCACACCGCGCACCCTCGAGATGGAGCAGGCGTTCACGCACCTCCGAGCCGGGCGCCCGGCGGCCTTTGCCTGGAAGGCGGGGGATCTCAACCCGGCCGGGGCCATCGGCGATGCGCGCCTCGGGACGGCCGAGGCGGGACACGCCGCCCTCGATCACGGCGCCCGCGCGGTCCTCGAACTCCTGCGCGACGTCGATCGCTTCACCCTGGCGCCCTGAAGCTTGGCGAAGCCGAGAAACCGCGTAAAAACTCAGTCTTCGGGGTCTTCGGTCTCGGGCGTGCGGGCCGGCCAGGTCACGATGCGGTCCAGGAGTTCGTCGGCGGTGAACTCCTCCTCGTTGCCCGACACGCGACCGCGGATGGAGATGCCGGCCTCGTGGACGCTGGCTGCCCGGCCGCTCACCAGGGGATGCCAGTCGGGCAGGTCCTCGCCGTCGCGCACGAGGCGGTACCCACAGGTCGGCGGCAGCCACGGGATCGTCCGTACGGCCTCCGGCGTCAGGCGCACGCAATCCGGCACCCGCTTCTGCCGGCGGGGATAATCACGGCAATGGCAACCGTGCCCGTCGAGCAAGGTGCAGCCCACATCCGTATGGTAGACCTCGCCCGTGTCCTCGTCCTCGAGCTTCAGGAGGCAGCAACGGCCGCAACCGTCGCACAAGCTCTCCCACTCGGCGGGCGTCATCATATCCAGCGTCTTGGTGCGCCAGAACGGTTCGGTGGAAGCCGGCGGCCCGGACGGGCGTGCGGGCGTGCGATCCCGCATTCGGGAACCCCAAGGTCAGGATGTGCGGTGGGACGGGCGAAGGGTTCCCTTGCCGCAACGCGTCCCAATGAGCAAGCGCCACCGGCGCGCCCCATTCCCGCGTCAAGGTTAATCCGATCTTGAGCCGGTGCGCGCGGCGACGTGCCATGCCGCCGGTGCGTTGCGCATGGTATCGGGTGTCTCGCGAACCGATGCGCGGCTTGATAGATTGAATGCCGCGGTGCGGACCGGATCGGGCTGCCCTCCAGGGACGTGAAGAACAGATCGTGCGCTTGCCCAACGCCACTTCCCTGACGACGCGGTTCAAGCGTGCGGCCCTGGCCTTCGACGCCTGGGTGAACGCGGGTCTCTACGACAGCGGCCGCTCGGCCGGCGAGACCTACGAGCGTTTCCAGGAGCGTATGAACGTCTTCGCCGTGCGGGGCTGGAAGCGCGGTGTCCTCGACCTGACCAGCGAGGCGATGACGCTCGGTACCGGCGGCGCGGTATTGATGCTGGCGCTGGCGCAATCCGCTTTCAACCAGACCAGCGACAACTGGCTCAAGACCCAGGATCTCGCCGTCACCTTCCTCGACCGCTACGGCGCCGAGGTGGGACGGCGCGGGATCAAGCACGACGATTCGCTGAAGCTCGACGACTTCCCCGATATCATGATCAAGGCCCTGGTCTCGACGGAGGACCGGCGCTTCTACGAGCATTGGGGCATCGACCCCATCGGCACGGCGCGCGCGCTGGTTTCGAATTCGCGCGGCGGCGGCAACACGCAGGGCGGCTCGTCCATCACGCAGCAGCTCGCCAAGAACCTGTTCCTGACGAACGAGCGCTCCCTCGAGCGCAAGATCAACGAGGCCTTCCTCGCCCTGTGGCTGGAAAGCCACCTCACCAAGAACGAAATCCTGAAGCTCTATCTCGACCGCGCCTATATGGGTGGCGGCACCTTCGGCGCCGTGGCGGCCGCCGACTACTATTTCGGCAAGCCGCTCAAGGACATCTCCCTCGCCGAAGCCGCCATGCTGGCCGGTCTGTTCAAGGCGCCGACGAAGTATGCGCCCCACGTCAACCTGCCCGCCGCCCGCGCCCGCGCCGTCGACGTGCTGCACAACATGGTCGAGGCCGGCTTCGTCACGGAGGGCCAGATCCAGACGGCCCTGCGCAACCCGGCCACTCCGGTGACCCGCACCCGCGACATCACGGCGGACTACTACCTCGACTGGGCGTTCGGCGAGATCAAGGGCATGGCCGATGCGGGCCGCTTCCGCAGCGACCGCGTGCTCACGGTCAAGACGCCGCTGGACCTCACGATCCAGAAGCGCGCCGACGAGGTGGTGCAGAACACCCTGCGCCGCTACGGCGACCAGTACGACGTCGACGAGGCCGCCATGGTGATCCTCGACCCGGATGGCGCGCTGCGTGCCATGGTGGGCGGGGCCGATTACGGCGAGAGCCAGTTCAACCGCGCCACCGACGCCCTGCGGCAGCCGGGCTCCTCGTTCAAGCCCTACGTCTACGCCGCAGGCCTCGCGTCCGGCCTGTACCGGCCCGACACCCGGGTCGTCGACCGCCCGGTCTGCCTCGGCGACTGGTGCCCGCAGAATTACGGCCGCTCGTTCTCCGGCCCGACCAACCTCACGGTGGCGGTGGCCAAATCCATCAACACCATCCCGATCCAGATCTCCATCGCCATCGGCAAGGGCATGGGCATCAAGGGGGATTTCGCGGCCGCCACCGCCGGCCGGGTCAAGATCGTCGAGACCGCCCACCGCATGGGCATCACGACGCCGCTGCCGACGAACTCGGTGTCCCTGCCCATCGGCTCGGCCGAGGTCAACGTCATCGATCAGGCCGCCGCCTACGCGGTGTTCGCCAACGGCGGGCGCAAGGCCAAGCCCTACGCCGCCATGGAGGTGAAGAACTCATCCGGCGAGGTGATCTACCGCCACGCCGACGAGGCGGTCGAGCAGGTACTCTCGACCCAGGTCGTGGCCGACATGAACTACATGCTCACCAAGGTGGTGGAGGAGGGCACCGGCAAGCGCGCCCAGCTCGAGGGCATCAAGGTCGCGGGCAAGTCCGGTACCACGAACGCGTATCGCGATGCCTGGTTCGTCGCCTACACGGGCAACTATGTCGGCTCGGTCTGGTTCGGAAACGACGACCACACCTCCACCAACAAGATGACCGGCGGCTCGCTCCCCGCCATGGCCTGGCACGATGTGATGGAGATCGCCCACCAGGGTATCGAACTGAAGCCGATGCCGGGCCTCAAGGAGGTCGGGCGCGCCGTGGCCCAGACACCGACTGCCGCCCCGATCAATCCGGCGGCCAGCGCCGCCGGCAAGCTGTCGCGGCGTTCCTTCGAGGTCATCGGCGGCGTCAACGGCCTGTTCCGCACCGTCGAGGCCAGCGGCGCGTCCCCGCGCGCGGCCGGCAACGTGGCCGACGGGACACGCCCGGCATTCGGCCGCATCGCCACTCCGTAAGCGTGAGAGCTCAGGTTCGATGAAAGCCGCCGACATGGTCGCGCCCGCCCGCCCGGAGGCCGGAAACGCCGGTGTGCGGACCATCGGCGCGCGTATCGCCGCCGTGGCGCGTGACGGCGTACGCCGAGCCTCCACCGTCAGCCTCGTCCTCTACGCCCTCGCCCTCGGGGCAGGGATCGGGCTCGCCACCGCCGATTACGCCACCCGGGGCGGGTACCCGTTCGGGGGCGTCGCCGTCGGCGCATGGACGGCGTGGCCCCGCACCGGTTCCGTGGGGGCCGATCCCTATGCCCGGGCCGTGAACGCCCGCCGGGGCGAGATTCCCCTGGCGGTCGGCGAAGGGATGCTGCTCACCGCCGCCCAGGACGACGAGGGGCAGACCCTGGACGCCACCTGTACCTACAGCATCGCGGGCATCACACCGCCCGCCCGGGCCTGGACCGTGACGGTCGCCGGGCGCGGCCCACGCGATCCCGCCCGCACCATCGTACGCGAGGGCTACACCTCGACGGAGATCCTACGCGACCGCGACGGGCGCTTCGTCATCACCCTCTCGCCCGAGGTCCAGGCGGGCAACTGGCTGGCGATGCCGCGTGCCAGCGGGCCGGTGCGTCTCGCACTGCGCCTCTACGACACGCCCGTGGCCGCGAGCGCCGGGACCCTCGATCGCACGTCCCTGCCGGCCATCACCCGCACGGGATGCGCCGCATGACGCCCCGCGGCCGCTTCCTCCTCGCCACCGCCACGGGTCTCGTGCTGGCGGGGCTCGTCCATATCGGTGCCGTCCTCCTGATCCCCCGCCTGTCGGAAGCCGATGCCCTATCGCGGGCACGCACGGGCGAGACACTCGATCACGCCATGCCGGTCTACACGCTGGCCACCGGCGACACCCCCTCGCCCCCCGAGGCGTGGCTGCCCATTCCCGATCCGGCCGTGGCGGTCGGCATCTGCGCCTACGATCTCGCCGATGGCCCCATGCGGGTCTCTGCCCGCACGGGGCCGCTGATGCTGTCCCTCGCCGTCCACGGCCGGCGCGGCGCCTTCTACGCGGTCACCGACCAAGCGGCCGTGCGCGGTGCCCTCGATCTCGTGGTGCTCACCCGTGCCCAGTACGACGAGGCGCTCGCCAACGCGGACGAGAACGACGTCACCCGTGACGTCCGCATCGTGGCGCCGGACGCCAAGGGTTATGTGGTGGTGCGGGTGATCGCCGCCCTGCCGAGCCAGAGGCCGGCGGCCAACACGGCGGTGCAGGCCGTGTCCTGCACGGTGGACGTGCCCGCCGAGGACAAGGCCGGAGGCTGAGTGTCTCTCACAAAACTCCCGCTGCGCTGTCGGACTCAGGGTGAGAACCGGCGGTGATCGGGCGTTTTGTGAGGCGCTCTGAAAGCCCGTCAAGGGGGCGCCGCCGGCAGCACTCCGAGGCGGAAGACGGTGTACGCTCCGCCTTGCCCGAGGGGTTCCATCGACTGACCGACGCGTGCGAGGTCGGTGGCGAGGGTCGTCCAGAACGGATCATCTGTCAGGCAGACGAAATACTCGGCTCCGGAGGATGCGAAGATTTCCGCGAGGGCGGGTCCCCGATCCTCGTTCCGGACAGGATGACGCACGAACGCGAGCGCACTGGACGGCGTTTTCAGGCCGACGACATCGGTCAGGCGGAGTTCGGGCAGGCGCCAGGCCACGTAACCCGCGTCATGCACCGCCACGCGCGCGTTCGCCGGAACCGTTGCGCGCAGGGTGGCCACCATCGCTTCGCGAGCCTGCGCCATCCGCTGCGTTTCCCAAGCTGCCTGAAGGGTCCTCACCTGCAGGCACACGAGGCACAGCACCGCGACGCAGGCCACCCGTCGCCGCTCGGCTGTGAGCAAGCCGGCCGCACCGAAGAGCAGGACCGGCACCGCTTCCGCGAGATACCGGCAGTAATTGTGCGACAGGCCGCCGGGGAAAACCCAGGTCGCGGACCCGAGCCAAGCGAGAAGGAATATGGCTCCACACCATCCCGCCCGCCTGCGCCACAACCCGATGCCGCCGATGGCGACGATCAGGAGCGCGGAGTGCAGGATCGCCGAGGACGCGATCATGAGCTTGTCGGCGAGGGGGAGGGGCGCCTCCGCGAAGAACGCGATCTTCGCGCCGCCCGTCGCCGGGACGAGACTGCCGGTCATCATCCATGAGAACGCCACCCAGGGGATCGCCGCTGCGGCCGCGAGGGCCGTGATCCGCAGCACCTGCGAGGGTGCCCCACGCACCAGCCAGCACTGCCGGACGAGGAGGGGCAGGGCCAGCAACGCGAGTTCCGGCCGGAGGAAGGGCAGAGTTCCGCACAGCACGGGCAGCCACCGCGCGTCGCGTAGAACGAGGCTCCAGGCGATGGCTGCCGCCGCAAGTCCGGTTTCAAGGCCGTTGACAAGGTGCAGCGTCTGGTATCCGGCCAGGAGTCCGAGGCAGATCAGCACCACACGGCTGCATCCCGCCTGCACGGCCATACGGTCGAGGCCGGCCACGTAGAGCAGAATGGCGAGGAGACCGACGAGATCGCTCGCGGTCTCCAGCGGAAGAAGAAGCCCGAGACCCGCGATCGCCAAGAGATGGACGGCGCTCGTCGCCCCCGTCAGCGCCGTGGAACCGGCATAGGCCGGGTCCGCGCCGCCGGCGAGCAGCGTTCGGGCGTTGTGGAGCGTGATGTACGCATCGTCGATCCTGAGATCGGGGCGGCCGACCACGACAAGGGCGGCGATCACCGTAAACGTCAGCCACGCGAGCGCACGCCACCATCTCCCTGCGTCCGGCGCTCCGGCGTGCGGCGAACCTCGCCCGAGACCGTCAATGCCGCCCAACGGTTCGGCAGGTTGCAAACGCCCCATACTGTCCTCCCCGCCCAGGGATCGTGGAGAATCCGACTTGGACGCGTGTTCGGATCCGGATCGGTCTGGCCGAGGCGTCGCACCGGACGACGCACCTTCGACTCGGTCCTCAGTTCTTGACGACGAGGGGCCTCGGGGCGGGGGCAGCGTCTATCGCACGCTCCTCCCAGCCGCCGCAGCTTTCCTCCGTCGCCGGTGGGACCAGGGGCACGAGGAGGGGACGACGCTCCTCCAGGGCCCGCAGGATCCGCTCGACGAGGGCCGCCTCCGGCGAGGGAACGGCGACGAGGAGGTGTTCGAGGGCGTAGCGGTAGCGCGCGATCCGCAGGTCCGTCTCCGTCCGGACCCAGGCGACGAGGCAGCGGTTCTCGGCCACCCGCATGGCAGCCTGGCGCACGTCGCGGTCGTCCAGGGATTTGGCGAAGGGCAGGCTACGCAGACGGAGGGCGTCGGCCTGGTTCACCCGCGCGGCGATGGCGGCGAAGACCGGCAGCAGGCGCGCATCGATGCCGATATCCTCCGACAGACGGTGATAGCGCGATACGGGCGAGCGGAACGGACCATCCATGAGGGTGGCGTAGTACGCCGCCGGGTCGTCCGGGCGCCAGGATCGCGGCAGCACGCGGCTGCGGGTCAGGTTGGCGAGGGCGTCCGTGAAGGCATCGTGCCCCGCCGCCGGCATCAGGAGGCGCCAGACCCGGTCGCGCAGGGTGATCTCATCATCCGTGAAGGGAAAGGCCGAGGCCGGCTCCCCGCGCTCGCGCGCGGCCAGGGTGCCGGTGGTCTCGATCAGGCTGTTCCAGGCTCCCGGCTTCGGGCGACCGAAATCGCCTTGTTGGGCGCAGCCGGTGACGATCACGAGGATCGCCGTGATCGTCGCGATGCGACGGGAGAGAGGATCGGCCGCCATCGCCATCGCCATCGTCGGGTCCGGTCGCCGGGGACTCGCGAGGCCGCGCCTCAGGAGCGCCGACGCAGGCGGGGGGCCGGAGTCTCGGGTCCGATCGGGGTGCTGGCCTCGGTCATGCGCTCGTAGCGAATACCGGTGAACAGTAGAATCGCCCCGCGCGGGTCCTGCGCCGCGTCGGCGCTGCGCCGGAAGCGGCGGCGTCCGTCACGCGGGAAGGTCACGACGGTGGCCGTCGGACGCTCGGGACCCCCCGTATAAGATGACCTGTCGAAGTTCATCGGCTGCGATCCCGTCCCGTTGCTCTTGCGCGCCACGGGCTCCCCGTGCCGTCTCGACCGAAGGAGGAGACACCCTGCGGGGTCGTCCGATCGGCGTTCTCGTGGGCCGAGATCATCACGGGGTGGTTAACGGATTGTTGCCAAGGCGGGGGCGAGAGCGGTCGAACGGCTCGACCGACGCCGCCTTTCCATCACGGGCGTCCGGTGTGGCTTGGATGCCGCATGGCTTGGAAATTGGGTGGCGCATGGCTTGCATGAGCCTTGCCGCCCATGGCGGGCAATCCCTCCCTTGAACTCGGCCCCGCTTGCTCGCGCGAGCGGGGTTTTTTGTCCGGGCCATCAACTGCGGCCGTCCGACCATGTCGCGAGGCACGGGAACAAGCGTGGGCTTTCGCGCGCTTGCTAAGCGCCGGGGCGGCCCGATATGCCCCTTTCAATCTTTCCCCGAACGAAGGACACCGCAGGATGCGTGTGGTTACGTCACGACCCTTGAGCCTCTCGACGGCCCTGAAGATCGCGCCGCTCGCCCTGATGGTACTGGCGGCCGGTCCGGCCCAGGCCCAGCGCGAGGATCAGGGATTGCAGCTCGGCTGCGCGAACGACTATTTCCGCCTCTGCGCCGGTGTCGATCCCAACAGCAAGGACGCAGAGACCTGCATGGATCGCAACCGCGCCCGCCTGTCGCCCGAGTGCAAGGCTGCCATCGGCGACTACGACAAGCGCACCGGCGGCAAGAAGTAGCGTCCGGGGGCGGCTCTCCACCCTTTTCGAGATCCGGAGTTCGAGAGCCATGGCCCTGACCGTCGCGGTCCAGATGGATTCCATCCTGGCAATTCGTATCGCTGGTGACACCACCTTCGCCCTGCTGCTCGAAGCGCAGGCGCGAGGGCACCGGCTCCTGCACTACACACCCGACCGGCTGTCGCTCCAGGGCGGTCGGGTGACCGCGCGGGTGGAAACCCTGACGGTGCAGGACGTCGAGGGTGCGCACGCCACCCTTGGTGTCCCCGAGCGCATGGACCTGTCGGAGGTGGACGTGGTGCTCATGCGCCAGGACCCGCCCTTCGACATGGCCTACATTACCGCGACCCACATGCTGGAGCGGCTGCCGGCCTCGACCCTGGTGGTGAACAACCCGGCCGAAGTGCGCAACGCGCCCGAAAAGCTGTTCGTCCTCGATTTTCCCGCCCTGATGCCGCCGACCCTCATCACCCGCGACAAGGCGGAGATCGAGGCGTTCCGGGCCGAGCACGGCGCCATCGTGATGAAGCCGCTCCATGGCCACGGCGGCGCGGCGGTGTTCCGGGTGCTGCCGGAGGACGCGAATTTCGGCTCGATGTTCGATCTGTTTTCGGTGACGTTCCGCGAACAATGGGTGGTGCAGCGCTTCCTGCCGCGCATCACCGAGGGGGACAAGCGCATCATCCTCGTCGACGGCGAACCCCTGGGCGCCATCAACCGGGTGCCAGCCCTCAACGACATCCGCTCCAACATGGTGCGGGGCGGGGCAGCGGCGGCCTCCGACCTGACACCGCGTGAACTGGAGATCTGCGCCGCCATCGGTCCCGAGTTGCGGCGGCGCGGCCTGATCCTCGTCGGCATCGACGTGATCGACGGCAACCTCACCGAGATCAACGTCACGTCTCCCACCGGCATCCGGGCGATCAAGCGCCTGGGCGGCCCCGATCTGGCGGTGTCCGTGTGGGACGCCATCGAAGCCCGCGTGAGCACGGTGCTCTCCGCCTGAACCTCACCGCTCGGCGCGCGGCGTCGCGTTGAGCTCGGCCCAGTCGAACTCCTCCTCCAGGACGTAATAGGCGTCGTCGCCGATCTCGCCCGAGCGGCGCAGGGCGAGCACCCGGTCGCGGGCGGCCTCGATGGTACTGCGCCGTGCGGCGTCGGCCGGCAGGGTCTCGGAGGCGAACCCGTCCTCTTGCCTGCCGGCCTGGTCGAGGGCCGCGCGGAACTCCTCCCGCAGGGCGTCCACATGGGCGCCGGTCTCGCCCTCGAGGCTGTGGAGCGCCGCGCCGTAGGCCTGGGTGCGGCCGTACCCGATCTCGCGGCCCACCGGATCGTCGTCCTTGAGGCCGAGGCGTCCCAGCAGCGGGCGCAGGGTCAGGCCCTGGACCGTGAGGGTGCCGATGATGACGCAGAAGGCCGTGAGCACGATGAGGTCGCGGTAGGGAAACCCCGGATCACCCTCGGGAAGCGCCAGCGCCGTCGCGATGGTGACGATACCGCGCATGCCGGCCCAGGCCACCGCCGTCGCGGCGCCCGGGCCGCGGTCATCACTGGTTTCGCCCTCGGCCCCCAATCGTGAAAAGTGGTTGGCCGACAGCACCCAGACGATGCGGACCACCACCACGGTGAGGAACACCGCCCCGCCCACGAGCGCGTAGGAGATCTGCTGCTCCCGGGGCAGGCGCTCGAGGATCGGGCCGATCTGCAGGCCGATGAGCACGAAGGCGAGCACGTTGAGGACGAACACCGCCGTGTCCCACACGGCGTAGGAGACGATGCGGGTGCGCGGCGGCGTGCGCCCGGCCGTGAGGCGCGCCGCCGTGATGGCGAAGGTGACTACGGTCAGCACCCCCGACAGGTGGATGTGCTCGGCCCCGATCCAGATGCCGAAGGCGGCGACGAATTGCAGGACGATGACGCTCGGCGCGTCGGTGACCGGCCGCATGGCCCGGGTGTAGGCGTAGGCCAGGATCGGGCCGACGACGACGCTGCCGAGGATGCCGATGAGGAAGGCCGGGCCGATCTCGGCGATGGAGAATGTCCCGGTGACGGCCGCGGTGACGCCGAGGCGGTAGATCAGCAGGGAGCCGGCGTCGTTGAGCAGGCTCTCGCCGCGCAGGATCGTGGTGAGGCGGTGCGGCAGTTCGACGTGGCGCAGCACCGACAGCGCCGCCACGGCATCGGGCGGGGCGACGATGGCGCCGAGCACGATGGCGGCCGCGATGGGCATGTCGGGAAGGAGGAGCTTCGCCACGAACGCCACGGCCAGCGTCGAGGCCACCACGGCGCCGAGCGCCAGGCCGGCGATGGGGCGCCAATGGGTGCGCAGATCCCGGAGCGAGGTGGCGTAGCCGGCGTCCAGCAGGACGGGGGCGAGGAACAGGGCGAGCGCCAGTTCCGGGTCGAGGACGAGGTTCGGTACCGCCGGGATGAAGGCCAGGGCGATGCCGCCGAGCGCCAGGAACACCGGATACGGCGCGCCCACGCGCCGGGCGAGGGCGGCCAACAGGACGGCGCCGAACAGGACGCCGACGATCCACTCGAAAATCATCATGTGAAGGGGAGATAGGGCCGGCGCGCCCGAAACGCAGATCTCCCCTTCGCAGATCTCCCCTTCGAAACTCAGCCCCGCGTGTTCGAGACGGACAGGTCCGGCTTGTGGTTCAGGGTCTGGAACACGACGCAGTAGCGCTCCGTCAGCTTCAGGAGCTGGTCGAGTTTGTCCTGGGGCGCGTCGGTGTCGAGGGCGAAGCTCAGGCGGATCGCCCGGAAGCCCACGGGGGCTCCCTTGTCGACGCCGAGTGTCCCGCGGAAGTCGAGATCGCCCTCGGCGCTCACGGTGCCGGCGCGCAGCTCAATCTCCAGGACGGTCGCCACCGCCTTGAGGGTGACGCCCGCGCAGGCGACGAGGGCCTCCAGCAGCATGTCGCCCGAGCAGAGTTCGGCGCCGGACCCCCCCGTGGCCGGGTGCAGGCCGGCCACCGCCAGCGCGCGTCCGGTCTCGACCTTGCAGGCGATGGATGTGTCGTCGAGGCTGCCCCGGGCGCGCAGGGTCACCAAAGCGGAGTCGGCGTCGGTGCGGTACTGATCCTTCAGCGGAGCCTGGAGCGAGCGCAGGGCCGACGAGTCCATGGGCGTTTCCTCGTGTGTTTTTTGGGTGTTGGTCCCGAACCTAACGCCTTCGTGCGATGGCGGCCAGATCGAGGGAACGCGCGGCTCCGCACGCGGCGATCGGCGCGGTTTGGCCGCGCATTCGCCCGATGGGACCCGGTTTCCGGCTCGGAACAGCCCCGCGCCCGATGCTGGGCGATCCCGCGCCCCACGCCCGGCCTCCGCGAGGCCCCTGGCGCCGATCGGCCAACGTGCTAACGGGGTTGACTATGTTCGACGCCGTTGCCGCCCTCGCCGATGTTCTCGAGACGCTCGACCGCGACGCCCGGGAGGCGACGCGGCTGCGGGCCGTCCTCGTGCCCGAATTGCGGCGCGTGATGGACCTCGGGCGCGCCGATGCCGAGGCCCGCCTCATCGAGGAGCGCGACGGCCTCGCCTGTGCCCAGCGCCTGAGCAACCTCACGGACGCGGTGATCCGCGCAATCCACGACGCCGTGGTCTGGCGGCTTTATCCGAACGACAACCCCTCGACGGGCGAGCAGCTCGCGGTGGTGGCCACGGGCGGCTACGGCCGGGGTACCATGGCGCCGGGCTCCGACATCGATCTCCTGTTCCTGCTGCCCTACAAGCAGACGGCCTGGTCCGAGAGCGTCGTCGAGGCGATGCTCTACGTGTTGTGGGACCTCAAATTGAAGGTCGGCCACGCCACGCGCTCGGTGGAGGAGTGCCTGCGCGAGGGCCGCGCCGACATGACCATCCGCACTTCGTTGCTGGAGGCGCGGTTCCTGTTCGGCACCCGGGGGCTCTACGAGGAACTCGTGACCCGGTTCGATACCGAACTCGTGATGTGGACGGCGCCCGAATTCGTCGAGGCGAAGCTGCGCGAGCGCGACGCGCGGGTCACCAAGGCGGGCGCCTCGCGCTACCTCGTCGAGCCCAACGTCAAGGACGGCAAGGGCGGCCTACGCGACCTCAACACCCTGTTCTGGATCGCGAAATACACCTACCGGGTTCGCGATCAGAGCGAGCTCGTGCCCGCCGGGCTGTTCACCCCGGAGGAGTACCGGGTGTTCGAGCGCTGCGAGGAATTGCTGTGGCGCGTGCGCTGCCACATGCACTTCATCACCGGCCGCTCGGAGGAACGCCTGTCGTTCGGATTGCAGCCGAAGGTCGCCGAGCGCTTCGGCTACGAGCCACGCGGCGGCCTGTCCGGCGTCGAGCGCTTCATGAAGGCCTATTTCCTGATCGCCAAGGATGTGGGCGACCTCACCGCCATCGTGTGCGCCGCTCTCGAGGCGCGCCACGCCAAGCGCACGCCGGTCCTCGACCGCTGGATCGGACGTTTCCGCGACCGCTTCCGTGCCACCGCCATCGAGGCGGAGGATTTCGTGGACGACAACGGCCGCATCAACCTGCGCGACGCCGATGCCTTCGTGAAGGATCCGGTGAACCTGATCCGGCTGTTCTGGCTCGCCGACCGCCACAACCTGCCGATCCACCCGGATGCGACCCGTGCGGCCAACCGGAGCTTGCGTCTCATCGGCCATTCCCTGCGGGCCGACGAGGAGGCCAACCGGCTGTTCCTCGACATCCTGACTTCGAAGAATTCGCCCGAGACCATCCTGCGGTTGATGAACGAGGCCGGCGTGCTCGGCCGCTTCATCCCGGATTTCGGCCGCATCGTCGCGATGATGCAGTTCAACATGTACCACCACTTCACCGTGGACGAGCACCTGCTGCGCGCCCTCGGCGTCCTCACCGCCATCGAATCCGGCCGCACGGAAGAGGACCATCCGCTGGCCTCGCGCCTGATCGACTCGATCTCCAACCGGCGGGCCTTGTTCGTGGCCGTCCTCCTGCACGACATCGCCAAGGGCCGCCCGGAGGACCATTCCATTGCGGGTGCGGCCATCGCCGAGAAGCTCGGGCCGCGCTTCGGGTTGAAGCCCGCCGAGACCGAGACGGTGGCTTGGCTGGTGGAGCATCACCTGCTCATGTCCATGACGGCCCAGAGCCGCGACCTCTCGGACCCGAAGACCATCGAGAAGTTCGCCGGGATCGTGCAGACCCTGGAGCGGCTGAAGCTCCTGATGATCCTGACCGTGGCCGACATCCGTGCCGTGGGGCCGGGCGTGTGGACCGCGTGGAAGGGCACCCTGCTGCGTACCCTCTACGACGAGACCGAGGTGGTGCTTTCCGGCGGCCATTCCGAGATCGCCCGCACGGACCGGGTCCGCATGATCCAGATGGGTCTGCGCGAGCAGCTCGCCGACTGGGGGTCCGAGGCCTTCGATGCCTATGCGGGCCGCCACAACCAGGCCTACTGGCTCAAGGTCGATGCGACGCGCCAGTTCAAGCATGCGGGTTTCCTCGAGACCCTGATGGAGGAAGGCCGAACCGTCGCCACCGCGGACGAGACCGACCCCGTGCGCGGCATCACCGAGCTGACGATCTACTCGCCCGACCATCCGCGGCTGCTGGCCATCGTCACCGGGGCCTGCGCGGCGCTGGGCGGCAACATCGTCGATGCACAGATCTTCACCACCACGGACGGCTTCGCCCTCGATTCGATCCTGCTGTCGCGGGCGTTCGAGCGGGATGAGGACGAGTTGCGCCGGGCCAAGCGCATCACGACGGCCATCGAGCGGGCGCTGCGTGGCGAGATCCGCATCGCCGACCTCGTCGCCGACCGGCATCCCCCGGACAAGCGTACGCCGACGTTCCTGGTGCCACCGGACATGTCCATCGACAATGCCCTGTCGAGCCGCGAGACGGTCATTGAGATCACCGGCCTCGATCGGCCGGGCCTGCTCTACGAACTGACAGCGGCGCTGGGGCGGCTGAGCCTCAACATCACCTCGGCCCATGTGGCGACCTTCGGCGAGCGCGCCGTGGACGTGTTCTACGTCACCGACCTCACCGGCACGCGGGTGACCCAGCCCGATCGGCAGGTGGCGATCCGCTCCGCCGTGATGGAGGTGTTCGCCAGCGACGTCGCCGCCATGCGGGCCGAGGGTCTCGACGCCCTCCTCGAATCCCCGCCGCCGCGCGAAGCGTAAGGCCTGGGCCCGGGAACGGGATCCCCCGCACGCTGCACGGTTGATTTCGTGGCGCGCGCGCCTGATATCAGCGCCAATCCCCGGCAACCCCGATCCGACGAAAAGTGACGATGGCGAACGACATGGAGAACGACCCCACGGTCGAGACCACGCAGACCGAAGCGACGCCGGAGGGCGCCCCTGAGGCTGCGGCGCTGGCCACCCTCGTGGCCGAGCGCGACGAGTTCAAGGACCGCGTCCTTCGGACGCTCGCCGAGATGGAGAATCTGCGCCGGCGGACCGAGCGCGAGGTCGCCGATGCACGGACCTACGCCGTCACCAATTTCGCGCGCGACATGCTCAACGCCGCCGACAACATCCGGCGTGCCCTGGAGAGCGTGCCCGAGGCCGAGCGCACCGGGGCCACCGGTGCGTTCAAGGCGCTCCTCGATGGGATCGAACTGACCGAGCGCGACCTCGGCAAGACCCTGGAGCGTCACGGCGTGAAGAGCATCGATCCGAAGGGACAGCGCTTCGACCCGAACCGCCATCAGGCCATGTTCGAGGTTCCCGACGCCGAGGTGCCGAGCGGCACCGTGGTTCAGGTGATGCAGTCCGGCTACGTGATCGGCGACCGCACCCTGCGCCCGGCCCTGGTCGGCGTCGCCAAGGGAGGTCCGAAGCCCGTCGCCGCCAACCCGGCCGACGCGGCCTGACACGCGCCTCACGACGGGGCTCGACCGACAGGGCGACGGTGCCGAGGGCGCCGTCGCCTTTTTTACGACCCTCGAACGCCTACTTGATCTGCACGCTGTCGACGACTTCGCGGAAGCGGGCGAGGACGCCCTCGCGGTGGTCGGCCCGCACCACGCCGACGGCCCGGAGATACCCGTCCGGGGCGAAGCGGATGGTCTGCGAGACCACCACGGGGATGCCGGACGGCGTATCCGTGGCCCGCGCCACGATCTCGTGCCAATCGACGCCCTTCTGACGGTAGCTCTGCGACCGCTCGACGATGAAGTCCTTCATGGTCTGGTTGGAGGCCAGGGCCGTGCGGGCGAAGGCCTCGCGCTGCTCGGCCTGGGGCGGGGGCTGCACGGCCTGGGCGAGGACCAGGATCGGCTGTTCCAGGGCGGCCATCTGGTCCTTGGGGCCCTGGGTCATCAGCACGGAATTGCCGGCGAGCACCCGCACGGGCCGAAATCCCGCCGGGTCGCCGATCCGGAACGGCAGGGCTGCGACCTGCTGGTCCAGGGTGAGTTCGGGGCGGATTCGGACGCCCGTGAGCATCGACACCATGCTCTCGTCGGTCTCGGCGTCCGGTGTGGTCTGGGCGATGATGATGCCCGTCACCGTGGGATCGCCGACGAGCAGCATCCACTTCTTGATCGCCGGTCCGGTGCTCGGGTCGGCCGCCGGCTGCTCGCCGGTGAACAGCACCGCATCGACGTCGCCCGCGACCTTGATCGCCTGGCGGTTGGACACGATGAAGCCCTGCTGCTTCAGGTTCGCGTCGGTGAAGCTCTGTTCCAGTTCCGCGAAGGCGTTGGGCGGCAACTCGACCACCGAAACCGTGGCACCGCCCTCCACCCGCTCGAAGCCGGAGAACCGCTTCGAGGACACCATGTCCGGCGGTGGCTCGAAGCCGAAACGTGAACTCGCGGGGAAGATCGGATCGGCTGCCAGGCCCGCCTGCGTCAGGCCGAGGAGGAGGGCCAGGATCGTGGCCGGACGGGCGAGGCTACGCAGACGCATCGAGCTGTTTCTCCGCGGGGTGCCCGGTCTCGTCGCGCCGGGCATTCTGTCGTCCGTAAACCGGACCGATCAATCCCGATGGGTCGGCCCCAGTCCTGTCCGTGTCAAGCCGTCGGCGCATCTCCGGGCCGCGTCACGCGGCGCAAGGTGAGATTGCATCGCCCGTCCTGAGGGAGGAAGCCCGGGCCGGGTTCGGCGGAGTCCAGGAGATCCGGCGCGTGCGGCAGGATGCGGTCGATGCCGTGGTGGATGAGACGTGCGGCCCCGCCCATGATCAGGGCGTCGCCCGCGTGCAGGCGGACCGAGCGCGTCGGGTCGCTCCGGTTCGGGCCGCCGTAGCGGAACAGGGCGGAGGCACCCAGCGACAGGGACAGGACCGGCGCGTCGAGGGCCGCCTCGTCGCGGTCCTGATGCAGGCCTATGCGCGCGTCGGCGTCGTAGACGTTGACGAGGCACGCCTCGGGCGGGGCCGGATAACCCGACAGGTCGTCCCAGGCGCGCAAAGCGAGGTCCGGGATCGCCGGCCACGGTTTGCCCGTTTCGGGATGGTGGGCCTGATAGCGGTATCCGGACCGGTCCGAGACCCAGCCGAGGGCGCCGCAATTGCTCATGGTCACGGAGAAGGGCCGGCCGGTGCGCGGCATCCGGGGCCGGTAGGGGGGAGCGTCCGCGAGGCGGGCGGCGAGGTCCGCCGCCAGCCGGCTCCGCGCCGGTCCGTCGAGGTAGCCGGGGTAGTGGATCAGTCCCGGCAGGAGTTCGACGGGCCGGAGCTCCGCCGGCAGCCCCATCACTCGTCGTGGTCGATGTCGCGTTCCAGCACCGACTTGCTCTCCACCGTGGTGTCGGCCTTGAGCTGGTAGACCAGCGGAATGCCCGTGGCGATCTCGAGGCTGGCGATGGTCTTGGTGGTCAGGCCGTCGAGCACCATCACGAGGGCGCGCAGGGAGTTGCCGTGGGCCGCCACCAGAACGCGTTCACCGGCCATGACGCGGGGCAGGATGGTCTGGATGTAGTACGGCAGCACGCGGGCTGCGGTGTCCTTCAGGCTCTCGCCGCCGGGCGGCGGGATGTCGTAGGAGCGGCGCCACTGGTGCACCTGGGCGTCGCCCCAGCGCTCGCGGGCGTCGTCCTTGTTCAGGCCCGACAGGTCGCCGTAATCCCGTTCGTTGAGGGCCTCGGCGCGGATCGTCTCCACGTCGGGCTGGCCCATCTCCTCCAGCATCAGTGCGCAGGTGCGCTGGGCGCGGCGCAGGTTGGAGGTGAAGGCGACATCGAACCGGTGGCCCTGCTGCCCGAGCCAGCGCCCGGCCGTGCGCGCTTCGGAGATGCCGAGCTCCGTCAGCTCCGGATCGCGCCAGCCCGTGAACAGCTTCTTGAGGTTCCATTCGCTCTGGCCGTGGCGAGCGAGGACAAGCAGGCGCTCCATCGCGGATCGATCCCCTGAATCTGATTCTCTTGCAGCGCAGCATCGGGCTGGGCCGGGCGGTGTGTGCGCGCCACAAGCTGAACGCGCAATGACGACGGGGCCTTATCAGAGCCCGAGGACGTCGGCCATGCCATAGAGGCCCGGCGGCCGGTCGAAGGCCCATTGCGCTGCACGCACTGCGCCGCGGGCGAAGATCGCCCGATCCTCGGCGTGGTGGCTCAGGGTCAGGCGCTCGCCCGCGCCAGCGAAGACGACGCTGTGGTCGCCCACGACCGTGCCGCCGCGCAGGGTCGCGAAGCCGATGTCGCCCGGCCGGCGGGCCCCCGTATGCCCGTCCCGGGTCGAGATACGCGTGTCGGCCAGCGCCACCCCGCGTCCCTCCGCCGCCGCCTCGCCCAGCAACAGGGCGGTGCCGGAGGGCGCGTCGACCTTCATGCGATGATGCATCTCGACGATCTCGATGTCGAATTCCTCGCCCAAGGCCGCGGCGACCTTGCGCACGAGGCCGGCGAGGAGGTTGACGCCGAGGGACATGTTGCCCGACCTCACGATGCGGGCATGGTGGGCCGCCGCCGCGAGCTTGGCGAGATCCGCCTCCTCCATGCCGGTGGTGCCGACCACGTGGACGATTCGGGCCTGCGCGGCGAGTTCGGCGAAAAAGGTGGTGGCGGTGGGCGTCGTGAAGTCGAGAACACCCTCGGCGGCGGCGAAGACCGGCAGGGGATCGTCGGTGACGGCGACGCCGAGGGGCGCCAGACCGGCGAGCACCCCGGCATCCTGGCCGAGCACAGGGGCACCCTCGCGTTCGATGGCCCCCGAGAGGGTGCAGTCCTCGGCTTCCGCCACCGCGCGGATCAGCATCCGCCCCATGCGCCCACCGGCGCCGACCACCACGAGCCGCATCCCCGTGTCCTTCCCGAACGATTGGAGCCCTGCGGTACAGCCTCGGGCCAGACCTGCCAAGGCGCCCAGACCTGCCAAGGCGAAGGCCGCCGGGGCGGGCCGGCCTCGGCCTCAGCGGGGCGGCAACAGAGGCCCCAGCACGTCCGTGACGCCGTTCACGGTGATCTGCGTGCCCACGCAGAGAAGCAGGAAGGCGAAGAGCCGCCCGAGTACCCGAGCGCCGACGGGGCCGATCAGCGTCACCACCCGGTCGGCCGAGCCGTAGACGAACCGTACGATCACCGCGATGGCGAGGGCGGCGAGCGACATGCCGAGATAGAAGCCGATGCGGTCCGGCCCCGCCTCCGGACGATTGGAACCCAATGCGATGGCCACCGCGATGGTGCCGGGGCCGGTGGTGAACGGCAGGGTGAGGGGAAAGAACGCGAGTTCGGCGAGGTTGTCGGGCGTGCTGCCCTTCGCCTCGGCGTGCTTGCGGGCTTCGCGCGCCTCCGGAGCCGTCAGCAGGGTCCAGGCCGAAGCCGCCACCACGAGGCCGCCGGCAATGCGGAGTGCTGCCAGGGAGACTCCGAAGAAGTTGAGGATCGGCGCGCCTGCCCAGAGCGCCGAGAGCATGATCAGCGCCGCGTAGAACCCGATGCGCTTCGAGAGTTCCACCCGGTCGGCATGGGAGTTCTGTGCAGTGACCTGGGCGAAGATCAGCGCCGACCCAATGGGGTTCACGATGGAGAACAGGCTCGACAGGGCCAGCACGAAGCTCTGCAGCGTCGCCTCGGGAGCGAAGATGGACAGCATGGATCAACCGGGGGAGGGGGCCGGCACCAGGGCGCGGGCCGGGGCGAGGCGGGTCGCCCGCCGGACCCGCCGGACGGCGACGGGTCGATACAGCTGCTTGGTCGCGTCCACCACGTGCAGGCCGGCAAAGGGCAGCGACAGGCCAGTGCCGAGGCGCTCCCAGGCCCCGGCCGTGCGCAGCCAGACGCGGCTCTGCACCGGCGGCATGTACAGGGCCTCCGCCCAACCTTCGGGGGAGAACTGCGTCGTTCGCATCAGCCGCGCGAGCTGCGAGCGGCTGTAGGGTTGGCCATGGCCGAAGGGCGTCGCGTCGCGCCGGGCCCAGACACCGCGGCGGTTGGGGACCACCAGGATCATCCGCCCCCCCGGCGTCAGGACCCGCCAGACGTCCTGGAGCAACTCGGTGGGACTCTCGACGGATTCGAGGGCGTGAACCAGGATCACCCGGTCGACGGCGGCTTCGGGCAGGGGCATCATCGTCGGGTCGGCCAGTGCCGAGCACGAGCGCCCGCTGCCGGGCCAGTTCACCACGCCTTGGGTCGCCGGCATGAAGGCGAGCGTCCGCTCGGCGATGACGTGGACGGGCCCGAGATAGGGCGTGGCGTAGCCGAGCCCGAGCACCCGCAGGCCCGAGACCGAGCCGAGAAAGCCATGGATCGCGCGGGCGACGATGCGGTGCGTCACCCCGCCTAAGGGGCTGGCGTAGAAGGCGCGCAGGTCGGTGACGTCGAGGCGCATGAGCGAGGGTCCGGCGCGGCCGGTGTGCTTGATTTGAGGGAACGGCAGCGCGCACCCGCATCAATGGGGTCCTGAGGCGACTCCGGCAACCCCGCCAAGCTCAATCCGCCAAGCTCAATCCGGCAAGCTGAATGCGCCGGGCCCGATCCGCGAAGGCCGGCCGGGCATCCCGGCCGGAACCGGACCGCACCCGGCCCGGTTCCCCGCCGACATCGGACACCTAAGCCGAGGACAATGCCATGCCCGCTCCCCGACCGGACATCCGGACCTTCCTGTGCCGCAGCGACAACATCGGCGTGCTCCTGCATGACCCCGAGACGGGCGCCTGTGCAGCCATCGACGTGCCGGAGGCAGGCCCCGTGCTCGCCGCTCTCGATGAGGCGGGCTGGACCCTGACCGACATCCTCGTGACCCACCGGCACGCGGATCACATCGAGGGGATCGCCGAGGTGAAGCGGCGCACGGGCGCCCGGGTGACGGCTCCGGCCAAGGCAGGCGCAGCCGTGCCGGAGGTGGACGTCGCCGTATCCGAGGGCGATGTGGTGCGGGTCGGGGCGCTGTCGGCCGAGGTCTGGGAGACGCCCGGGCATTGCGCCGACCACGTCACGTACTGGTTCGAGGCGGCCGGCCTGGTGTTCGCCGGCGATACCCTGTTCACCCTGGGCTGCGGCCGGGTGATGGAGGCGGAGCCCAGCGTCCTGTGGCGCTCGCTCGCTCGCTTCGCCCGCCTGCCCGATGACACGCAGGTCTACAGCGGGCACGATTATGTCCTGTCCAACGCCGGATTCGCGCGGGCCGTCGATCCCGACAACGCGAAGCTGACGGCGCGGATGGAGGAGGCCGAACGTGCCAAAGCCGAAGGCCGCTTCCTGATTCCCACAACCCTGGGAGAGGAGCGGGCGACCAACCCGTTCCTGCGGGCAGGAGAGCCCGCCTTGGCCCATGCGGTCGATCTTGCACCCGGAACCGAGCCCGTACACGTCTTTACTGCATTGAGGGCCTGGAAGAATAAGTTCTGACCCGTTAAAGGGCTTGGCCAGTGTCTCGCACCTGCGAGACATCGGGGCTCGCGAATGTGCACGTCGTGGTGAGCGACGCTGGCGATTTGGTGAGGGGCCCCCGCTCCCTCTCGAACCGTGGTCGGTGTTCCCGAACGATGCAGCCTCCCGGCCCGCCCTTCGTGTTTGGGAAAGGTCTTGCCGCAGGCGACGCTCTCGAGGACGGGCTCCTCGACGACGTGCCCCGGAAGCCATCCTCCGATCGCTCCTCGGCCAGCCGAGCCGGTCGCTCCGTGCCGCGTACGGCACCGATCGCCGTCGATGCGCGCCTCCTGGCTGTCGCCACCGAGCACCTGCGCCGCCTCGGTCCGAAGCGGGTGACGGTGGTGGCCGTGGCGGCGGAGGCCGGGATGACCCATGCCAACGTCTACCGCTACTTCCCCTCGAAGGACGCGCTGCTCGACGCCGTCGCGGGCCGCTGGCTGCGCGACGTCGAGGCGGAACTCGCCCGCATCGCCGACGCGCCCGATCCCGCCGACGACAAGATCGAGCGGCTGCTCTCCGCACTGGCCTCGGCCCAGCGCCTGACCCTGGCCAACGAGCCGAACCTGTTCTCCGTCCATCTCGATGCGGCTGTCGGCGCGCGCCCCATCGCCCGGCGCCATCGGGTTCGTCTGCGCGGGCTCGTGGAGCGGGTGGTGGAGGAAGGCATGGCCACGGGTGCCTTCGTGGCACGGGATCGGGAGCGGGCCATCGCCTACATCTTCGACGCGAGCTACCGCTTCACCCATCCCCTGGCGATCCAACACGATGCGGATCTGCCGGCCGACCTGATCGAGGCGCGTCTCGGCGCCGTGATTCTCGCCATTCAGCGGGTCCTTCGAACGGGTGCGCTCTGAGCCTCCGTGACAGAACGTTTTTCCTGTCACCGAAGGAATCTTCCCGCACGGTGCGGGACTTCGAGCTCCTAACGCCTTCGAACATCTGTGTTTTCGCCGATGCTCCCGAACTGCATTGTCGGGAACGTGTGGCCCGAACCGTGCAATGCCGATCCAGCATCGGTTGAAGCTCTGGGCCTTTTCCGCCACACACCGCCGCAGCGCACAGAACCCACACGAAGGCTTGGCGGTGCGATCCTGCCGCCGCAGGTCGGACCCCGTCACACAAGCGGAACACCGCCCACTTATCCCGATCACCGGAGGCTCGTTTTACCCATGGCACGCAGCAAGATCGCGCTCATCGGCGCCGGACAGATCGGTGGCACCCTCGCGCATCTGGCCGGGTTGAAGGAACTCGGCGACGTCGTCCTGTTCGACATCGTCGACGGCGTGCCTCAGGGCAAGGCCCTCGACATCGCCGAATCCGCCCCCGTCGACGGCTTCGATGCGGCCTACTCGGGCGCCAGCGATTATGCCGGCATCGCCGGGGCCGACGTGGTGATCGTCACCGCCGGCGTACCGCGTAAGCCCGGCATGAGCCGCGACGACCTCATCGGCATCAATCTCAAGGTGATGGAAGCCGTCGGCAACGGCATCAAGCAGCACGCGCCCGACGCCTTCGTGATCTGCATCACCAATCCCCTGGATGCCATGGTGTGGGCGCTCCAGAAGTTCTCGGGCCTTCCGACCCACAAGGTCGTGGGCATGGCCGGCGTTCTCGACTCCGCCCGCTTCCGCCACTTCCTCGCCGACGAATTCAAGGTCTCCGTCGAGGACGTCACCGCCTTCGTGCTCGGAGGACATGGCGACGACATGGTGCCGCTGGTGCGCTACTCCACCGTCGCCGGCGTGCCGCTGACCGACCTGGTCAAGCTCGGCTGGACGACCCAGGAGAAGCTCGACGCCATGGTCGAGCGCACCCGCAAGGGCGGCGGCGAGATCGTCAACCTGCTGAAGACCGGCTCGGCTTTCTACGCGCCCGCCGCGTCCGCCATCGCCATGGCCGAGAGCTACCTGCGCGACAAGCGCCGTGTCCTGCCCTGCGCCGCCTATCTCAACGGCGAGTACGGCATCAACGGCATGTATGTCGGCGTCCCCATCGTCATCGGCGCGAACGGCGTCGAGCGCATCCTCGAAGTTACGTTCAACGACGACGAGAAGGCGATGTTCGATAAGTCGGTCGGGGCCGTGAAGGGCCTCATCGAGGCGTGCAAGGGCATCAATCCGGCGCTCGCCTAACAACGCATAAGATTCGGCGGCGGGTCGTGCGATCGGCCCGCTCAAGCCGAGCTATAAGGAAACCGGGAGGCCCGGTCCGGCCGGGACGAGGGAGGAGTTTGGCATGAACATCCACGAATACCAGGCCAAAGCGGTTCTCAAGGAGTTCGGCCTGCCCGTCTCGCGCGGCGTGCCGATCTTCAAGGCCGAAGAGGCCGAGGCGGCGGCACGCGAACTCGGCGGCCCGGTCTGGGTGGTGAAATCGCAGATCCACGCGGGTGGCCGCGGCAAGGGCTCGTTCAAGGGAGCGCCAGCCGGCGCCAAGGGTGGCGTGCGCGTCACCAAGTCCCTCGACGAGGTGAAGCAGTTCGCGGGCGAGATGCTCGGCCAGACCCTGGTCACGATCCAGACCGGAGAGGCCGGCAAGCAGGTCAATCGCCTCTACATCGAGGAGGGCGCCCAGATCGAGGCGGAGTTCTACCTCTCGATGCTGGTGGACCGCGAGACCGGCAAGGTCGCGTTCGTCGTCTCCACCGAGGGCGGCATGGACATCGAGACGGTGGCGCACGACACGCCGGAGAAGATCGTCACCTTCTCGGTCGATCCGGCCACCGGCGTGATGCCCCACCACGGCCGCCTCGTCGCCAAGACGCTCGGCCTGTCCGGGACCCAGGCCAAGGAAGCGGGCGACCTCACCACCAAGCTCTACGAGGCGTTCACCGCCAAGGACATGAGCATGCTGGAGATCAACCCCCTGGTGCTCACCGGCGACGGCCATCTCAAGTGCCTCGACGCCAAGATCTCCTTCGATTCGAACGCCCTCTACCGCCACCCCGACATTGTTGCGCTGCGCGATGAGACCGAGGAGGACGCCAAGGAGATCGAAGCCTCCAAGTACGATCTCGCCTACATCGCCCTCGACGGCACCATCGGCTGCATGGTCAACGGCGCCGGCCTCGCCATGGCGACCCTCGACATCATCAAGCTCTACGGCGAGGAGCCGGCGAACTTCCTCGATGTCGGCGGCGGCGCGAGTGAAGAAAAGGTCACGGCGGCGTTCAAGATCATCACCGCCGATCCGCAGGTGAAGGGCATCCTCGTCAACATCTTCGGCGGGATCATGAAGTGCGACGTGATCGCCAACGGCGTGATCGCGGCGGTGAAGGCGGTCGGCCTCGAAGTGCCCCTGGTGGTGCGCCTGGAAGGCACCAACGTCGAGAAGGGCAAGGAGATCATCCGGAATTCCGGCCTCAACGTGATCCCGGCCGACGACCTGGATGATGCCGCGCAGAAGATCGTCGCCGCCGTGAAGAAGGGCTGAGAGTACCCATGTCCATCCTGATCGACGCGAACACCAAGGTCATCTGCCAGGGCTTCACCGGCAAGAACGGGACCTTCCATTCCGAGCAGGCCATCGCCTACGGCACCAAGATGGTCGGCGGCACCAGCCCCGGTAAGGGCGGCTCGAAGCACCTCAACCTGCCGGTCTTCGACACGGTGGCGGAGGCGCGCGAGGCCACCGGCGCCGACGCCTCGGTCGTCTACGTGCCGCCGCCTGGCGCGGCCGACGCGATCTGCGAGGCGATCCAGGCCGAGATCCCGCTCATCGTCTGCATCACGGAAGGAATTCCCGTGCTCGACATGGTCCGCGTCAAGCGCGCCCTGGAAGGCTCGAAGTCCCGCCTCGTCGGCCCGAATTGCCCCGGTATCGTCACCGCCGGCGAATGCAAGATCGGCATCATGCCGGCCAACATCTTCAAGCCGGGTTCGGTGGGGATCGTCTCCCGCTCGGGCACGCTGACTTACGAGGCGGTGTTCCAGACCACCAACGCGGGGCTGGGCCAGACCACGGCCGTGGGCATCGGCGGCGACCCGGTGAAGGGCACGGAGTTCATCTCCATGCTCGAACTGTTCCTCGCCGACGACAGGACCGAGTCCATCGTGATGATCGGCGAGATCGGCGGCTCGGCGGAGGAGGAAGCGGCGCAATTCATCGCCGACGAGGCCAAGCGCGGCCGTAGGAAGCCCATGGTCGGCTTCATCGCCGGCCGCACGGCGCCCCCGGGCCGCCGCATGGGCCATGCGGGCGCGATCATCTCGGGTGGCAAGGGCGGCGCCGAGGACAAGATCGCCGCCATGGAGGCGGCCGGCATCCGGGTTTCGCCCTCGCCGGCCCGCCTTGGCAGCACCCTCGTCGAAGTCCTCAAGGGCTGACGCTTGCGGTGCGCGGGCCTGTGTTGCGCCGCATTCAGGCTCGGGCACCCATATGAGATCCGACGGGCGCGGCTCACCCTGCGTCCGACTTTCCAAATCCGATCCCCGGCGCCCGGCGCCGGATCGGGCGGCGGTCGCCCCGGATGGGGTGGCCTTGAGCCAAGCGGTAGGATGACCTGAACGATGGCACGCCAGGACGCGCTCGAAACCTCGTTCCTCTACGGCGGTAACGCCGCCTACATCGAGGAACTGCAGGCCGCTCATGCCCGCGATCCGAATTCGGTGGATCCCGCGTGGCAGGACTTCTTCCGCTCCCTCAACGAGGACAAGGGCGCCGCCGAGAAGAATGCCGCCGGCGCCTCGTGGCAAAAGCCGAACTGGCCGGTTCACGCCAACGGCGAGATCGTCTCGGCCCTCGACGGCAACTGGTCCACCGTCGAGAAGGCGATGGGCGATAAGATTCGCGCCAAGAGCGACACCGCCAAGGAGCCCGTCAAGGGCGTCGTCGTCGCCTCCGCTCCCGGCATCTCGGTCGAGCAGGCGACCAAGGATTCGGTCCGCGCGATCATGCTGATCCGCGCCTACCGCATGCGCGGCCACCTGCATGCGAAGCTCGACCCCCTCGGTCTCGCCCCACGCGGCGACCACGAGGAACTGCACCCGCAGCATTACGGCTTCGAGGAGAAGGACTGGGACCGTCCGATCTTCCTCGACAACGTGCTCGGCCTCGAATTCTCGACGGTTCGCGAGATCGTCGAGATCCTCGAGCGCACCTACTGCCAGACGCTTGGCGTCGAGTTCATGCACATCTCCAATCCGGAGGAGAAGGCCTGGATTCAGGAGCGCATCGAGGGCAAGGGCAAGGAGATCACCTTCACCCCCGAGGGCAAGCGCGCGATCCTCAACAAGCTCATCGAGGCCGAAGGCTTCGAGAAGTTCCTCGACTTGAAGTACACCGGTACCAAGCGCTTCGGCCTCGACGGCTCCGAGGCCATGATCCCTGCGCTGGAGCAGATCATCAAGCGCGGCGGGGCGCTCGGCGCCCACGAGATCGTGCTGGGCATGGCCCATCGCGGCCGCCTCAACGTGCTCTCCAACGTGATGGCCAAGCCCTTCCGGGCGATCTTCAACGAGTTCAAGGGCGGCTCCGCCAATCCGGCCGAGGTCGAGGGCTCAGGCGATGTGAAGTACCATCTCGGTGCATCCTCGGACCGCGCCTTCGACGGCAACAACGTCCACCTGTCGCTCACCGCCAACCCGTCCCACCTCGAGATCGTCGATCCGGTGGTGCTCGGGAAGGTCCGCGCCAAGCAGGACCAGCGCGCCAACCCGCATGTCCACCGCACCAGCGTCGTTCCGCTGCTCATCCACGGCGACGCCGCCTTCGCCGGACAGGGTGTGGTCGCCGAGTGCCTGGGCCTGTCGGGCCTGAAGGGGCACCGTACGGGTGGGTCGATCCACTTCATCATCAACAACCAGATCGGCTTCACCACCGATCCGCGCTTCTCGCGGTCTTCGCCCTATCCGTCGGATGTCGCGAAGATGGTCGAGGCCCCGATCTTCCACTGCAACGGCGACGACCCCGAAGCCGTGACGTTCGCGGCCAAGATCGCCATCGAGTACCGGCAGAAGTTCGGCAAGCCCGTCGTCATCGACATGCTGTGCTATCGGCGCTTCGGCCACAACGAGGGCGACGAGCCGGCCTTCACCCAGCCGAAGATGTACCAGCGCATCCGCAAGCACCCGACGGCGCTGGAGACCTACGGCAAGAAGCTCGTCGCCGAGGGCGTCCTGTCCCAGGAGCAGCTCGACGGTCGCAAGGCGGAGTTCCGCGCGATCCTCGACGGTGAGCTCGAAGTCGCCAGCAACTACAAGGCCAACAAGGCCGATTGGCTCGATGGACGCTGGTCCGGCTTCAAGGCCGTGCGTGAGGATGTCGACGATCCGCGCCGGGGCAAGACCGGTGTGCCGACGGAGATCCTGCGCGAGATCGCCCAGCGCATCACCACGCCGCCACCCGGCTTCCACCTCCACCGCACCATCCAGCGTTTCTTCGACAACCGCGCCAAGGCGGTGGAGACCGGTCAAGGCATCGATTGGGCGACCGCGGAGGCACTCGCCTTCGGATCGCTGCTTTTGGAGGGCCACCGGGTCCGCCTCTCGGGCCAGGATGTCGAGCGCGGCACCTTCTCTCAGCGCCACGCCGTGGTGATCGATCAGGAGAACGAGCAGCGCTACACGTCGCTCAACTCCATCCGCGAGGGGCAGGCCAGCCTCGAAGTGATCAACTCGATGCTGTCCGAAGAGGCGGTGCTCGGCTTCGAGTACGGCTACTCGGCGGCCGAGCCCAATGCCCTGGTGCTGTGGGAAGCGCAGTTCGGCGACTTCGCCAACGGTGCGCAGGTGGTCATCGACCAGTTCATTTCGAGCGGCGAGCGCAAGTGGCTGCGCATGTCCGGCCTGACCCTGCTGCTGCCGCACGGCTACGAGGGCCAGGGGCCGGAGCATTCCTCGGCGCGTCTGGAACGCTTCCTGCAGATGTGCGCCGAGGACAACATGCAGGTGGCCAACTGCACCACGCCGTCGAACTACTTCCACATCCTGCGGCGCCAGCTCAATCGCGAGTTCCGCAAGCCGCTGATCCTGATGACGCCGAAATCGCTCCTGCGTCACAAGCGGGCCGTGTCCGGCATCGACATGATGGCGGAGGGATCGAGCTTCCACCGCGTGCTGTGGGACGATGCCGAGCGCGAGGACGACGCCACCAAGCTCGTCAAGGACGACAAGATCCGTCGTGTCGTTCTGTGCTCGGGCAAGGTCTATTACGACCTCTACGACGAGCGCGAGAAGCGCGGCTTGAACGACGTCTACATCCTGCGGGTCGAGCAACTCTATCCGTTCCCCCTCAAGGCGTTGGCCGGCGAGATGTCCCGGTTCCGCAATGCCGAGGTGGTGTGGTGCCAGGAGGAGCCCAAGAACATGGGCCCCTGGGCCTTCGTCGAGCCCTACCTCGAATGGGTGCTCGGCCAGGCCCAGTCCTCGGTGAAGCGCGCGCGCTACGTCGGTCGGCCTGCTTCGGCCTCCACGGCGGTGGGCCTGCTTTCGAAGCATCAGGCGCAGCTCCAAGCCTTCCTCAACGAGGCGCTGGCGGTCTGACGCCGGTCCCTCGCAGCCCTTCCTGATCTGAGGGCGCCCGCCAACGGCGCCGTGACACCACCCGGACGGACAAACACCATGGCAACCGACATCCTCGTCCCGACGCTCGGCGAATCCGTCAGCGAGGCCACCATCGGCCGCTGGTTCAAGAAGCCGGGCGATACGGTTGCCGCCGACGAGCCCCTGGTGGAACTCGAGACCGACAAGGTCACCCTCGAAGTCAACGCACCGGCGGCCGGTGAACTCGGCGAGATCCTGGTCAAGGACGGCGAGACCGTGGAGCCGGGCGCCCTGCTGGGCTCCATCGTCGAGGCCACCGGCGGTGCCAAGGCAGCGGCTCCGAAGAAGACCGAGCAGAAGGCCGAGACCCGCTCCGAGGCGCCCGCCGAGGACAAGGGCGAGCAGAAGCCTGCCGAGGCACCGGCCGAGAGTTCGTCGGCCGGTTACGGCAATCACGGTGACGGTGCCCCGGCCCAGGCTCGTGAATCCGGCGACAACGGCCCGGCGGTCTCCAAGATGGCCCGGGAATCCGGCATCGATCCCGCGACCCTGAACGGCTCGGGCAAGGATGGCCGCGTCACCAAGGGTGATATGCTGGAGGCCAAGGCGAAGGGGCCGTCAGCACCGGCGGCGGCCCCCGCCCGGGAGGCCAAGCCAACCGCCCCGCGCGTCCCGTCGAAGCCCGACGATGCGGCCCGCGAAGAGCGCGTGCGCATGACCAAGCTGCGCCAGACCATCGCCCGCCGTCTCAAGGACGCGCAGGACACGGCCGCGATGCTGACGACGTTCAACGACGTCGACATGTCCGCCGTGATGGCCATGCGCAGCCAGTACAAGGACATCTTCGAGAAGAAGCACGGCACCAAGCTCGGCTTCATGGGCTTCTTCACCAAGGCGGTGATCGGCGCGCTCAAAGACGTACCGGCGGTCAATGCCGAGATCGACGGGCAGGATCTTGTCTACAAGAACTATTACCACATCGGCATCGCGGTCGGCACCGATAAGGGCCTCGTCGTGCCGGTGGTGCGCAACGCCGACGACCTCTCCATCGCGGGCATCGAGAAGACCATTTCCGGCTTCGGCAAGAAGGCCCGCGACGGCAAGCTCTCCATCGAAGAGATGCAGGGCGGCACCTTCACCATCACCAACGGGGGCATCTACGGCTCCCTGATGTCGACCCCGATCCTCAACGCGCCACAATCGGGCATCCTCGGCATGCATCGCATTGAGGAGCGACCGGTGGTCCGGAACGGGAAGATCGAAGCCCGGCCGATGATGTACCTCGCCCTGTCCTACGATCACCGCATCGTCGACGGGAAGGAAGCCGTGACCTTCCTCGTGCGCGTCAAGGAGGCGCTTGAGGATCCGGCACGCCTCGTGCTCGACCTCTAAGGCCCGGCAGCTAACCGTCCGCCGGCCGCGATCCACGCGGCCGGACGCTTCCGCGCGCTTCGTATCCGATGGTGGGGCATGACCCGCCGCCCACTTCAGCGAGTCAGAATCCCATGTCCTACGATCTCGTCGTCATCGGCACCGGTCCCGGCGGCTATGTCTGCGCCATTCGGGCGGCTCAGCTCGGCCTCAAGACTGCCGTGGTGGAGAAGCGGGCAACCCATGGCGGCACCTGCCTCAACGTCGGCTGCATCCCGTCGAAGGCCCTGCTCCATGCTTCGGAGGCCTTCGAGGAGGCGGGCAAGCACTTCGCCGACATGGGCGTGATCGTCAGCCCGCCGCAACTCGACCTCGCCAAGATGATGACGTTCAAGCAGGACGGCGTCGACGGCAACACCAAGGGCGTCGAGTTCCTGCTGAAGAAGAACGGCATCGACGCGTATCGGGGCACCGCGCGCCTGGCGGGTGCGGGCCGCGTCGAGGTGTTGTCCGAGGATGGCGGCAACCAGCTTCTCGAGACGAAGAACGTCGTCATCGCGACGGGTTCGGACGTCACCAAGCTCCCCGGGGTCACCATCGACGAGACCATCGTCGTCTCCTCCACCGGCGCGCTTGCCCTGGAGAAGGTGCCGGGCAAGCTTCTCATCATCGGGGCCGGCGTCATCGGCCTCGAGCTCGGCTCGGTCTGGCGCCGCCTCGGCTCCGAGGTCACGGTGGTCGAGTATCTGGACCGTATCCTGCCGGGCATGGATGGCGAGGTCGGCAAGCAGTTCCAGCGCATCCTCGGCAAGCAGGGCGTACAGTTCAAACTCTCGTCCAAGGTCACGGGCGTCGAAGTGGCGGATGGCGCCGCCACCGTCACGCTGGAGCCCGCCGCCGGCGGCGAGGCCGAAACGCTTCAGGCCGACGTGGTGCTCGTGGCTATCGGCCGCGTACCCTACACCGAAGGCCTCGGCCTGGAGACGGTGGGGGTCGGCCTCGACAACAAGGGCCGCATCCAGACGGACAGCCACTACGCCACCAACGTCACGGGGATCTATGCCATCGGCGACGTGATCAGCGGGCCGATGCTGGCCCACAAGGCGGAGGACGAAGGGGTCGCCGTGGCCGAGCTCCTGGCCGGCCAGTCGGGCCACGTGAATTACGGCGTGATCCCGAACGTGGTCTACACCTATCCCGAGGTCGCTTCGGTCGGAAAGACCGAGGAAGAGTTGAAGAAGGACGGCATCGCCTACAACACCGGGAAATTCCCCTTCACCGCCAACGGCCGCGCCAAGGTGAACCATACCACGGACGGCTTCGTGAAGATCCTGGCCGACGCCACCACCGACCGGGTGCTCGGCGTGCATATCGTCGGTGCGGATGCGGGCAATCTCATCGCAGAAGTCGCTGTGGCGATGGAATTCGGCGCCTCCGCCGAGGATGTCGCTCGCACCTGTCACGCCCATCCGACCCTGACGGAAGCCGTCAAGGAGGCCGCCTTGGCAGTCGCCAAGCGCGCGATCCACATCTGAAAGCGACGCGGCGGTCTCGCTGCCCGCGAGCCCGCCTCGCTCAGGTTTCCGTCGGGACCAACGGCGGAAGGCGCGACAGATGCAGCGCGATGACGAGCGCCAGCCCGTAGAGGGCTGCGAAAAACGCGACCACGCCGACCCAGCCCGAATGCGCGAAGAACCAGCCCCCTGCCGTGCCGAGCACCGACGAGCCGAGGTAGTAGAGGCATAGGTAGATCGAAGAAGCCTGGGCGCGGTCCCGGAGGGCCCGGCGGCCGATCCAGCTGCTGGCGACGGAATGGGCGCCGAAGAAGCTCACGGTGACGACGACGATGCCCAGGATGATGAGCCAGAGGCGGTCCGAAAGGGTCAGGGCGATGCCGGCCAGGCCCAGCAGGATGGCGAGCCAGAGGACCTTGCGTCGGCCGAGTCGGCTTGCGATCTCACCGGTCGCTGCCGAGGAGAAGGTTCCGAACAGGTAGACGACGAAGATCGCCCCGATGGCGGTCTGGCTCAGGTCGAACGGCGGGTCGAGCAGCCGAAAGCCGATGTAATTGTAGACGCTCACGAATCCGCCCATGAGCAGGAACGCCTCGGCGAACAGCCATGGCAGGCCGGGATCGCGGAAATGCTGGCCGAAGGTGCCGGGCACTTCGCGCCACCGCATCCGGTTGGCTCGAAAACGCCGCGAGTCCGGCAGGCTCATGAGAAACGCGATCGCCGCGACCAGAGCCAAAACGCCGATGGTGCCGAGCCCCCAGCGCCACGACGCATGATCGGCGATGATGCCGGCGACCAGCCGGCCGATCATTCCCCCGAGGGCATTGCCTCCGATGAGAAGGCCCATGGATAGGCCGATGGCGCGTCCGTGCATCTCTTCGCTCAAATAAGCCATGGCCACGGCCGGCAGACCGCTCGCGGCCAACCCCGTCAGGGCACGGAGAGCGAGGAAGCCGTGCCAACTCGGCACCAGGACCGCGACGATGGTGAGGATCGCCGACGCAAACAGGGACGCGACCATGACGGGCTTGCGTCCCCACACCTCGGAGAGGGGACTCACCACGAGCAGCGCGAGGGCGAGGGTGGCGCAGGGAAGCGACAGGGCCAGGCTGCTCTCGGCCGGCGAGACGTGAAATTGATCGGCAAAGACCGGCAGCAGCGGTTGCACGCCGTAGAGCACCGCGAAGGTGGAGAACCCCGCTGCCGCGAGCGCCAGGGTGGTGCGCCGGAAAGCCGGCGTACCGGCCTCGATCAAGCGAGGCGTTGCCTCGTCCATGTCGGCTCCTATGGGAGGCGATGGTCTGCGGTGCTGCGGCGCGACGAACGGAGCCGACGCTATCCGAAGACGACCGCGCCGGACGATGCCCGGCATGTGGGGGAGGAACAGTACACGCGTACTTCCGTGAAGGCGAAGCTCGGGGAGACGGGCCGTGCCAGGGATGACACGGCCCGTCGGATCGTCACCGCGGCGGCGTGCCGCCGCCGGCCTGCTGCTGGATCAGCGGGGTGATCCGCCGCACGGTGACCCGGCGGTTCTCGCGCGACGGCCCCTGTGTGTTCACCTTGAGCGCCTGTTCGCCGTAGCCCTGGGTCGTGAGGTTTTCGGGCGGAACCTGGAAGTTCTGAGTTAGAACCGTCGCCACCGACTGCGCCCGCCGATCCGACAAGGACAGGTTGTCGACATCGGAGCCCACCGCGTCGGTGTAGCCCTCCACGAGGAAAACTTCCTGCGGATTGGCCCGGATGGCCTGGTTCATCGCCGCCGCGATGGTCGCGAGGCGCGACGCCTGATCCGGCGTCACGGTGAACGAGCCGGTCTCGAAGGTGATGGTGTCGATGTCCACGCTGCGCATACGGGCCCGCAACTGCGGACTGTAGCGTACCTGATCGAGGGTATAGCGCCGGTCCAGGGGCACGACCGGCGGGGCCGAGAGGGCTTCATAGACACTGCGCTCGTCGGCTCCCTCGTAATCCACGACGTAGCGCTCGCGCGGAATGCGGATATCGGGCGGAGGCAGATCGACGACATCCTCGTAGATCGGGCGTCGCGGACCGCTGAAGCTGTTGTCGATGATCACGACCTCTCGACCATCACGGAACCGGCGTGAGCGCCGCACGAGACGGCCGTCGTCGTCGACGATGGTGACGATCTGTGCGCCGTCCGGTCGATCGAGATAGGTGACAGTGTCGCCGCCGCGGCGCTCGCTGCGGTAGCCGCCGCGGCCCAGATCGCGGAACCGCTCGTTCTCATCGTGGCGGATGAAGGTGCGGTCGCGATCGCGCACGATGATGCGACCGGGCTCGCGGATGTAGGTCCGGCCATCCTCCTGAAATTCACGCCGGTCGCGGCGGACACGGTCGAAGTCGCGAGTCTCATCGTCGTCGCGGAAGCCACCCGGAATGTAGCCGGGGCGACCCGGCGCGTTGAAGCCCTGGCGCGGACCGCCGCGCTCGAACGCATCGCGTCGCTCGCGATCCTGGCGATCATCATCGACACCGCTCCGGCGGTCGCCTCCGCGCAAACCGTCGTCGCGCAGCCCCGGCTGGTCGCCACGGTCACGGGGATTGCTCTGGTCCCGGGCCGCATCCGGATCGCGCGGGCCACGGGGGGCAATCCGATCCGGCGCCGTATCCTGCCCGCGTTCGTTCGAACGCCCGGTACCGGTCGGCTCGTCTCGACCCTCGGCACCCGGCGCACCGGGAGGCGTGAAGGGACGTCCGGGAACGCCCGGCCTGGCATTGGGCGCGACTTGAGGCGCCGTCTGGGGAGCGCCCTGTGGTGCGACCTGCGGAGAAGGTGAAACCGGCTGAGGCGCCCCCGGTGCAGCCGCGGGTGGTGTGGCCGGCTGCCCAGGCCGTGCGGGCTGCGTCGGAGCGGTCGGCTGGGCCGGATTCAGCGACGGCTGCCGCTCGGCCGGACCGGTGTCCTGTCCACGTCGTCCGGGCGCGTCTGGACGGACTGGCTCGGCACCGGGTGTCCGGCGTTCTGGCTCCGCGCCCCGGACCGGGGCCTGCTCCGACGGCCGTGTCGGGTCAGGTGTACGATCGCGTTGTGCCGGCGAAGTGGGTCGCTCGGTCGGTCCGCGTTGATCCGGACGACGGTCCTGTCGCTCAGGGCTTTCCTGTCGATCGGGGCGCCCCTGCCGGTCGGGCCGCTCCTGACGTTCCGGACGGGCCGGCCGCTCCTGCGGGTCGGGCCGCTCTTGTCTTTCGGGTCTCTCCTGCCGGTCAGGCCTGTCCTGGCGGTCGGGCCGCTCCTGTCGAGGTGCCGGGCGCTCGGCCGGGGTCCGGTCCTCACGCGGGGCAGAGCGCTCAGGCCTCTCCTGACGCGGCTCGGGCCGCTCCTGGCGCGGCGCCGGTCTCTCCTGACGGTCTGGCCGCTCCGGCCTGTCTTGGCGCTCTCCACGGGGTTCGGACCGTTCCCGGCTCGGGGATGGGCCGCCACGCTGTCCCTCACTGTCGGGTCCGCCTTGCGCGACCTGCATCTTTCCCATCCCCGCCGGATCCGCCCAGGAAGGGCCGGACAGCGCCAGAGTCGGCAGGATCGTACCGGTGAGAAGGAGCAGGCGGATGATCCGCATCGAAGGCACTCACGGCTGTGGATGAGGCCTTCGGAACAGAGTGGGGCCAGGATGGTTCCCGTTCGGAACGATACCGCGAACCCGCCAGGGCCACCGGCAGCCTGCGTCAGGGCGTCGTCGCGCGGCCCTGCCCCTGCCCCGGGAACAGGTTCGGTGCGATGATCCGGACGGCTTGGCGCTCCTCGCCGGCGACTGGGGCCGCGGGTTCCGTGGGAGCACCGGTCTCGTTGGTCACGAGGCCCGTGCGGGTGGCTGCGTCGGCCGCCAAGCCCGCCGCCGTCTTGTCGGCCCGTCCGACCAGGGTCAGACGAACCTTTGGCCGCGACAGGGCCTCGGCCTGCATGGGTGTGACGAAGATGTCGCCCTTGTGCCGCACCAGCATGCTCTCGGCCTTCACGAGCGATTGCGCCCAGCTCTGGCCCTCGCGCTTGCACGAGCAGTTCGGGGTGAAGGTCGTGCGGAACTTGAAGGCGTTGGCGAGCGAGACGTAGGCCTTCGCGCCCCGCAGCGTCGCGGCGTGTTTCAGGGCGTCGTCGCCGTGCGGCATCGAGTAGGCCACGGCCTCGGCGCCGGGGCATAGGGCCTGGCACAGGTCGTCGGCGCCTTCGCGCCCGTCGGGCAGGTTGGCCATGGGGAAATAGGCGCCGTCGCAGGTGCGGACGCAGACAACCTGGGCTCCGCCCCGGGCGCGTTGCTCGCGCGGCGTTCCATCCAATGCGTTGAGCGCCACGCGGCTCGCCGTATCCGTGCAGGCGGAAGCCACGGCCGCCGTGAGCTGCCGGCGGCGCGCGGCCGTGACTTCCCCGTTCTCGGCGCCGTAACCCGCATTGAGCGCGCGGATGCGCTGCTCCACGGCTCCGCATTGCGGCGGTCGCGAATCGAAGAACAGGAACCGGCCGCCCTCGCAATTCAAGGTGCGATAATAGGCATTCAGCCGCCCGATCTCGTTCTGGAGCGCGCGCGCCGTGTTCGCTCCGTCGCTCAGGTTGGCGAGCTCCGAACGGTAGCGCAGGCAGGCGTCGGAGGCTTGCACCTGTGCCGTCCCCACCGTCCCGAGGGCGACGAGGGTCATGGCGAGCGCCCGGACGAGCGTGCGGATCTGCGGAAGGATCAGCGGCATGGCCTGACAGGATCGGGAGTGGAACCTTGCCGCCGACGGGAATCGGAGCGGCGGCGAAGCGGAAGTTTTGTACTCGCCCTCGCGCGGGGGCGACAGCCTTCCCACATGCGCCCCAGCCGAGTTGGGGGGGAATGCAGGATGATGTGGCTTCGGGGTCTCACAGGGGGAATGGCCGCTGCTGCCGTCGTGGCAGGAGCGCTCGCCGGCGCGGTGTCCGCCAAGGCGGAGGATGCCGATCGGATCTTCGACAAATCGACGGTCTGGCGGCCCCTTACACCGAACGACAAGCTCGTGGTCTACGGCATCGACGATCCGGCCGTGGCCGGTGTGGCGTGCTGGTACACCCAGCCCGAGAAAGGCGGCATCAAGGGCACCCTGGGGCTGGCCGAGGACGTCTCGGACATCTCGCTCGCCTGCCGTCAGGTCGGTCCCGTGCAGTTCAAGGACAAGCTCGGTCAGGGCGAGGTGGTGTTCAGCGAACGCCGCTCGCTGATCTTCAAGTCGATGCAGATCGTGCGCGGATGCGACGCCAAGCGCAACACGCTGATCTACATGGTCTATTCGGATAAGGTGATCCAGGGCTCGCCCAAGAACTCAACCTCGGCCGTGCCGCTCATGCCGTGGGGCACGGAGCCGCCGCCGCGATGCGCCGATGCCATGAAGAAATAAGCTTCCAAACACGCTCGGTCCGGCCACGGATCCTGAAATCCGATGGCCGGCGCTGATCCGGTCCGGTCGCTCAATCCTGGCAGGTGATGCGGATCGGACGCTCGGCCTGCTTGATCACGGGAGGGGTGGGAATCGCCCCGGTGTACTCGTCCTGCGCCGCGACGCCGAAGGAACCGGCGGAGGCGAATCCCTGTGCTTCGCACCAGGCATTCGCGACCACCTGTCCGCAGCTGCTCTCGCCATTGCTCAGGCAATCGCCGACGCCGTAGCCCTCGCCGGCCGGGATCAGGAACGTCTTCTCCACCTGCGACACCGCTTTGGTGGGAGTCTCGCCGTCTCCGCCCGCGAGCGCGGTGGAGGAAATCATCAAGGCGAGGGCGAGGAGGGTGCCGATTTCGGCGGCCGGGCGGCGCATGGGCAGAACCTCGATGGAGGGATTCGGGTTGGGGGAAATCTCAAGGGTCCAGGTAAACAAACCCTTTCCGCCCTGGATCGCTTTCGATAGGCGGCGGAGCGGCGCTGTTCTCGAATTGCTCATGGGTTCGGGGTAGCCCAGGACGGCCGACGGCACCGTCGCCTTCGTGCAACAGGCGCCGGCTGCAGCGCGGCACCCCCGCCGTTGGACGTGTCGGTCGCCACGGGGTACCGACGCCGGGAAGCGGCGAAGAACCAAGGCGCTAGGGGCGGTCGAGCTGTGCGATCCGCTCGAGGGACGAGGGACGGTTTCATGGCCCCGATGTTGCGGCTCTACAACACGCTGACGCGGCAGAAAGCTGTGTTCGCGCCGATCGATCCGAGCCATGTCCGGATGTATGCCTGCGGTCCGACGGTCTACGACGCGGCCCATATCGGCAACGCCCGCCCGATCATCGTCTTCGACCTGTTGTTCCGGCTCCTGCGCCACCTCTACGGCGCGGCGCACGTCACCTACGCGCGCAACGTCACCGACGTGGACGACAAGATCAACGCCCGCGCGGCCGAGCGCGGCATCACCATCCGTGACCTCACGGATGGGACGCTCGCGGCCTTTCACGACGACATCCGTGCCCTCGGCGTGCTGATGCCCGAGGACGTGAACGTGGCGGGCGAGCGTCCGCGTTTCGTCGAGCCGCGCGCCACCGATCACATCGCCGAGATGATCGCCATCATCGAAGGGCTGGTGGCGGCCGGTCACGCCTACGTTGCGGATGGCCACGTGCTGTTCGACGTGCCCTCGATGCCCGATTACGGCGGCCTGTCGAAGCGGCCCCTCGACGAGATGGAGGCCGGCGCCCGCGTCGAGGTCGCCCCCTACAAGCGCTCGCCCCTCGACTTCGTCCTGTGGAAGCCTTCGAAACCCGGCGAGCCGTCCTGGCCCTCGCCGTGCGGCCTGCCCGCGCCCGGCCGTCCCGGCTGGCACATCGAGTGCTCCGCCATGTCGTGGAAGCACCTGGGAAAAACCTTCGACATCCATGCCGGCGGCATCGACCTCATCTTCCCGCATCACGAGAACGAGGTCGCCCAATCGCGCTGCTGCTTCTCCACCGACGTGATGGCCAACGTCTGGCTCCACAACGGTTTCCTGCAGGTGGAGGGGGAGAAGATGTCGAAGTCCCTCGGCAACTTCATCACCATCCGCGACGTGCTGAAGGACTGGCCCGGCGAGGTGGCCCGGCTCGCCATGCTCAAGACGCACTATCGCCAGCCCATCGATTGGACGGTGCGGGGGTTGGAGGAAGCGGCCCGGACCCTGGAGCGCTGGTACGGGATCGTCGGCGATAGTGCCGCCTCTCCGGTGATTCCGGACGGGCTGCTCGAACCCCTGACCGACGATCTCAACACCGCTTCGGCACTCGCGGAACTCCACCGCCTCGACGATCCCGCCGGCCTCAAGGCGGGCGCCAACCTGATGGGTCTGCTCACGCAGACCAAGTCGGCCCGCGACCAGGGCAGCATCCGGGCCGCCGGGCTGGACGTACTCGAGGTCGAGGCCCTGATCGAAGTGCGCCGCGCGGCCCGCGCCGCCAAGGACTGGGCCGCCTCCGATCGTGTCCGCGACGCGCTTCTGGCCATGGGCGTCACCGTGAAGGACGGCAAGGACGGCACCGTCTGGAGCGTGACCCCATGATCGCCCCCGCCGATCGCCAGCCGATCGTGGTCGCCGATGCCGGGCCGCTGATCCGGCTCGCGGCGGCCGGCATCCTCGATACGCTCCGAGGACTCACTCGGCGGATCGTCCTGGTGGACCGGGTCGAGAAGGAGGTCGCGGGCGACCTGTCGAAGACCTTTGCATTCCCAGCCGATGTCGACCGACGCGGATTGAGGGCGATTCAGAGCCGTTCGGTGACGAACGCCTCGGCCTGTGGGGCGGGCGGCGAAGCGGCCGCCGCGTCGCGCAGGATCCCGATCACGTCGCCGGCTTCGCTGGCGACGAGATAGCTGAGGTCGAGCCCCTCCCGGATGAATCCCTGGGCTCGCATGTGGTCGAGGAGCGTCAGGAGCGGCGTCCAGAAGTCCGCCACGGAGAGCAGCAGGATCGGCTTGTTGTGCTGGCCGAGCTGCGCCCAGGTGAGCTGCTCCACCAACTCCTCCAGGGTGCCGATGCCGCCCGGCAGGGCCACGAACGCGTCGGAACGCTCGAACATCAGACGCTTGCGGGTGTGCATGTCCTCGACGACGATGGTCTCCTGGATCTCGTCGAGCATGCGCTCCCGGGATTTCAGGAAGCTCGGGATGATGCCGGTGACATGGCCCCCGTTCTCGAGTACGGCGCGCGCCACCGTACCCATGAGGCCGACATTGCCGCCGCCGTAGACGAGGCCGAGGCCGGCCTGCGCCAGGGCCTTGCCGAGGGCCTCGGCCGCCGCGGTAAAGGCCGGGTCGCCGCCGAACCCGGAGCCGCAATAGACGCAGACCGTCCTCACCGGTGCCATGTGCCGCTTCCCCTCCGGGTCCGGCCGCGCGGGCGCATGCCGTCCACGGGCCAAAGTGCTGATTTTACGGGAGATCCGGCCTTGAAAAGGCCGTCGGGATTTGGTGTTCCGGTCATGTTCGTTAATATGTCGCCGTCAAGTGCCGATTTGTCGCCGGGGCAGGTCAGGGTCGATCGCGGTTTCGCCGCCCGGACGATGGAAGAGGGAGTGGTGCGTCATGAAGGCGGAGTTGCGACGGAGCATCTTCCTCGCCTGCGTGGGGCTTCTGGGCGGCTTCACCCTCGTCGTCACCCTCTATGGCGCGAGCGAGTTGTTCAAGCACGGATTCGGCACGCCCGAGGGCCGGGCCGTACCCCTCGTCACCGATCCGCTCGCGGGCTCCGGGGACGGAGCGCTGCCGGTGCCGGGAAAGCCCCGGTCGGACCGGCTGCCGGAGCCGGACCGGCTGCCGGAGCGGACGCCCGCCCAGGCATCGCGGGACACTCCGGCGGCGACCACCGGCACCGAGGCGTCGGCGCCGACCTTCGACATCATCCGCGTCGAGCCGTCGGGCGAGGCCGTCATCGCCGGGCGGGCTGCGCCCAACACCACCGTCGAGCTGCTGCGCGACAATCAGCCCATTGCCCGTGCGCTCGTCGACCCGTCCGGCCAGTTCGCCATCGTGCCGCCTGCCCTGTCCCCCGGCAGCAGTGAGATCACCCTGCGGTCCACGGGGGCCGATGGCCGATCCGTGGTTTCGCGCGACTCCGTCGCCGTGGTCGTCGCACCGAAGCGCGACACCAAGCCCTTGATCGCGTTGACGTCTCCCGACAGGCCGACGGTGGTTCTGTCCCACCCCGAGCCTGTAGCGCCGCCCCCGGCCGCCGTCGCCGCAGGAGCGCGTGACGGGGCCAGGACGGGGCCCAAGACCGGGGCCGACACCGCGAGGGCGGAGGCGAAACCCGAGGCCGGCAAGGTGCCCGAGGGCAAGGCGCCGGAGAGCAGGCCCCCGGAGACGGAGCGGGCCGCCGGCGCGAGCCCGGTCAAGATCGTCAGCGTCGAGGCGGAGGAGGGCGGCCGGCTCTACGTCACGAGCCAGGCCCAGCCCGGCGCGACTCTGCGGCTCTACCTCAACGACACCCTGGTGGCGCCGGGCAGCGCCGGGACGGACGGGCGCGTCGCCTTCACCATCGGGCGGGGCGTCCAGCCGGGTGCCTACACCATCCGGGTCGATCAGGTGGACCCCGTCTCGGGCAAGGTGAAGGCCCGCTCCGAGGTGGCGTTCTCCGTGCCGCCCGTGAAGCCGGCCGTGCCCAGACCCACCGCGAAGACCCCCGCGGCCACGCCCGAAGCAGCCGCACCGCCGGCGCGAATCGCCGTTCTGGAACAACCGCTTAGCCCGGCCTCGGCCCGACCGTCGGGCGAGGCCGCGCCCCCCCTTGCGGCGACCCCGACCCCGGCGGCGCCGGACCTCAAGCCCGGCACCATTCCGGAGCCGGTGCCAGCGCTGGAGCCGCCCCGGACGGTGTTCGTGCCGGAGGTCGGCACGGCGCGGATCGTGCGGGGCGACAGCCTGTGGCAGATCAGCCGGCGCATCTACGGGCGCGGCACCCGCTACACGGTGATCTACGACGCCAACCAGCCGCAGATCCGCAACCCGGACCGGATCTATCCGGGCCAGATCTTCGTGCTGCCGAGCGACGGAACGGCGGCGGTGGCGGGCACCGTTCCACGCGGCTGAGTCCGTTCCACGCCCTGCCGCGTGGAACGGTCCATCCCCCGAAAACCCGCTTTCTGGAACGGCGCATCCACGAGGGTGTCACGGCGCACGGTCCCCACGCACCGGCGCGGGGCGGCCTTGCGCCGGGGCACGGCTGTCATCGGGCGCGGACCGGCTTATATCCGTTCCAAATTCAGCCTTCACCGAGAATCGAAACGGCATGACACCCGACCCCGCGCAAGCGTCGGCCGGCGCGCCGCCCGCGCGCCCCGGCCTCGTCGCCACCTATCGCCGGCTGTGGCCCTACCTGTGGCCGTACGGCCGGCCCGACCTGCAGCGGCGGGTGTTCCTCGCGTTCGGCCTGCTGATCGTGGCGAAGTTCGTCACCATGGTGACGCCGTTCACCTTCAAGTGGGCGACCGACGCCCTGGTGGCCCTGACCGACCCGAAACCCGGGGCCGCGATTCCGACGGGCGTGTTCGCCGCCCCGATGGTGCTCATCGGACTCTACGGCCTGTCGCGGGTGGCGATGGCGGGGCTGACGCAGGTGCGCGACGGGCTGTTCGCCAAGGTGGCGATGCACGCCGTGCGGCGTCTCGCCTTGCAGACCTTCGAGCACATGCACCGCCTGTCCCTACGGTTCCACCTGGAGCGCAAGACCGGCGGCCTGACCCGGGTGCTGGAGCGCGGCCGCGGCGGGATCGAGGAACTGTCGCGCCTGATGGTGCTGACCCTGGTGCCGACCATCGTCGAGTTCGTCCTCGTCATCGGCGTCCTCGCCTACGAGTTCGACTGGGTCTACTCGGCCGTGGTGTTCGTCATGGTGGCGGCCTATCTCGGCTTCACCTGGAAGGCGACGCAGTGGCGCATCGAGATCCGCCGCCGGATGAACAACTCCGACACCGACGCCAACACCAAGGCGGTGGATTCGCTCCTCAACTTCGAGACGGTGAAGTACTTCGGCGCGGAGCGCCGCGAGGCGGAGCGCTACGACGCCTCCATGGCCAAGTACGAAAAGGCCTCGACGCAGACCTACGTGTCGCTGGCCGTCCTCAACGCCGGCCAGGCGGTGATCTTCACCATCGGCATGACCGTGGTGATGTGGTTGGCGGCGCGGGACATCATGGCCGGGCGCACCACACTGGGCGGGTTCGTCCTCGTCAACACCATGCTGATCCAGCTGTCGATGCCCTTGAACTTCATGGGCATGATCTACCGCGAGATCAAACAGGCGCTGATCGACATCGACGACATGTTCCTCATCCTGCACCGCAACCCTGAGATCGCCGACCGGCCCGACGCGACGCCGCTGCGGGCCCAAGGCGGCACGGTGGAGTTCCGGGACGTGCGCTTCGCCTACGATCCCGCCCGGCCGATCCTGCGGGGCGTCTCCTTCACGGTGCCGGCGGGCAAGACGGTGGCCATCGTGGGTCCCTCGGGGGCCGGCAAGTCGACCCTGTCGCGGCTGCTGTTCCGGTTCTACGAGCCGCAGGGCGGGCGCATCCTGGTCGACGGCCAGGACATCGCCGGGGTCACGCAGGGGTCGCTCCGCGCCGCCCTCGGCATGGTCCCGCAGGACACGGTGCTGTTCAACGACACCATCGGGTACAACATCCGCTACGGCTGCTGGGACGCCACGGACGCCCAGGTGCGCGAGGCCGCGTCGCTCGCCCAGATCGACCGCTTCGTCTCCGCCCTGCCGGAGGGCTACGACACCCCCGTGGGCGAGCGCGGCCTCAAACTCTCGGGCGGCGAGAAGCAGCGCGTCGCTATCGCGCGCACCATCCTGAAGGGCCCACCGATCCTCGTCCTCGACGAGGCGACCTCGGCCCTCGACAGCTTCACCGAACGCGAGATCCAGGACGCCCTCGACACCATCTCGCAGAACCGCACCACCCTCGTCATCGCCCACCGCCTCTCGACGGTGGTCAACGCCGACGAGATTTTGGTGTTGGACAAGGGGGTGATCGTCGAGCGGGGGACGCACCAGGGATTGCTGGATGCCGGTGGGGTCTATGCGAGCCTGTGGAGCCGGCAGCGGGAGGCCGATGCGGCTTTGGCGGTTTTGCAGGGGGTGGAAACGGAGCGTGTCGGGGTTGGGCGGGAGGCCGTGCCGGCGGAGTAAGGAGCGAATCTTGTCCCTCAAGTTATCTTTGACCTAATTTGAGCCCTTAATTGAAATACATCAGGAAGATGGATCGGTTCCAATCCAATGAATTGGCACTAATTTTTCATCCCCACGCCACTCCTCAGTCAGCACTACTCCTGGCAATTCCCCCCACACATCAGGGCCTGCATGATCTAAAATTATGGCTTGCAATCTTCCTTTGGAGTGAATGACTTCTGCGCCAAGGGCTTTAAAGGTCGCACGTATTGCCATTATATCTTGATCTCGGGTGCGTCCAAGCTCACTGACATGTTCTACTTCAAATCCTCGAGGGAAATAGACCTGGCTTGGCTGGTCAAGAATGATCAGCCCTGGAACGGGATGACCTATGTCCGTCAGGAAGAACCGTTGTAGCGCGAGTATAACGGCAACGTGATAGGCAAGCCAGTTTGCACCGCTACCGATTTCCCAAAGGTAATCTGATCGGTCTGCATGTACGACTCTAATCGTTAGATCTTCTACCGAAAGCTCAACCGGGGCATCGGGCCATTCTGCATCAAGGTTTGGAATGATAGCCGATATATAATTTTGTATTATCTTAAGTGCCGATGATTGTTTCTGCCTTACCTGAGATTCGGAGTAGATCTTCCGGAAACTAGCAATAAGTAGGTTTAATGATTCGATTTCAGCTGGTAGATTCGCGTCCTCCCCAGTCCGTTCATAAAGCAAAATAATCTGCTCTAATCGTCCTAAAAATCGCTCAATGCGATCGGAGCGGTAGGTTTGAGCTCGTACTTCCTCTGAATTTCTCTCTAACAGCGCGATTTGTTGTCGGACAGAACTTAGCGCTGCTGTTCCTTCCTCGGTTGCAGTACGTAGCCTGAGGCGTTCCTTATCGAAAGCATCAGACAATGACGGTTGCGAACGCAGCTGAATTTCTATGCCTGAGAGCGCTTGACGAAGCGCTTCGATTTTATTTTGTCCACCATCCCCTAGCGCGACGATTGGGTCAGACGACCTATCAGCTACGATCCCAAGCCAGTTTGCCACATCTAATCGTTCCCGTTGGACTTGAATAGCTGAACCATATGATGCGCTACTATCGATTAGACGTTGAACTTCGTTGAGCCTATGGCGGCGCTCGGCAAGCTCTGCGGCAGTTTTGCGTTCAGCATCTCTAAGTCTCTGCAGCTCTGCTAGAGTCGCCTCAACCGCAGCGATGGATGGCTGCGCGTCACGGCTTGTTGATCCCGAAATAACACGTAGCATTTCTAGGACATCAGGCCAGTCACTTGGAATCTCTGTATCTGGGTTGATTAAACCAAACTCAATGGCCTGTTTAATCCAACCTTGCGCTTCGACCTGCCAAGTACTCACTGAGGTTCGGGTGGCTGTAAGTTCACCCTCTTTGCGGCGTAGATTCCGCTGCAGCTTATCTATTTCCCATTTCGCACCAAGCATCTCAGCAGTAAGTGCACCTACGACATAAGGAAATATCGCCTTAAGTTTTTCGCGATGTTCATTAGTATCAGCATTAAAAAATAAGACTGATGGGTTCGCGACTATGTACTGTGGCTGAAACATAAAAGCTGTGAAGTCTCGAAAGCTTACTCGCGAACTAAATCCCGGTTCTCCGCCGGTTTCAAGGTCAAGATTAGAAAGGGCGGAAAGGCGGTCAAGCATCTGTTTAACTACATCGGCATTAATATTTTTTATCGGAGTTTCAATCGGAACTGAAATTTCGTCTTGCTCGATGAGCATCATATCGCCGGTTTGTTTAGCTTCGCCGGGTTCGCGTCGCGCTAAAAGTTTTTGACCCTCAACAGTCTGAATGATGATTCCAAACCACGAGCAAGCTTTGCGGATGGTTCCTACAGGAATACGACATTTACCCGAGGCCAAGCAATAATCAATAATAGGAATTACTGCCGATTTGCCAGTTTTAGAGGCTCCACTAATGACGTTTGCCAGTCCCGGTTGAAAGGTAACGATGCGCGGTGCGTGTCCCTGCCTTGCCCATAAAATCAGTTTCAAAATTTGGAAGTGCATTAGGGCCTCACACGTAGGAGAGAAAATATGCTGGCGGGTGGAACACGTGTCATCCAGTGTCCAAGTTTCTCTGCGCCAACCGTGTAAGGTTTGATCCGCTCGGGAGGGCGTCGGATGGGAACATCGTTGGTCCGAAAGAGCGCTTCCTCATAAATAATCGAAAGCAACCCTGAAGCAACTCCGGTCGACAACGCATCAAGCGTAAGCCTTCGCATTATTAATGCTCGACCGTGCACTGCTATTAAGTCTTCTCGCTGTCGCGATAATTTCTCTATAAACTTCCCAAGCCCGGATGATTGATTTGTGCTGCTGATGATATCAAGCATGGGCCGGTGAAGTATGAGCGGTAGAACTAGAAACGCAAAGTGCACAAGCGGAAGTTTGGCGAGCATTTCGTCCTGGTAGCCTCGCCCAAACGACGAAATAATTACCGCACAGAATGCGGAATTTTGAACAGCTTCAATTGAGGACACATTATTTCTAATCATGATCAATCTACAAAAAAATCCGAATACTTGGGGTGCCATCCGATCCGGCCGAAGTTTGCCAACAAGTTAAACGATCCGGGGATGAAATAATTTGGTACTACATGTCCCTCAAGGGAGGTTTGATGGGAAATGCACTTGCGGTAAACTCGTTGGCCACGAGTGACTTCATCGCTTGCAGAATGAAGATCTTCTATCTCGCTGCGTGTGATTTCGAAATGGCGTTCCAGGGTGTCGTTGAATTCATAGAGGCTTTCCTCAACAATCCGACCCTCGGCTGCCCAGGTTGTGTGATCAGCTTCTGAGCGAAGGTAGTCGCTGACTGCACGAATGAGGTATTCGTGCGAAATTTGTATCTTCAGAAGTTGTTGAACAAAGATCGGTGCTGATTCAACAATCTCTTTGATGGCGGCGTCGGCGGGTATTTCTATCGTCGGAGCTAAAAGATTAAGGATGCCGTGTTTCCGAATGAACGCCTGGAGCTGTTTACGGAAAATGGTTGTATCAATAATAGGAGATGAACCCGCGCGGATGAGTACAGCAATCTGGTTTTTGGCTGTGCCGATGGCATGTGCACAGAAATCGTCGAGGGTTTGATCTTGTACAGCGAGCCGTAATATTTCACGGATGGGTTCGAGTGGATCGACATCGCCGACTAGCTCAAAATTCAAGATTATCTGGCAGCATATATCTTTGCCGGCCCCAATGAATTCCGTGATGCTTGGGCTGCATCCTTTATCGCTATTTTTGGCAGTTACTTTTTTCGTAATCTTTTTCAACAATGCTGTGGCCTCAGCATCAGTCGTGGCGGCGTGCATCAGCTGAGCAAGATTTGCATCCTTTAGCGGACAAACGTAGAGCCGAAATTTTGTAGTGCTAGGGCTAACCTGTCTATCGACACAAAGGTTAGACCAATTCGCGAATGTCTTCCAGAGTTCGGGTGATCCATCAGAGACCGGATTGCCCTTGAGCGCACTTTTAGATTGCTCAAGCAAAAGTTTACCGTCAGAGTAATGGATTGCCGTGTCATCGACAAACTCAAGAGACACTGAAGTTCCGGGTGGTGTCTTGAGTAAATGATGGCATAAACGAACATCTTGCAGCCCATAGCCAAGATATTGACCCGGCGCAGTGCTTTTCGATTTAATTTTCGGTATCGCTGCGGTAAGCGTCCCGAGTTGCATTCATCAATTCCCTAATTGTGGGAGCACCTTAAATCCCGACCGGGACGTATTGCAACGACTGCGCGCATCTTAAACACCAAAATGGTGGCGAGGAACCGAAAGTCGGACCACGTCGTCGCCATTTTTCAAGGGAGGCGACAAGTTCGCAGCGCGTGGACGTGGGTCCAAAGAGAGTTTGGCTCATAGTTTAGCACGTCCCACCCCCCAAAGGTTGACGCGCGCCCCCCCGCCTGCCATCGCGCGGGGTCCGGATTCCCGTTCGCGCCCGCGCCGGGCCACGATCTGAAAGACCGCATGTCCGACCTCCTCGAGACGATTCGCCGAACCCTCGTGCCGATCCACAAGGAGGGCTATCCGTTCATCCTCATCGGCATCGTGCTGACGGTGATCGGCGGGTACTTCGCCCAGTTCCTCGGGTGGATCTTCCTCATCCTCACCCTGTGGGTCTGCTACTTCTTCCGCGATCCCGAGCGCGTGACCCCCGTGGGCGACGGGCTGGTGGTGTCGCCGGCCGATGGGCGGGTAAACCTCATCTCCACCGTGCTGCCGCCGCCCGAGCTCGACCTGCCGCAGGAGCCGATGCTGCGCGTCTCGGTGTTCATGAACGTGTTCGACTGCCACGTGAACCGCGTGCCGATGACGGGCAAGATCGGGCAGATCCACTACACCCCCGGGCTGTTTCTCAACGCCGAACTCGACAAGGCCAGCGACGACAACGAGCGCAACGGTCTCGTGCTGGAGACGACGCACGCGGGCGCGCCGTTGCGCATCGGCGTGGTGCAGATCGCCGGCCTCGTGGCGCGCCGCATCGTCGGTTGGGTCCATGCCGGCGACACCCTCGCCGTCGGCGAGCGCTTCGGCCTCATCCGCTTCGGCTCGCGGGTCGACGTCTACCTGCCCGTCGGCACCCGCGTGCTCGTCGGGCTCGGCCAGAAGGCGGTGGCGGGCGAGACCGTGCTGGCCGACCTCGCCGGCGGGCCCGAGCGCGCCTTCCGCCGCATCTGAGGGATGAGCATGGACGATCTGTTCCCGCCCTTCGCGCCCGACGCCAACGAGCCCCGGCCGCGCCGGTTCAAGCCGGTGCCGTTCCGGATGATCGCGCCCAACATGATCACCCTGATGGCGCTGTGCCTCGGGCTCACCGCCATCCGCCTCGCCTTCGAGGGCAAGTTCGAGCCCGCCGTCATCGCCATCGTGGCCGCCGCCTTCCTCGACGGCATCGACGGGCGGGTGGCGCGGATGCTCAAGGGCACCTCGCGCTTCGGGGCCGAGCTCGATTCGCTGGCCGACTTCGTCAATTTCGGCTGCGCCCCGGCGCTGATCCTCTACGGCTTCGCCCTGAAGGAGCTGAAATCCGTCGGCTGGATCGTCGCCCTCATCTTCGCCATCGCCATGGCCCTGCGGCTCGCCCGCTTCAACGCCATGCTGGACGATCCCAACCGCCCGGCCTGGAAGAAGGATTTCTTCGTCGGCATGCCGGCCCCGGCGGGCGCACTGACGGTGCTGCTGCCGCTCTACCTGCACTTCCTCGGCCTGCCCCTGGAGCGCTGGGCCGCCCCGGTGGTGCTCGGCTACATGCTGTGCATCGCGCTCCTCGTGGTCTCCACGGTGCCGACCTTCTCGGGCAAGACCGTGGGCAAGCGCGTGCCGCGCGAGGCCGTGCTGCCGATCTTCCTCGTGGGGGTCGCGGCCTTCGGGCTGCTGATCTCGTTCCCGTTCGAGGCCATGGTGGCGCTGGCGCTCGGCTACCTCGTCACCCTGCCCATCGGGGCGGCGCAGTACCGCCGGCGGGCCAAGGCCGAGGCGCGGGCCGCCGCCTCCCTGCCGGCGCCCGCGCCGGACGACCGCGATCCGGGCGGCTCCGAGCGCGATCGCGCCGTGGACAGCTGAGGCGCCCGCCTGTCGCCCTGCACCGGCATCCCGTAGTCTTCGCGCGAAGAATCAGGCGAGGAAACTGCGATGCTCGAAGAATTCAAAAAATTCGCCCTGCGCGGCAACGTGGTCGATCTTGCGGTCGGCGTGATCATCGGCGCGGCGTTCGGCGCCATCGTCACCTCGGCGGTGCAGGACGTGTTCATGCCGATGATCGGCGCCATCACGGGCGGCCTCGATTTCTCGAACTACTACATAGCCCTGTCGTCGAGCGTGCAGAAGGGCGCGGCCTACGCCGACGCCAAGAAGCAGGGCGCGGTGATCGGCTACGGACAGTTCCTCACCGTGGCGATCAACTTCATGATCGTCGCCTTCGTGCTGTTCCTCGTGATCCGGGCGATGAACCGCCTCGTCAGCAAGGAGGAGGCGAAGCCCACCCCCGAGGTGCCGGCCGACGTGAAGATCCTCACGGAGATCCGCGACCTCCTGGCGACGAAGCCGGCCGTCTAGGGCCGCGCCGGCCTCCCGGCTGCGCCAGCCTCACGGCTGGGGAGGCTTGCCCGTCAGGTCCTCCACGAGCCCGTCGAGGGCGTGCTCGACGGCGCCGGTGCCCTCCTCGTGGGTCTTCAGCCGCACTTCCAGGCGCTTGAGCTGAGGGCCGAACGCCTGGGGCGTCACCGGGTCGCCGAGGTATTCCGGCACCGCCTCGTCCGTGGTGAAGACCGAGCGCAGTTGCTGGCCGAGGTGATCGCGCACCGGCTCCGGCAGGGCGGCATCGTGGGGGTGGTCGCTCACGGCTGGAAGTCTCCCGTCGGTTCAAGACTGCACAACGGTCGGGCCCGGGCAAGTGTTGCGTCGGTGCTCACAAATGACGGTCCGCCCCTCGACAAAAAAGCCCCCGTCGCCGGGGGCTTTCTCAAATCCGGCCAGGCCGAACGATCAGGTCAGAGGACGGTTCGGGCCTAGTCGATGACTTCGACGATCCGGCGGCTGCGGTCGACCAGGACCGGGCGGTCGTTGACGATGGTGTAGCGCGAGTCGCGGGCGTTGTACTCGTCCGGCACGTCGTAATAGGTCACGCCGGCGCTCGGCAGCACGGTACCGACGCGGACATCGCCGTCATAGGCGTAGGACGAGCGGCGCTCGCGGGTGACGTACTGGCGGAAGCGCGGACGGTCGTCGATGCCGAGGATGCCGCCCACCGTGCCCGTGGCCGCGCCGACGGCGCCGCCCACGATGGCCCCAAGGGGGCCGGCCGCATCGGCGCCGTCCTGGGCGCCGCGCTCGGCCCCGCGCACGAGGCCCTGGGCCTGGACGGCCATGGGCAGGCTGAGGGCAAGCACCGAAGCGGCGAGAAGAGTCTTGAGATTCATGGTCGGGTCTCCCGAAAGGCTGTCCCGCGACGCCGTGAAGCACCGTGGGTTCGGGGCCTCAACGTGCGACCCCCCGAAAGGGATGCGGTGAAATCCAGTCTCCTTCCGTGGGAGACCCGGGGCGATCATCCCGAGCCGCGACGATGTCCGTGTCGGTGATGTGTGGGAAGGCACGATGCTTACTCTATAAGCAGTTAAGCCTGCGGATTAGGCCGTCTGGGTGGGACGTTGATTATTTTATAGTCCACTCGCACAGAAGAGCATCACATGCGTCTTGCCGCCCTCCTCATCGCCGCGCCGCTCCTCGTCGTCGGGACCAGCGGCGCCACCGCACAATCGCGGACCTGGAACGCCCTCAGCCAAGCGCCGACCTACCAGGCGCCCGAGCAGGTCATCGAGGGTCCGCGTCGCAACACCCGGCGCGATCCCACCGGTATCCTGCGCGGGCAGGGCGTCAGCAGCCTCTACGGCGGCATGGGGAACATGGGCGGCGGGTCCGGCCGCAGCGCCAACACCGGCATCGGGCTGGGCGGCATCGGCGCCTCCCAGGGCGCGCGGAACTGATCTCGGATCCGCCGCACCGGTTCTGGGACCGGCCGGCGCGATCCGTCACGGTCGCCGGTCCCGCAGGGCGAAAGGCGCGGCGCCCCGCGCGCTTCGTTGAGCTCGCGGCCTCGGCGGTCTATGCACGGATCCCATGGACCTCCCAGCTTCCCACCTCGAAACTTCCCACCTCCAGGCGTCCCCCCTGCAGGCGTCCCCCCTGCAAGCGTCCGCGAGCCGATCCGTGGCGCCCCTCGCCTGCAAGCCGCCGCGCCCCGGACGCGCGGCGCCGTTCCTGCCCATGAGCCGGGCAGAGATGGACAGGCTCGGGTGGGATGCCTGCGACATCGTCCTGGTGACGGGCGACGCCTATGTCGATCATCCGAGCTTCGGCATGGCCATCATCGGCCGCCTGCTCGAAGCGCAGGGCTTCCGGGTCGGCATCATCGCGCAGCCCGACTGGCAATCGGCGGAGCCGTTCAAGGTGTTGGGCCGGCCGACGCTGTTCTTCGGCGTCACCGGCGGCAATCTCGATTCGATGGTGAACCGCTACACGGCGGATCGGCGCCTGCGCAGCGACGACGCCTACACGGCGGGCGGGGAAGGCGGCGCCCGCCCGGACCGCTCGACCATCGTCTACACGCAGCGCTGCCGCGAGGCCTACAAGGACGTGCCGATCATCCTCGGCGGCATCGAGGCGTCGCTCCGCCGCATCGCCCACTACGATTACTGGTCCGACAAGGTGCGCCGCTCGATCCTGGCGGATGCCAAGGCCGATCTCCTCCTCTACGGCAATGCCGAGCGCGCCGTGGTCGAGGTGGCGAACCGCATGGCCGCCGGCGCGAAGCCGCACGAGCTCGATTCCGTCCGGGGCGTCGCCCTGTTCCGCCGGGTGCCCGAGCACTACACGGAGCTGCCCGCCGACGATCTCGATTCGGCCGACGAGGCCGCCATGCGCCGCCCCGGCGAGACCGTGATCCGGCTCCCCGCCTACGACGAGGTCAAGGACTGCAAGGAGGCCTATGCCCGCGCCTCGCGGGTGCTGCACCGGGAGGCCAATCCCGGCAACGCCCGCCCCCTGGTCCAGCGCCACGGCGACCGCGACCTGTGGCTGAACCCGCCGCCGATCCCGCTCACCAGCGAGGAGATGGATTCGGTCTACGACCTCCCCTACGCCCGCGCGCCCCATCCCGCCTACGGCGACGCGAAGATCCCCGCCTGGGACATGATCAAGTTCTCGGTGACGATCATGCGCGGGTGCTTTGGCGGCTGCACCTTCTGCTCCATCACCGAGCACGAGGGCCGCGTCATCCAGAACCGCTCAGAGGGCTCGATCCTGCGCGAGATCGAGCTGATTCGCGACAAGACCCCGGGTTTCACGGGCGTGATCTCGGATGTCGGCGGACCCACGGCCAACATGTACCGGATGGCCTGCAAGGACCCGAAGATCGAGGCGGCGTGCCGCCTGCCGTCCTGCGTGTTTCCGGACATCTGCCCGAACCTCAACACCTCGCACGACGACCTGATCCGCCTCTACCGCAAGGTCCGCGAGGTGGAGGGCGTGAAGAAGGTGATGGTCGCCTCCGGCGTGCGCTACGATCTGGCGGTCCGGAGCCCCGAATACGTCGAGGAACTCGTGACCCACCACGTCGGGGGCCGTCTCAAGATCGCGCCCGAGCACACCGAGCGCGGGCCCCTCGACCTGATGATGAAGCCGGGCATCGGCACCTACGACCGCTTCAAGGAGATGTTCGACGCCGCCGCCAAGAAGGCCGGCAAGAAATACTACCTGATCCCGTACTTCATCGCGGCGCATCCCGGCACCACCGACGCGGACATGATGAACCTCGCCGTCTGGCTGAAGAAGAACGATTACCGCGCCGATCAGGTGCAGACGTTCCTGCCCTCGCCCATGGCGACGGCCACGACCATGTATCACACCGAGATCAATCCCCTGCAGGGCGTGCGGCGCGGTGGCAGCGAGCCCGTAGACGCGATCAAGGGGATGCGGCAGCGCCGCCTGCACAAGGCGTTCCTGCGCTACCACGACCCCGAGAACTGGCCCCTGCTGCGCGAGGCGCTGCGGGCCATGGGCCGCGCCGATCTCATCGGGCCGCGGCCGGACCAGCTCATCCCGCTCGCGCAGCCGCCGGGAACGGGTTTGGGCAAGGCGGGCGGCAAGGGGCAAGGCCAGCCGCGACCCGGGCGCCACCCGGGCGCGCCGCGTTTCACCACCAAGGGCGTACCTCTGGGGAAGTGACGGGCCCACCCGGCCATCGGCCGCTGCGGGCGTTCCGGGGACGGCAAACCTGGGAACGGCAAAGCGCGGGCGACCACGGGACGGTTCTCCGCCCCGGGCCGCTCTTCGATCCGGGCGGCGCGTCAGTCCTTCGGCATCGCCGACTGGATCAGCCGGTCCGACGACAGGTCTTCCTCGTCGTAGCCGAGGAGTTCGGCGAGGCGCCCGCGGGCGCGACTGACGCGGCTCTTCACCGTGCCGACCTTGCAGCCCATGATGGCGGCGGCCTCCTCGTAGGAGACGCCTTCGGCGCCGACCAGCACCAGGGCCTCGCGCTGGTCGGGCGGGAGCTTGCCCAGCGCCGTCTGGAGGTCCTCCACGTCGAGGCGGTCGCCCTGGTGCGGGGCGGTGGCCAGCCGCGCGGCGTAGGAGCCGTCCTGGTCCTCGACCTCACGGACGCGCTTGCGGTGGTCCGAGTAGAAGATGTTGCGCAGGATGGTGAACAGCCACGCGTTGAGGTTCGTGCCCGGCTGGAACCGGGCGCGGTGCTGCCAGCCCTTGAGCAGGGTGTCCTGCACGAGGTCGTCGGAGCGGGCCGGGTTGCTCGTCAGCGACAGGGCGAAGGCGCGCAACGACGGCACGGCGGCGAGCAATCCGTTGCGGAACTCGGGCTCGATGGCCTCGCCGCGCGCCTTGAGGGCGGCTTCGAGCTTCTCGATGAGTTCGGCGAAGCGGGTCGGCTGCTCGTCCGTGGGAAGGCGGTCGTAGACCGTGCGCAGGTGCTCGCCGAGATGCGTCCGGATGTTGGACGACAGGTTCGGGCGGGCATCCTCGGCGGTGTCGAGGTCGGCGGCAGTGTCGATCGCGTCGCGGGTCATGGCTCGTCGTATTCTGGTCGATCGCGGGGGAGAGCGTCCGGCGCGTGGAAGACAACACGCGCGACGCCCGTCGTGTGGACGCGTTGTAGCGCATCCCGCCCGGCCACGCATCCCGGCCCGCAACCGTCAGGGTTGCGCCATCGTCCACATCAACAGCCCCGCGGTCCGATGCCTTGCGCGGGCAGCGTGGGTTTCCTCTCCGTCCAGGCAGGGCGATCGCATTCGACCATCTGCGTCATTCCGGGGCGCCGCAGGCGAACCCGGAATCCAGATTCGCGCCGGAGGCGTGCAATCCAGAGCCGCCGGTAGAGCAAGACTTGGCCAAACCCGTGTCTCCGGGGTCCGGGTTCCGCTCCGCGGCCCCGGGATGACAAAGCGGGGCGGGACTTCAAACGGTCCCAAACGGCATATGCAATCACCCTGACCGAAAGGAGCAATCGCCCCGCCCGAAAGGAGAGGGAGCGCGGCGGGCCCTACGCACCGCGCTCGAACACCTCTTCGGCGCGCCATCCGCCGTTGGGACCGGCCAAGGGCTGGTCCTGTATAAAGAGTCGCTCAGCAGCCGCAGGGGGAGGGCACCCGTGCCGAGGCCCGGCCGTCGGGCTTGAGGATGCGGACGGCGCCGTCGCGGAGCGAGAGCACGTGGCCGCGCTCGACGTCGGTCCAGCACTCGTCGCGGGTCAGCGCCTTGGTGGCGATCACCGTCACCACGTCGTCCGTGCCGGTCTCTTGCGCGAAATCGACGCGCCAATCCTCGTCCACCAGGGTGGCGGTGCCGAAGGGGGCGCAGCGGGTGAGGTAGCACAGGCGCTTGCCGCAATGGGCGTAGAGGGTGCGACTGTCCGAGAGCAGCATATTGAACACGCCCAATCCGTGGAGTTCGGCGCACAGATCCGCCACGGCCCGGTCGAGGCGGGCCGGGCTCGGAAGGTCGGGCCAGCGCTGCTGCAACTGGTCGAGCATCCAGCAGAAGGCGTGCTCGCTGTCCGTGGAGCCCACGGGCTTGAACCACGTCAGCGGCCACTTCTTCACACCCTTCAACTGGCCGTTATGCGCGAAGGTCCAGCGCCGGCCCCACAATTCCCGGCTGAACGGGTGGGTGTTCTCGAGGTTGACCCGGCCGCGATTGGCCTTGCGCACGTGGGCGATGACGATGCGGCTCTTGATCGGGGTTCGGCGCAGGAGCCGGGCCAGCTCCGATTGCGCGCTCGGCTCCGGCTCGTGGAAGGCGCGCGCGCCCCGTCCCTCGTAGAACGAGATGCCCCAGCCGTCGGCATGCGGGCCGGTCTCGCCGCCGCGCCGCGCCAGGGCGGCGAAGGAGAACCGGATGTCGGTGGGCACGTTCGCGCTCATGCCGAGCAGTTCGCACATGGGATTTCGGGGAGTTCCGGTCGGGACGGGCGGCGGGGCGGAGCGGGCGGACGCAGGCAGGCGGAAACGGACGGCCGGCGGAACCGGTTGCGCGGTCTAACCTATATTGGTCCGCCCGTGGCCCCGGGGAAGCCGGATTTCGCATTTGGGGCCGTCGCTCCTGCGGGAAACGCCCGAGGGGGCGTCAACCGGCCTTCGCATCCCTGCGCGGCCGGCCGCCGAGCCGGCCGTTCCGGGCCGCAGCCGTCGCCTTGGCGGCGGAGACGGCCTGCCCCGCCAGACGGGCTCCCGCCTGGCGGATCGTGACGGGGGATTGTTCGATCAGGCGTGTCACGAGGCCATCGACGTTGATGTGCAGATCGAGCGCCGCAACGGCGAGGAACGCGCCATCCTCCGTGGCGCGCAATCCATGGAGCTGCTCCGGCGAAGCCTCGCACAGGGACGGGATGAGGCTGCGCTGGGCGCCGAAGGCGCGCCCATCCGTCAGGATCATCAGCACCGCGTCGTGGTGTGGATCGAACCACGCCGCCCGGGCCTGATGTTCGTGGCTCGCACGCGCCGTTTCGGTGGCGGTGGCCCGATCCAAGATCGCCTTGGTGATCGGCTTTCGGCGCGGAAGGGTCCACGCGTCGTCCTGCTTTACCATTCCGCGGCCTCCTCGATGTGCTGGCCCGCCGTGAGCGAAAGCGTTCGTCCATCCGCGAGGCTCAGGGTGACCCGTCCCGTCCGGACATCGTAAGCCGCCGTCGTGATGCTGGCGGCGTGGGGATCGGCCTTGCGCGCCACCCTGGCCCGCACGCCGTCGCCATCCGGGGTGGGGCGGAATTCGACACGCTGGTTCACGAGGCCGATTCCATGCCGGGATCCGTGCGTGTTCCACCAGGCCTCCCGACAGGCGGGCAGATGATCCATGATGGCGTCGGCCACCGCGTTCAGGGTCGCGACGCCCGGTCGGCGCTGTCGGCGCCGAAATCTGTAGAGCCCCGTGATGTCGGACAGGAACGAGAACCTGAACCGCGCGGTCCATCCCTCGCTGGCGTGGTGTGCATGAATGTGCGGCGGTGGGTGATCTTCGGCTGCGATGAAGACCTGGATCGCACCGTGTCAGAAGATCGTCCCCGCCATAGGCTTCCTGATAACCCATCGGTTGGGTTATTCCAAGGGGGCAATGCCGGAGGGCCCGCCACCGCTCCGGGCCATCGCAAAACCAAAGAGTGCAGGCGCGGCCTTTGGATTTCTTGGCCCGCACCCCCGAAGCTGGCAGAACCGTCCTGCCCCGAGCCGCGTCCGGCTCCGCGATGAGGAAACCGCATGACGGTGTCGAGCGACGACGAGCTGGAGGCGCTGAAGCGGATCGGCCGCATCGTCGCCAACACCCTGGAGGCCATGGGCCGGGCCATCGAGCCCGGCATGACCACGGCCGAACTCGATGGGATCGGGCGGGCGTTCCTCGCCGGCGCGGGTGCGCGGCCGGCGCCCGAGCTCGCCTACGGCTTTCCCGGGGCGACCTGCATCAGCATCAACGAGGAGATCGCCCACGGCATCCCGGGGGCGCGCCGGATCGCGCCGGGGGATCTCGTCAACATCGACGTCTCGGCGGAGAAGGACGGCACCTTCTCCGACACCGGCGCGTCGTTCGCCGTGCCGCCGGTGACCCGCGCCGTCGAACGCCTGTGCCGGGACGGGCGCCGGGCGCTGTGGGCCGGCCTGCGCCAGGTCGGCACGGGCAAGCCGCTTTCGGGCATCGGACAGGCGGTCGGCGCCTTCGCGAAGAAGAACGGCTACACCCTGGTGCGCAACCTCGCGAGCCACGGCGTCGGCCTGTCCCTGCACGAGGAGCCGAAGGAGATCGCCACCTGGCCCGACGCCTCCGAGCGCCGGATCATGGGCGAGGGGCTGGTGTTCACCGTCGAGCCGTTCCTGTCCCTGGGCGCCGATTTCGCGGAGGACGGCGACGACCCCTGGACCCTCTACAGCCGCCCCCGCGCCCTCACGGTGCAGTACGAACACACCGTCGTCGCCACCCGCAACGGGCCGGTGGTGCTGACCGTGCCGGGATAGGGGGCTTAGACCAAGTCTCGGTGAGTCCGACCCATAGGTCGGTCTCACCGAGGTCCGGCGGACGACCGCCGCCGCGCCGTCGCGCGGGCAGACCTCGATGCGTCAGGCTCATCGAGGTCTGGTATTCGGTCGGCGGAGTCCGGCCCGTCACCCCTCCCGCAGCAGGGTCCGGACGGCGGCGTCGAGGGCGCGGGCCGCGGCGGCGGCCGTCGGGGAGCCGGTGCGTGCCAGCATCACGATCTCGGAGGGCGGCAGGTCGGGAAGGCCGAGGCGCGGTCCGACGTCGCCCATGCGTCCCGAGGCGACGGCCCCCATGGGGGCGACGCCGAGCCCCGCGCGCACGGCGGCCAGGAGCGCGCTGCAGCTGCCCCCGATGAAGGCCTCCCGCCACGGGCGGTTGGCCGCGTCGAGACGCCGGACGGCGACGGCCCTCACCCCGCAGGCCGGCCCGAGGGTGATCAGGGGGACGGCGCGGTCCTGCGCGAGGGCGTCGTCGTCCCCGCATCGCCAGCCCAGGGGGTCCAGCCCGAGCACCTCCCCCTCCGCGCCGCCCGCCTCCCGCCGGACGATCACCGCGTCGAGGTCGCCTTCGTCGAACGCCGCGCGGACCTGCAGAGAGGTCCCGCTGCGCAGCTCAAGGGCGCTGCGCGACGGGAGGGCGGCGCGGACGTGGCGGATCACGTGTTCCAGGCCGGTTCCGAGGGCGTGGTCGCTCGCCCCGATGGCGAACCGCATGGTCGGCGCGTCGTCGAAGCACGCGGCGCTGTCATGGGCCGCCATCAGCGCCCGTGCCTTGGCCAGGAAGGCCACGCCGTCCTCCGTCGGCCGAACGAAGCGGGGCGTGCGGTCGAGCAGCTTGCGGCCGAGGGCCGCCTCGAGCGCCTTGAGGCGCGTGCTGACCACCGGCTGCACCGTTCCGGCCGCTTCCGCCGCCCGGGTCAGGTTGCCGAACTCCACCGCGAGGATGAACAGGCGGACGGAAACGAGGTCGAGCATGATATCGAACCGCTATGATGAAGCGTGCGCATCATAGCGTTCTGCGCCGACGCGAACAGGGCCAAAGTCATCTCCGCACCCCGAAGCCCAAGGAGGCTCCCATGCCCATGATCACCGTCCGCTACGTCACCGCATCGCCGCGCGAGAACCTGAGGTCCGAGATCGCCTGGCTGGCGACCCGCCTCGGCGCCGAGCGGCTCGGCAAGGACCCGGACGTCACCGCCGTGCTGGTGGAGGAGGCCGATCCGCAGGGGTGGTTCATCGCCGGACGGCGCCCGACGGAGGCGGGGCTGTCGGCGTTCTGGCTCGACATCAAGATCACGGCCGGGACCAACACGAAGGCCGAGACCACCGCCTTCGTCCAGGCGGCCTTCGCCGGCATGGCGAGGTTGATCGGCCCGTTGCACGCGGAATGCTACGCGTTCGTGCATGCGGTCGACGGCGACGCCTACGGCTACGGCGGCCGCACCCAGAATGGCCGCTGGGCCGTCGCCAACCCGGGATAGCTGCTCGAGGGCGGCGCGCCGGGGGGCCGAACCGCGGCCCCCCGGCGCCCCGTCTTCACATCCGCGCCGTGATGGTCGCCAGCACCGTCAGGGGGGAGCCCGGCTGGTTGTTGAACTGGTTGAACGGCTGCTCGATGTAGCGCGCGTCCGTGAGGTTGCGGGCGTTGATGGCGAAGCGGTAGCGCTCGTAATCGTAAAACAAAGCCGCGTCGAGGCGTGTATAGGCGCCGACCTTGTAGCTGTTGTTGAGGTCGCCGAACCTCGCGCCCACATGGGTCGCGCCGAAGCCGACGCCGAGGCCGCGCCATGGGCCGTCGGGGATCTGATAGGTCGACCACACGCTGGCGCTGAACTCGGGCACGCCGACGAGGCGGTTGCCCACCGCGAAGGTGGTGTCCCGGGCGATTTTGGCGTCGAGGTAGCCCAGGCCGCCGATGATCTTCCAGCCCGGCAGGATCTCGCCGGCGATGTCGAATTCCACGCCCTCCGAGCGCTGGGCGCCGGTGATCACCGAGAAGGTGGCGTTGTTCGGATCGGTAGCGGACACGTTCTGGCGGGTGATGTTGAAGGCGGCCGCGCTCACGGTGAGCCGGTCGGGCACGAGGTCGTAGCGGGCGCCGACCTCGTATTGCACGCCGGTTTCGGGGGGCGGATTGGTGACGCCGAGCACGTTGTCGGTCTGCGGTTTGAACGAGTTCGTGTAGCTCGCGTACAGGGTGAGCGGCTCGACGGGGCGGTAGACGAGGCCGACGCGCGGCGAGAATCCGAACAGCTCCTGCTCGGGCGGCACCGTGCGCGAGGTCGGCGTGCGGCTGAAGAAGAACTGGCTGCCGAAATCCATGCGCGTGCCCAGCAGCAGCTGCAGGCCGGCGCCGAGGTCGATCTGGTCCTGCAGGTAGACCCCGTAGAGGTCGTTGCGCTGCTTCAGGTCGCTCTGGAACGTGAATGCCCCGTAGGCGATGCGCGGCACCGGGTTGAGGAAGCTCGTGGTCGTCGTGGCGGCGGTCTGCTGCGAGATCGGCCGGCGGTAGCCGTTGGTGTATTCGAAGCCGGCCAGGAAGGTGTGGCGCAGGCCGAGGATGTCGAACTTCGCCACGACCTCGGACTGGGTGTCGATGGACGCGAAGTCCGAATTGACGAGGGAGCCCCGCCGCGTGACCAGGGTGCCGGCGGGGTTCACCGCCGTGGCGCGGGCCGCGAACACGTCGAAGGATCCCGACTGGACGTTGACGATCTGGCGCAGGGTCACGTCCGGAGTGAGGTCGTGCTCCACGCGCAGGGTCGCGAAGTTCGAAGCCCCGGCGTAGCGGGAATTCGTGGTGCCGTAGAAGCGGGCGATGTCGTCCAGCGGCACTCGGCCGTTGCGGGCGATCAGGCCCTCGTCGTACTGCGTATCCTGCCGGGTGATCTCGGCCAGGAACTCGACGCGGGTGTCGGCGGTGGGCGTCCAGGTGAAGGCCGGGGCGACGAAGAAGCGCGAATTGCTCCGGTCGTCGCCGTAGTTGCGGAAGGTCGGGTCGTCCTGCGCGGCGAAGCTGACCCGGCCGGCGAAGCCCTCCGTCCCGGGCAGCGCCCCCGAGACCGAGCCCTGGAGCCGCGCGAAGCCGTAGCTGCCGCCCTGCACGGTGAGGTCGCCGGACGGCGCCAGGGTGGGGCGACGCGTGACGATGTTGACGAGGCCGCCGGGGTCGCCGCGCCCGTAGAGGACCGAGGCCGGGCCTTTCAGCACCTCGATGCGCTCGACGTCGGCGAGGTCGCGCTGGGTCGAGAGGAAGTTGTTGGCCTGGTTCAGCAGCACGCCGTCGACGGCGTAGGTCTGGGTGCGGAAGCCGCGGATGAGGAAGGTGTCCGAGCGGCCCTGGAGGGTGCCGCCGGGCTGCACGTTGCTGACGTTGGCGAGCGCATCCGACAGCCGGACGTCCTGGCGGTCCTCCAGGACCTCGCGCGGCACCACCTGCACGGATTGGGGCGTGTCGCGTAAGGGGGTGTCGGTCCGGGTCGCCGTGGCCGACCGGGTGGCGCGGTAGCCCACCACCGGGCCGGTGGCGCGCTCGCCCGTGCCGAGCCCGGAGCCGGCCACCGACAGCTCCGACAGGGCCACCTCCTCCGGCACACCGGCGGGCTGCGCGACGGCGCCGGCCACGCAGAGCGGCGTCAGGCCGCCGAGAACGGTCGCGACCCGCAGCCATCCATCCCCGTAGACCTTCGGCATCGCGTCCCCCTCCGACCTGCGGCGGACGCCCCGGCGCTCCGTCAACGCCGCCGTTGAGCACCCGCACCGGGGAGGCCGCAAGCGGGTGAGGCACAAAAGGTTCCGGACTTTAATCCGTGATGGTCGAGATGTGACAATAATTCAACAAACAAGAATTGTAATAATTAAAAACAACCCGACTTTCTCAAGTCTTCCACGAAAGGTAGCAGATAAAGTTTGTCTTCGCCTAGATCATCCGCCTCCGGGCCGCGCGGCGAACCATGGGGGATCGCGATGCGAACCCGTTCCGGCCATCCCCTCGCGACCGGATGTGCCCCGAAACCCCTGGGCGATCCTTGGCCGGGGCGCCGCAGCAGGGGCGGTCAGACCGTCGACGTGCCGTTCGCCCGCCGGGGCTGCGCCGCGACGTGCGCCCCCGCGCTTTCACCCATCGTCCCGATCCTCTAAGCCGGCGCCGAGGCTCCGGCGCGCGGGGCGGGACGCGAAGGATGCCGATGGACCGCGAGCCGATCGTCTTCACCTGGCGATCCGCGCCGGCGGAACACGGGGCCGCCATCGCCCTCACCCTGGGGCTCGGCGGCCCCCTCGCCCTCCTCGCCCTCCTGTGCCTGCGCGACCTCGTCGGCGTCCTGGTGGCGGCGCCCGACCACGCCGACGCGTTCCTGCGGGTGGCGGCGCTGTTGCCGTGGCGCCCGCCGGGGGAGGGGGCCTTCGTGCTCTTCGCGGGCTGGCCCCTGGCGCCGGCCGAGCGGGTGCGCCTCGCCCTCGTGCTGCTCTCGGGCGCGGCCCTGGCCTCGGCGGCCCTCGGCTGGGGCGTCGCCCGCCTGTGCTTCGTCGCCCAGAGCCGCACGGTGGAGCGCCTCAACGCCCGCGTCACCGAGGCGATCCTGCGCGCGCCCCCCGCCGCCCGCGACGACGCCCGCGCGGTGGCGCAGTCCGTGGGCGATCTCCTCGCCCGCATCGACACCCTGTTCGGCCTCGGCCTTCTCGTGCCCGCCATGGCGCTGGGCACCGCCCTCCTGGCGCTGGGCCTCGCCTGGCTCGCCGCGCCCCGCCTCGTGCCCACGGTCGCCGTGGGGCTGCTGGCCGCCGGCCTCGTCCGCGCGCTGATCCAACGGCGGATGCGGGCGCGCACGGCCCTGCGCCTGCGCTCCGGCGCCACCTTCGAGCGGGCGCTCGCCGACCTGATCCGTCGCATGCCGGCCGTGCGGGCCCACGGCGCTGCCGCCTTCGAGCGCGCCCGCCTCGCCGCCAAGGGGCAGGCCGCCCGGACCCATCTGGAGCGCTCGGAATCGGCCCTCGCCTCCGCCCGCGCGCCCTCCATGGCGCTGGGCATCCTCCTGCCCGCCATCGTGGTCGCCGTCGCCCTGTGGCGCGACGGGGCGCCCGTCGCGCCCGGCGCCCTGGTGGCGGCGGGCGGCGGCTTCGCCCTCGCGGTGGTGGCGCTCGCCGTCGCCCTCCACCTGCACACGGTCCACCGCGACCTGCTCGCGACCTTCCGGGGCATCGCCCAGGCCCTGCCGGCCCTCGAGGCCCGCACCCCGCCGCGTCCGGCCCGCGTCGCCGCCTTTCCCGAGGGCGGCGCCCTGAGCGCCCAGGGGGTCGGCGCCTACGATCCGGTGACGGGCGAGCGCCTCGCCGCCGTCGATCTCACCGTCGCGATGCCGGGCCACGTCGCGATCCTGGGCGAGCGCGGCGGCGGCGGGCGGGCGCTCGCCGCCCTGCTCGCGGGCCAGCTCGAGCCCACGGCCGGGGCCGTCACCTACGGGGGGACGGACCTGCGCGCCTTCGCGCCCGAGGAGCGCGCCCGGCGCATCGCGCTCGCCGGCGCCGAGGCCATCCTGGTCGAGGGGTCGCTGCGCCAGAACATCCTGTACGGCGCGGCGCCGCTCCACGCCGCCGAGGGCGAGCCCGACGACCTGCGGGCGATCCTCGCCCTCACGGGCCTCGACGCCATCGTCTACGACCGCGGTCTCGAGGGCACCGTCGATCCGCGGGCCGAGCCCGCCGTCGCCCGTGCGGTGGTGGTCGCCCGCGACGCCGTGCGGGCGGCGCTCGCCGCCGACAAGGCCGGCCGCCTCGTGGAGCCGTTCGACCCCGCCCGCTACAACCACCAGGCCACGGTCGGTGAGAACATCCTGTTCGGCGAGGCCGTGGGACCGGCCTTCGCGCCCGAGCGCATCGCCGCCCATCCGTACCTGCGCGCCGTGCTGGAGGCCGAGGACCTCGTCCGGCCCCTGGCCGAGGTCGGCCTGCAGGTGGCCCGCAGCCTCGGCGAGATCTTTTCGGACTTGCCCGACGACCATCCGCTGTTCGACGCGTTCTCGCTGTTTCCGGCCTCCGAGCGCGGGTTCTTCGAGGATCTCGTCGCGCGCATGCCCGAGGCCAAGGGCTGGCGGCGCGGGCCGGCGGGCCAGCGCGACCGCAAGCGCCTCATCGGCTTGGCGCTGCGCTACAGCGAGACCCGTCACCGCCTCGGCCTCGTCGACGCCGCCTTCGAGGCCCGCATCGTCGCCGCGCGCCATTCCTTCGCCCGGCTGATGCCGCCCTCGCTCCGCGACAGCGTCGAGTTCTACGATCCCGCCACCCTCACGGCCGCCGCCAGCCTGGAGGAGAACATCCTGTTCGGCCGCATCAACGGCGAGGAGGCCGGGGCCGAGGCGCGGGTGCGCGCCCTGGTGCGCCGGGTGCTCGCCGACGAGGGCCTGGAGCCGACGGTCTACCGCCTCGGCCTCGACAGCCGGGTCGAGCCCGGGATGGGCGGCGGCGGCGCGAGTCTCGGCGAGAACGCCATCGGCCCGCGCGAGCGCATCGCCATCGACCTCGCCCGCTGCCTCGTGCGCCGCCCCGACATCGCCGTGGTGGCCATCGCGCTGGAGGACCGCAAGCCCGAGGAGATCCGCCCCCGCCTCGCGGCCCTGCGCGCCGCCCGCGCCGGCCGCGGCCTCATCGTGTGCCTGCCGGACGCCGGCGTGCTCGATGGGGCGGCGCCGTTCGATACCGTGCTGCGGGTGGAACGGAACACCGTGGTGGCGGGGTAGGGAGTACCGGGAAAAAATCCCCCACTTGCGGCCGCAATGGGATGCGATACGCAAGGGAGATTGATCGCACGGCATCCGCGCCGGACGGGTCGCTCCATCCTCGGGCCGCGCATGGTCTTATCCCTTCGACCGTTCCTCTGGGCCGCGCTTTTCGCGATGAGCCTCGCTGCGCCCGCCCTCGCCGCCACCGGCAAGGCCTTCGCGCCGATCCCCGCCGCCACCCTGGCGCTGATGCAGGCGCGCGGCACCACCGCCCAGGCGCCCGTGCTGTTTCGCGCCTACAAGAAGGAGAGCGAGATCGAGGTGTGGAAGCGGGCCGGGTCCGGCCGCTTCGTCCACGTGAAGACCTTTCCCATCTGCCGCTGGTCGGGCCAGCTCGGCCCCAAGCGCAAGACCGGCGACCGCCAGACCCCGGAGGGGTTCTACACGGTGCCCCAGCGCCAGATGAACCCGAATTCGAGCTACTACCTCTCCTTCGACGTCGGCTACCCCAACGCCTACGACCGCGCCCACGGCTCCACCGGCTCGGCCGTGATGGTCCACGGCGTGTGTTCGTCCATGGGCTGCTTCGCCATGACGGACGCCGTGGTGGGCGAGATCTACGCCATCGCCCGCGAGGCCTTCGCGGGGGGGCAGGCGGCGTTCCAGTTCCAGTCCTACCCGTTCCGGATGACGGCCCAGAACATGGCCCGGCACCGCACCGACCCGAACATCGACTTCTGGCGCCAGCTCAAGGTCGGCTCCGACCGGTTCGAGGCCCTGGGCGAGGAGCCCGCCGTGAGCGTGGTCGCCGGCCGCTACAGTTTCGCACCGGACCGGGACCCCGTCCGCGAGGCCCGCGTCGCCGCCCACCGGGCCGACGAGGAGGGCCGCATCGCCCAGGCGGTGGAGGATGGGAGTGCGGCCGTGCGCACGACTTATTCCGATGGCGGGCAGCACGCGTTCTGGGCGGCGCACGCCGCGCGGGGCGGGTCGCTGGGCGAGGTCAGCCGGCCCGAGGCCCTGGCCTATGCGGGCTTGGAAGTGGTGACGATCCCGGCCCGCCCCCGCGTGGTCGTCGCCGAGGCCGTGTGGTCGCGCTGGGCCGGGCCGGAGCTGCGCATGGCCTTCGCCCGCACGGCCAACCTGTCGCGGCCGGTCGCGACGGCGCGGTTCGGGCCGCTGCTCACCGCCTATGCGGACGCCCTGCCGCGCTTGGTGCGGGCCAGCCTTGCCGGCACCTTGCCGCCGCCCGAGGGCCTCGCGCGCCTGAATGCGATGGACCGGGACACCGCCGGGCTCGCCCCGCCCGGACATTGGGCCGGCCCCGGTTCTTCGACAACCTCAGGATCTTCGGCCGGTCCGGCGTATCTCGCCCGGCGCTGAAACCGGCGCCCGACCATGTGCGAACCCGCACATCGGTAGTCCGAGGGGCTGCTTACCTCAGACTCGTTCCACTTCAATCCTGGCACACTCTCGGCCGCGACCACCGGCGACCCTACGGTCTCGCAGGTCGAAGGCGGCCCTCGGGCCCGAGGCGGATCGGGGCAATTGGTAAGCGAACCATGACACGCTCGAACGGGTCGCACGCGCAGAACGGGTTCACCCAGCCCGACGACGGCCTCGTTCGATCGGACGAGGGCCTCTCCCTACGCTTCTGGGGCGTGCGCGGTTCCACCCCGGTCAGCGGGCCGGACTACGTCGAGTTCGGCGGCAGCACGCCGTGCATGGAGATCCGCTACGGCGAGCGGCTGTTCCTCCTCGACGCGGGCTCGGGCCTGAACGCCTGCGGCCGGCACCACCGGGACGGCCTCTCGGGCGACATCGACCTCCTGTTCAGCCACCTCCACCTCGATCACACGGCTGGCTTGCCGTTCTTCAAGCCCGTGGTGCTCGACGCCGGCCGCACCATCAACACCTGGTGCGGCAACCTCGACGGACAGAGTGCCGCCGCCGCTCTCGACCGGCTGTTCGCCCCGCCGCTGTTTCCCGTGAGCCTCGACGTGCTGCCGTGCCGCTTCGCGCATCACGGCTTCCGCGCCGGCGAGACCCTGGCCTTCGCCGACGGCGCGCGGGTCGACACCATCCTGCTCAACCATCCGCAAGGGTCGGTGGGCTACCGCTTCGATCATGCCGGCCGGCGCCTGTGCATCATCAGCGACATCGAGCATTCCGATCCCTGGCCCGACCCGGCGCTCCTCGAGTTCGTGCGCGGGGCCGACCTCATGGTCTACGACGGCATGTTCACCGAGGGCGAGTACCCGGTCTGCCGGGGCTGGGGCCATTCCACCTGGCAGAAGGGCATGGAGCTCGCCCGCGCCGCCGGCGTCGAGGCCCTGGCGATCATCCACCTCCATCCGTGCCACACGGACGACACCCTGCGCCGCATGGAGGCCGAGATGCAGGCCGTCATGCCGACGAGCTTCATCGCCCGCGAGCGCCAACAGATCGTCCTCCCGCCCCGGCTCGGCCGCGGCGCACCCATCCGCCCGGCCCCCGCCCTCGCGGCCGTCCCGTAGGGCTGGCCGTCCCGCAGGGGGCTTTCCGCTTGTCCCGCAGGGACCTTCCGCCCGTCCCGCGGGGTGTGGCCAACCAGCCCTTCCGGCCCGGATTCACCCCGCCTGCCGCCGCCGCATCCTTTGCCCGCAAAACTTGTCCGGAAGGGGTTGCCAGCCGGAAAGGGAGCTTCTAAACACCGGCTCGCGGCCGGCACGTCTCCTCTGAGACCCACCGGCCCGGCACGCGCCCGTAGCTCAGCTGGATAGAGCACCAGACTACGAATCTGGGGGTCAGAGGTTCGAATCCTTTCGGGCGCGCCAACAACATCGAGCAGCGAGCGAGCCCAACAGGCCGCGTTGCCGACCAAAGCTTCCAACCCGGATATGGAACGCGAGCAAGCCCGACGTGCGGCTTGACGCGTCACGGCGTGCGCCAGGCTCGTATCCCGGGCCTTCGGCAGATTGCCCGCTCGGTTCCGTCCTTGATGCTCCATCTGTCCGGAGGCTTGCGTCTGAAGGCTTGTATCCGGAGGCTTGCGCTCGTGGCGATCGGGTTCGCGCGCGACCGCGGGGATGCGCTTGCCGTCGCGGCGGGATCGGCTGCTCCGTTCGGCCGCTGCCGCGTCCCGCGACGGTCGGCTCATCCGGCCGCGGGGGAGGGCCGCAGCCGGGCCATGCAGTAGGCGTCGGCGAGCACGCCATCGCGAAAGCTCGCCGCCCGGTGCGTCCCCTCGATCGCGAACCCGAACTTCTTGTAGAGGGCGATCGCCGGCGCGTTGTCGGTGAACACGGTCATTTCGATCCGGGTCACGTTGAGCCACTGCTCCGAGGTGTCGATGATCGCGGCGAGCAGGCGGGAGCCGATCCCGTTCCCGGCGAAATCGGCATGGACGGCGATCCAGAACTCCGCCGCATGCGCCCGCCGCCCGTAGAACGGACGCAGCGCCGCCGCGCCGACGACGCGATCCGACAGATCCGCGACGAGATGGAGGTCCCGCGGAGACCGCGGCTCCGCCCAGGCCTTGACCGTCTCGTACGATTCGTAGGGCAGCGCGAGCGTTCCAAGGCGGAAGGCCGGCTGATTGTAAATCTCGAACAGACCCGGCATGTCGGTGTCGCGCATGGCGCGGATGCCGACATCCGCGCTGCGCCCGGCGTGTTTCATTTCCGTCATCCCGCCCGTCATCCTCATCCATCCCGTCCCGCGACACGTCCTGCCCGGGGAACGCCCACCCCGGATCGGCGCCGGGCCTTCGACCTCACGACGACCATTCGAAGCGCAGCGTTTCCCGGAACGCGAAGCGCTCGACGTGACGCACGACGACGTCGCGAAAATCGGGGAGCCTGGCAGCGTCCTCGGCCGCGAGCACGATCGTCAGGGTCTCGGCATCGGCACTGAGCCGCGTCTCGCCGAGGGGCAGGACGATCCGGGCGCGGGTGGCGTCGAACTCCGTCTCGAACTTGTGGGACCAGTGCTTGCAGAGTTGCTGCAGGTAGCGGCTCGCATGGGGCGTCCTGACGACGGCGCTGCTCTCGGGCATGGGCTGTTGCTTTCCTGAGGTGGAGGTCGGCTCGCCGGAAGGGCGGGTGGCGTCGCACGGGGCCATGCCCCGGATCACGCGCGGTTGGATCACTCGGCGACGTGCAGGCGGAACGCCGGTTCGTCGGTGCGGTCGGCGGTGACGTCTCGGACCCGCGACAGGTCGGCCGGCAGAACCGTGAAGCAGGCGCCGCCGAACCATTCGAGGGAGGCCTCGGCATGCGCCGGCAGCGTTTCCAGGAACGGTTCGTAGTCCAGCGCGCCCTCGAACAGGCCGGTCATCCCGTCGCGCCGCCCGGCCGCGGCGTAGACGTTGGCCGGCTCGAAGACCGGGAGGTCCGACCGGTCGCGGATATTCTTGAGGTGATAGTAGTCGATGTGCTCCGCGAGCGTGTCGTGCGCGCGGTAGGGGTCGTCGCCGCCTTCCCAGACATGGAGCGTGTCGAAGTTCACCTTGAGGGCCGGGTGATCGATCTCCTCGAGCAGGCGCACGAGGGACGCCGTGGTGTCGGCCAGGGTGCCGGGATGCGTCTCGACGAGCAGCTTCAGGCCGTGGTCGGCGAGATAGGCGGCCGCCAGCCGCAGGCGGCTCGCGATCTGCGAGCGCTCGTCCGCCGAGGTCGCGGCGCTGCCCTTCGTCCCCGCGAAGGTGCGCAGCCGCGGCGCCCCCCAGTTCCGAGCCAGGCCGCAGAGGTCGGACATGCGTGCGATCAACACCTCCGGGCTCGCGTCGAGGGGCAGGTAGTCGCTCAGCATGGGCACGCGCAGGTCGTAGGCGGCGAGCCATTCGGCATGGTCCCCGGGGCCGAGGTTGCGGGCATGGACCCCCCACAGCTCGATGCCGTCGAAGCCGCTGCCCCGGGCGAAGCGGGCGATCTCGCCCATGGAGAGCAGGTGGTGGCGGAAGGTGATGGTGCAGAGGGAGAGCCTCATGCGGGAAGCCTTTCGCGTATGAGGAGCCTTTCGCGCGAGGACCTTTCGCGCGAGGGGAGCCTTCCGTGAGAGGGGGCGGCCCAGTCCTGGGGGCGGGTGTCCCGCCATGCGTCGTAGGCCGCCGCGAGCTGCCGCTTGATCGCGAATTCCGCGGTGTCGAGGGCGTCGAGCGAGGCCATCACGCCGGGGACGAGGGCCGCGTCCCCGGTCCGGGCGAGCTTCAGGACGTCGTAGTGCAGGGCCGTCAGGCCGTTCACCAGCGCCTCGATCGCGTCGCAGATGCGCTGGAATTCGGCATCCGGCCAGCGCAGGGCGCGCCAGAAGAAGGCGAAGCCGTGCTCGTAGGCCCATTTGCGGATGGTGATGACCGGGAGTTCGCGCAGGGCCACGCCGACATCCGCGAGGGCGAGGCCGCCGCGCGCCTCGGCATGGGCCGAGACGATGGCGCGCACCGCGTCGATCAACGGGTTGGCGTCGGGGCGGAAGCAGGCCGCGAAGAAGGCCGCCAGGTCCGCGTCCGCCGGCGGATGCGCGCGGGCGGGATCGAACCGGTAGCCGCCCGCGACGCTCGGCTGGCGGATGGCGTTCAGGAGCGTCTCGCGCGCGATGACGCCCTCCCAGCGGAAGTCGGGGTCGTGCACCCGCCACAGCGCGGGGTCCTCGGTGAGCGCCAGCAGGAGGTAGTGCGGGAAGGGGTTCTGGTTGAACTTGTTCTCCCGCTCCGGCAGGTGGAACATGTCGAGCATCACCATGACGCATTCGTCCGGCGCCCGCCGTTCGAGGAGGTCGACGAGGGTGGCGACGTTGGCGCCCTTGGAGGCCGCATGGTCGTACCAGGAGAAGAGCGGCACGCCGTAGAGCCGCTCGAACCAGTAGCGGAACGACTCGTGGTCCATGGCGTCCGAGTGGTAGGCGAGCCGGACATCCTCCGTGATGGCGAACTCGGCGTCCCAGATCAGGAAGTAGAACGGCCGGTGGTCGATGCCGCGCGCCTTCAGCCCGTCGCAGACGCAGCTGACGAAGCAGTGGATCTTGAGGTCGTAGGGCAGCTCGCCGTGGACGCCCTCCGGCGCCTCCGGCGGCGCGGCGGGGTCCGGGGGCGCCTCAGCCGGCGCGCCCGGGGCGAGGCGCGCGGCGAGATCGGCCACCGTCGAGACGTCCTGCCGGTTCATCGCCGCCTCGGGGATGGACAGCCCGCAGCGCATCTCGAGGGACAGGATGAGCTGAAGCAGCTGGACGGAATCGAGGTAGAGGTCTTCGTTCAACCGCGCCTGCGGCCCGAAGCGGTCGAGGTGGGGATGGTCCATCTCCTCGCGCAGGATGGCGCCGATGGCTTCGACGATATGGTCGCGGGTCATGCCCGGGCCTCCGCGAGGGCGCCGCTGCGGTAGCGCTCGGCCACCTCCCGGCGGGAGATCTTGCCATTGGCCTGGCGCGGGATCGCGCTCACCTGCACCGCCTGGCCCGGCACCTGATGGCCAGCGAGCCAGCGCCGGCACCAATCCTGGAGGTCGCGGGGCGGCACGGGCGCCTCGGCGCTGAACAGCAGCGTCACCCGCTCGCCCGCGAAGGGGTCGGGTCGGGCGAAGGCCACGGCGTCGGTGACGCCCGGCATGGCCATCACCACGTCCTCGACCTCGCCCGGATAGACGTTCAACCCCGACACGTTGATGGTGTCGTCGAGGCGGGACACGAAGACCAGCATGCCGTCGGGCCCCAGATACCCGAGATCGGCCGTGCGGACGGCGCCGCCCTTGCCCTCGACGACGATCTCCGCCGGATGGTCCGCGTCCTCGCCCGCCCGGACGCGGTGATGGGGCAGGGGGCGGCCGATGACATCGGCTCGGCGAAGGTCGGGGTTCACCGCGATGCAGCCGGTCTCCGAGCAGCCGTATTGCTGGAAGAGGTGCTCGACCCGGGCACGGATGGCGCCGAACCACGGCCCCGGCAGGAGGGTGCCGGAGGTCATGGCCGCGTGGATGCGCTCGCCCTCCGGGAGGAGCCGGCTCAGCGTGTGCAGCAGGGCGGGCGCTGTGTAGAGCAGCGGCCTCTCGATCTCGCGCAGGCGCCGCAGGAGGTATTTCGGGTTGGTGGTGTCGAGGATTACCGGCACCCGGCCGCGGCGCAGGCCGACGAGCAGCCCGCAGATCAGCCCGTACGAATGGGTGATCGGGCAGGCGACGACGGGCGTCATCCCGTCGGGCTCCGGGAAGGCCGCGACGTAGCTCTCGATCTCGCGTTCCACGGCGCTCCAGGCGCGGGCGATGCATTTGGGCTCGCCCGTCGTGCCGGAGCTCATCTGCAGGAGCTGGCCCTCGCCCGGAACCGGGGGCGGGGCGCCCGCCAGAACCTCGCCGTCCAGATTGTCGAGGAACAGGCGGTGGCAGCCGGCCCGTTCGGCGAGCCGCCGCGCGCCCGCATCGGGCAGGGCCGGATGGATCGGCAGCAGGGTCGCGCCACGGCGGCGCGCGGCGAGGATGAAGGCGAGGCACGTGGGCGTGTCGCCGAACCGCGCGGCGACACGCTCGCCGTCGCCGCCGGTCAGGCCGGCCCGCGCCTCGACGCGCCGGATCGCGGCCTCCATCTCGTCCGCGCCGATGCGGCGTCCGTCGATCTCGATCATGACCTCTCCCGGGGAATCTTGAGGGGCAGACAGCAGGGCGTTGGGCACGCGGCGGCAGCACCGTGCCGGGTCGAGGCCGAGCTTTCGCGACAGCAGGGCCTCGACCCGCAGCCGGGGGGCGTCGACCTGCAGGCGGGCGAGGCGGGCTTCCAGACCGTGCGCGACGGCGTGGCGGCGCAGGCGAAGGCCGAGGCCGCGCCAGAAGTCCGCCTCGTCGAGCCCGTGCCGCCGGCCCAGGAGGTGGGTGACCTCGCAGAGGCTGAAGACGAACAGGCTGTCGGTGACGAGTTCGGCCAGGACCGGGGCCGCGCGCATGGCGTGGAAGCGGTCGTCCGCCGGACCCGCATGGGCGGGATCGATGGCGCCGAAATCCGGCACGCGGGCGGGGTCGGCCACGAAGTCGACGCCGTACTCGGTGCTTTCGTGGAAGTCGCGCAGGATCACCCGTTCGGGCCACCCGTCGCGATGCACGAGGATCATGTTCTGGCCGTGCGCCTCCACGGCGATGCCGTGCGCCACCAGGAGGTGCCAGACGGGCAGGACCGCGACCTCCACCAGGCGGTCGAGCCAGGCCCGGAGGCCGTGGCGCAGGAGCCAGGGGGCGACGAAGGTGGATCCGTCCGGCTCGCAGGCCATCAGGGCGTTGAACGGCACCGCCGCCTCGCCGGGCGCGAGCCGCGGACTCTCGCGCCACAGGGCGGCGACCTGTCCCGCCAGCGGGCCGTCCCGGTCCGCCAGGGCGGCCGCGTACTCGCGCAGGACGTCCACCCGATAGGGGCCGCGCAGGAGCGGGTCCCCGGCGACGATCGCCGCCAGCCAGTCCGACAGGGCGGGCCCCGTCAGCACGAAATGCGGATCGAGGGTCCGGAGGCTCGACGTGCTGACGACGCTGAGGGCGAGCTTCACGCTGGCGGCGTGTGGATCGTCGAGGTTGTGCAGGGTGCGCAGGGATTGGCTGGCGCCGTAGCGCGCGCCGGCGGCCCCCAGCGCCACGGCGCGGCCCTCCGCCAGCCAGGGCCGCAAGGCCCCGGCTTCGAGGTGGCGCATCTGCCAGGGATGCACGGGCAGGACGGCGTGGGTGGCGAAGGAATGCCCGGCCGCGTGCAGGCGGCGCTCCAGCCGGTCCAGGTCGACGCCGAGTTCGGCGCGCCGGAAGTCGGCCTCCGTGCCCGGGAACCGGAGGGCGACGGCGTCCCGGCGGACGCCCAGCCATTCGAGGCGGAACGGCGCGGCGCCCTCCGGCCCGTAGCGGCGGTGGTCGTCGAGGGTGAAGCCCGTGCGCGTCTTGAAACAGGGATGGTACGGATGGCCTTCCCAGAGCGCCGCGTCGAGGGCGGCGAAGGGCAGGGGGCGGCGGTCCGGAGCGCGAAGGGTCTCGGCGTTCCAGCGGCAGAGCTCGATGGTCTGGCCGAGTTCCGCCAGCAGGCGCATCCGAGGCTCCGGGGCGGCCGGGAGGGCGTCCACCAGGGAGGACAGGTCGGCGGCGCGCCAGGCGCCGTCCGGCCCGGCCGTTTCCAGGGTCGCGGGGACGAGGCGCGGACGGCCGAACGGGCCGAGGACCCCGTCGGCGCGGAACCGGCGCGCGCCGAGGCGCCACGCCAGCCGCCCGGGGGCGTCGCGGCGCGGGGGGCTGAGATCCGCGAGGCCCTCGAACAGCACCGCCTCGGCGAGCTGGCGCAGGACGCGCCCCTCCGGCGGTTCGCGGGACGGGTGAGGCTCAGGAGGCAAGGGCACGGCCCGCCTCGCAGTACGCCGCCGCCCGCGCCCGCAGGGGGTTCGGCATGTCGATGTAGTTGCCGGTTCCGTCGCCCGAGGCGAGTTCGTCGCGGTCCGCCAGGCGGACCCGCAGGTTCGCCTTGGTGCAGAGCGTCGGCCCGTCCAGCACCGAGCGGGCGAAGGCCCGTCCGGCGCCGGTCATGCGGCGCGCCATCGCCTCCAGCCGGCGGGCGAGATCGTCGAGGAGAACGCTTTCGCGGATCGTGCCGTCATGCCCCATGCGGGCGATGACCGCGAAGATCTGGTTGACCACGAGATAGTAGGCGAGGCGCCGGCGGATCTCGTCGTCCGGGAAGTAGAGGGCGGCGATGGCGGCCGTCTCCGGTGCCTGGCGCAGGAGCCGGGGCCGTGCGTCCTCGGACAGGTAGAAGCCCTGGTTGTCGCGGTAGTACCCCCGGCGCGGCCAGCCGGCGGCGACGTCGAGGAGGGCGTTCTGCTGGTGCGCCTCGAGGGCGATGCCGTGGCGGTCGTAGAGGGCGACGACGGGCTCGAGCATGCAGTCCAGGTAGAGGCCGAACCAGGCCCGCGCGGTCCGCGCCCGTTCGTCGGCGCCCTCGGGGGCGAGGCGGCGCAGCAGGGCGTCGAGGCGCGAGGGGCGGCCGGGCAGGGGCTCGGCCGCGAGCGCCGCCAGGGTCGCGACGCCCCGCTCGGCCCCATCACGAAAAGGATTCTCGCGCAGCACCGTCTCGAACCCGCTCTCGTCGCGGCCGGGGCAGTGCAAGGTGAGATAGGCCGGGTCGGACACGATCCGGAAGGTGGGATGGCGCGTTCCGAACCCGTTGCGCGCCAGGAGCCGGGCCATGGCGACGCCGGCCTCGAGCTCGGCGAAGCGGTTCACCCGCAGGGAGTTGGTGAGGGTGACGGGCAGCGAGAACTTGGCCATCCACGGGCTGTCGGGGGCGTAGACCGTCCGTACGGACGAGGTGGCGGTGTAGCGGGGGCCGAACGCACCGAGGCACCGCACCCGGCCCGCCTCCATGAGGGCGGCGATGTCCGGGTCCAGCTTCAGCGCGTCGGCCTGGAGCGGATGCATGGGGAGGGCGATCTCCCCGGCGCGCAGGGGCAGCCGCCCGGCATCGGCGCCGAGGAGTTCGAGGGCGATCTCCGGCGCGGAGCGGGGGGCGGCCGAATCGTGGCGGACCCGTCCGGCCTCGACGGCGAACACGGCGAGCTGGAAGCCGCCGGCCTCCTCGGGCGCATAGACCCGCGCCTGCCAGGTAGAGAGGCCCTGCCGGCTCTTGGGCGTCGGATGCAGCCAGTGGCCGTAGACGAGGGAGCGTTCGGCCCCGATGAAGCTCGTGTCCGTCGTCGCGCTCTCGCCCGCGGGCCCCCGGGCGAGGTCGAGCTGGCGCGCCGTCTCGCGATAGCTGTCGAGGACGCGTCCCAGGAGTTCCAGTTCGTGCGCCCGGGCGGACTCGTCCCGGCCCGCATCGACGCGGGCGTAGGCTTCCGCGAGCAGGTCCTGGAGCGCCTGCATCGGGGCGACGCGGCGCCAGCGCGGCTCGTGGAGGTGGCGGGTCCAGAGGATGCCGAAGCCCTGGGCGCCGCACAGGGACGGCGACCGGATCTCGGCGCGGATCGCGATGCGCCGGCGGCCCAGGTTCCACTCCACGCACGCGGCGGGCGGCCCGTCGGAGCGGGCGTGACGGACCCGGATGCCGGGGTCGATCTCGCGCAGGTAGCCGTTGGCGAAGCTGCGGAAGGCTGCCGCTTCGGCAACGTGCTGGGACGATGGTGGCATGACGACCGAACCTCGTTCGAGCCCTGGAATGCCGACTGTGCGGCAAAGGACCGGCACTGCATGCCAGGTCATTCGTATTCGATCAGTCGATGTCGGCGCGATGCCCTGATTCGATCGCGCTTGCGTCGCAAGATGGGCTATTCACGTTCGTTCTCATAATCACAGACTGGACGATTAGGTTCCATGGTCTGCTCGATATGTGCAGCGTGTCGCTTATATTCGGTGTAGCGGTCAATAGGTCTGCCAAAAAAGCCGAATGATCGGTTTTTCATTGGAATTGTTCTTGGTCTACACTTGTGTGTGTATTGGGCGCTCGACCCGCCCAGGCCGCCGTTCAGGGACCGTGCGTCGGGACGGGGGCTCGAAAGGCGAGGGGCGACGCGGAGGCCGTGCGATGCCGGCGCTCCGGCGCCGCGTAGCGGGCGACCTTGCGGGCCGCGACGGCGAACAGGGCCGAGGCGAGGATCATCGTCCCGTCGAACCAGACGAACAGGGGGTCGCCTCCGAATCGCCTCAGGGGATGCTGGGGCACGGTGAGGAGGTCGGCGGCCGCCACGGCGAGGCAGAGGACCGCCACCGCCGCCAGTCCCTCGCACCACGCCCGGCGGCCGGGACGCGCGAGGGGCATCAGGGCGGCGACGATCCAGGCCGCGAAGAAGGCGCGGATCTCCCACTCGGCCCGGCCGGAGAGGTCCGCGGGCAGGAGCCGGTTGGCGAGGAAGTACACCGCCACCGCCGCCGGCAGGCCCGCGACGCTCCCGACGTTGAGGGCCTGGACCAGACGCAGGCCGGCGAAGGGCCGCTCGCCCGGCCGCGGCAGGCGCGCGAGGGACCACAGCACGATCCCGGTCGCGACGGTGGCGCAGGCCATGAGTCCGCACAGGAAGAACAGCAGCCGCAGGGCGGGCGCGGCGAAATGCGCCTCGTGCAGGCCGGTCAGCGTCGTGAAGGTCTTGGCGGCGGGCTTGAGGTCGACGCCCCGCACCTCGAGCAGCGCGCCGCTCACGCCGTCGAAGGCGACCTGCGGATGGTCGCGGGCGATGCCGCGGGGCTCGGCGAACACGGCGACCACGGTCGCGTTGGCGTCGCCCCGGTTCACCAGGGTCAGGCGCTCCAGGGGCTCCGCCACCATCGCGACGGCGCGCGCGACGAGGGGCCCCACGGGGGCCGGCACGGCGGGCCGGTTCGCCGGCCGGCGCGGCGTCGGGATCCAGGCGGCCTCGGCGAAGAAGGACTGGGTGTTTGAGCGATACGCCGCCGTCACGCCCCAGGGCATGTAGAACGTCGCCAGGGTGACGACCCCCGTATAGGTGATCATCAGGTGGAACGGCAGCGCGAGGACGCCGCCGACGTTGTGGGCGTCGAGGAAGCTGCGACGCGGTGCCTTGTCCCGCCGGAACGTGAAGACATCCGCGAAGATGCGCCGGTGGACGACGATGCCGGAGACCAGGGCCACCAGCATGATCATCGCGCAGATGCCGACGATCCAGCGTCCCCAGAACGGCGCCATGTGCAGTTCGAAGTGGAAGCGATAGAGGAAGTCGCCGCCCTCGGTGTCGCGGACCGCCGCCTCGGCTCCGGTCGCGGGGTCGAGGTGGACATGGCCCGGCGGCTCGCCCGGGCCCGCACGCCAGAACAGGTCGAGCACCGGTTTCTCCGGCTGCGGCATGCCGATGAACCAGGTCCGGGCCTTGGGGGCGTGCGTGGCGAGATAGGCCACCGCCCGCTCGGCGGCGGCGGCGAGGTCCGGGCCCGACATCGGCGCGGCGAGGCCGAGTTCGGGCCGCATCCAGCGGGAGATGTCGGCCCGGTAATAGCTCGCGGTCCCGGTGAGGCAGACGGCGAACAGCACCCAGCCGACCACGAGGCCGGACCAGGTGTGCAGCCACGCCATGGACTGGCGGAAACGTCCCTTCATGGCGCGCGCTCCGGCATGGCGGTCCCGAGGACGGGACCGACGTCGAGTACGGGACCAGGGACGAGGATGGGGGCCTCGTCCGTGGCCCGCGTCCCGGATCCGGCGGCCTGGCGCACCGGGGTCAAATCAGAAATCGACGGTTGCGGACAGGATGAACGTCCGGGGCGCGCCGACGGCCAGGAAGCCGCGCGCGGCGGAGGCCCAGTACGAATCGTTGAGCAGGTTCTGGACGGTGGCCCGCATCACCACGGGCTTGCCGTTCACGCCCTCGAAGGCGTAGCGCAGGCCGGCATCGAACCGCGTCCAGTCCGGCACCGACTGGGTGTTGCCCTGATCGTAGAACATGCTGCTCGTGTAGATCGCCCGTCCGGTCAGGGTCAGGCCGGGCGCCAGCCACGGCGGCAGGTCGACCTCGCCGTAGAGGTTGAACGCCGTGTCGGGCACGCCGGGCACGGCCCGTCCGTCGAACTGGCGGCCCACGGTGTTGACGAGCTTGGCGTCGATGAGGGTCAGGCCGCCCAGCAGCCGCACGCCCGGGACGAGTTCGCCGAACACGTTGAACTCGATGCTGCGGTTGCGCTGCAGGCCGCTGACGGAGAACAGCCGCGTGGCCGGATCGGTGAACGCGCTCGGCTGCTCGATCTCAAACAGCGAGGTCGTGACCGAGACGGCGCCGAGATCATACTTCGCGCCGACCTCCTTCTGCCGGCTGACCACGGGGGCGAAAACCGCGTTGGAATTGATCGCCGTCACCGGGGCGGACGGCCCGGCATCGAGGGACTCGATGTAGTTTCCGTAGAACGACAGGTTCTCGAACGGCCGGACCACCAGGGCGATGGCGGGGCTGAACCGGCCCTCGCGGTACCCCGTCGCCGGCGTGCCCTGGGTCGGGCCCGGACGGGTGACGTAGCTGCGCAGGTCGATCTCCTGGAACCGTCCGCCCAGGGTCAGCAGGACGCGGTCGTCGCCGAGCGACAGGGTGTCGGCGATGGCGACGCTGCGGGCGTAGAGCTCCGAGAAGATCGGCTGCCGGTCGGAGCGGGGGAAGGCGATGGTCGGAACCGAGCCGAACGGCAGGTCGACGGGGTTGTAGATGTTGATCGGGTAGGCCGGCAGGGCGAAGGGCACGAAGCCGCGCGAGAAGTTCTTGTTGACGGCCTCGACGGCCGCGACGCTGAATTGGTGATTGATGAAGCCCGTCTGGAAGTTGGTGCGGACGCCCACCTCGCCGGTGAAGCCCTGCAGTTCCAGGGGCTGGATCGCGAGGGAGTTCGTCGCCAGCCCGGTCGGGCTCGTGACCCGATAGTTCGAGGTCAGGAAGTCCTCGTTGTAGCGGCTGAGGCCGCCGGCCGCGTAGATCGTCGTCTCGGGCAGCACGTCGTACTCGACCCGGCCGGCGGCCATGTTGTAGCGGCTGTCGTTGTACTCGAACGCGTTCGCGGTGTTGCGGCGGGCGTTCGGCGCCCGCGGCACGGGGATGCCGGGCGCCACCGCGTTGAACAGCGAGGTCGGCGCGGTGATGTTCTGCGTCGAGTGATTGAAGTCGAACGACGCGCGGAACCGGTCGTTGCGGTAGTCGATGCCGAGGGCCGCGACCCCGACCTCGATGGCGTTCTTGTCCAGCGGCGTGTCGCCGTTGCGGTAGGCGCCGTTGAAGCGCACGCCCCATTCCTTGAAGGTGCCGAAGCGGCGCCCGAGGTCGAGATGCGTCCCGAACTGCGCGTCGCTGAAGTAGCTCGTGGTCACCCGCGTCAGCGGCTCGTCGTACGCGCGCTTCGGCACGAGGTTGATCGTGCCGCCGACGCGGCCGGTGCCGCCGCTGAGGAGCGCCGTCGGACCGAGCAGGACCTCGACGCGCTCCAGACCCTCGGTGAAGCTGCGGCGCGGGTTGGCGATGTAGAACAGCCCGTCGAAGGCGGTGTCGAGGTTGGTCACCGAGAAGCCGCGGATGAAGTACGAGTCGCGCTCGCTGTAGGGCGGCGCGTCGCTGCGGACGGACGGGTTGTTCAGGACGACGTCGGCGACGGAGCGCGCCTGCTGATCGTTGATCAGCTTCTCGGTGTATCCGGTGACGTTGAAGGGCGTCTTCTGGACGGAGCGGTTGCCGAGGAGTCCGACCCGCGTTCCGCTGCCGACCTGGCCGCCCGCATAGGGAACGGGCGGCTGGCCGACGGTTCCGGACCGGGGCGGCAGGCCCCTGGGCGCCCCGGGCGCCTGGGGCTGCCCCGCCACGTGCAGCTCCTCGAGGGCCACGGAGCCCGCCGCTTCGCCGCCGAGCTGAACGTAGCGCGGATTGACCAGGGTTATGGTGGAGGGACCCGCCGCGCGGAACGTCAGGCCGGTGCCCTTCAGGATGCGGCCGAGGCCGTCGAGGGGCTCGACCACGTCCTCGAGGCCGCCCGTGGTCAGCCGTGCGGTCAGGTCCGTGGCGTAGACGAGCTTCACCTTGGCCTGTTCGGTGAAGGCGACGAGGGCGGCTTCGAGGGGTCCCTTCGGGATCGTCAGGGCGACCCGCTCCACCGCCTGCGGGGCCGAAGCCTCGGAGGCCAGTGCGAGGATGCTCGCCGTCCGCGCCCGATCCGGCTGCGCCCGGCGCCCGTCCTGGGCCTGGACGGCCGCCGGCACCATCACCAGCATCGACACGCCGGCCAGGGCCGATCCGGCCAACCGCTCACCCGCAACACCACGCCCGCGCGTCGCCATTCTCTGTCCGTCCCTCGCTCAGACGGAGACGGGCGCCTCGCGGCAGCCTGTCCCCACCGATTGAGATCAACGGAGCCGCGATCTCCTGACGTCCGGGAACGAACTTTCCTTCAGAATTTTCGAACGGGCGATCCGACGAGGACGAGGAAGGGCGACAGGCGGGTGATTCCCACGCCCATCGTCGCGGCGATCGAGTCCAGCGCCTCGTCGGTGTCGCGCGGGTCGAAGGCGCCGGTGACGCGCCGCTCGCCGGCGGCCGCATCGAGGAGCACGATGCGACCGTGGCGGTAGCGGTCGAGCTCGGCGAGGACGACGGAGAGCCGCTCGCCGGAGAAGCGCAGGCGGCCCTCCCGCCACGCCGTCGTCCGGGCCAGGTCCGCGCCCGTGACGGCGAGGGAGGCGCCCTCCGTGCGTCGGACCGCCTCGCCCGCCGAGACCCGCACGGGCCGCCCCGAGGTCGCGACGTCGACGCTGCCCTCGACGACGCCCATCTCGACGCCGCCCGTCTCGCCGCCGGCGCCGTCGGCCCGGACGAAGAAGCGGGTGCCGACGGCGCGGACGCTCAGGCCGTTGCCGCGCACGACGAACGGGCGCTGGGGATCGGACACGACCTCGAAGAAGGCCTCGCCGCGCAGCAGCGCGACCCCGCGCTCCGTGGCGCCGAAGTGCAGGGCGACCGCCGTGTCGGTGTTGAGGTCGATTCGGCTGCCGTCGGCCAGGGTCGCGTGGACGATGTCGCCCACCCCGCTCCAGAGGTCGGCGCGGAGCCAGTCGACGAGGCCGAGCTGGAAGGCCAGGGCGGTGGTGAGGACGAGGGCGACGGCGACCCCGGTCAGCGTCTTGGTGGGCGGGCGGCGATGCCGTGGATCGGGCACACGGCCGAGCTTGCGCCACAGGGCATCCAGTTCGGCATAGGCCGCTTCATGGGCCGGATCGGCCGCGCACCAGGCCGCGAAGGCGTTCCGGTCCCGGTCCGTGGCGTCGGGCGAGGCGAGGCGCGCGACCCAGCCGGCGGCGGCCTCGTAGACCGGGTCGTCCCCCTCCGCCGCATGCGCGTCGGTGTCGTCGCCGCTGGCCACAGCCATGCTCCATCCGGAATCACCGAGCCCGGACGGCCCAGCCCCATGCTCCTACACCCTCAGATCAACGAACCGGCAAGATCCTGACGTCGCCCCACGAACAAGAGCCGCGCCACGAACAGGAGACAGGCCTCACACCCAATCGTGGCAGCACCGGCGACAGTGCAGGAGCGCCTTGATGAGGTGCTTCTCGACCATGTTCCGGCTGATGCCCAGGCGGGCGGCGACGTCGCCGTTCGAGAGGTTCTCGAACCGGACGAGGAGGAACACCTCGCGGCATCGCGGCGGCAGCGCGTCGATGGCGGCGGCCAGCCGTCTGAGCTCCTGCCGTGCGATCACCTGGCGTTCCGGCAGGGCATACCCGTCCGCGATCTCCGCGAGGTCCGTGTCCGTCATGGTGCGGAACAGGGTGCCTTCGAGGCGCTGCCGGTTGCGCATCCGCAGGGCGACGTTGTTGGCGACCTGGAAGAGGAAGGCCGAGGGGTGTTCGATCGGCGTGCGGGACAGCGCGCCCAGCATCCGCAGGTAGGTTTCCTGGTGGGCGTCGGCGGCGGCGTCGGCGCTGCCGAGCAGACGCATCAGGAATCGCCGAAGCCTGACGCCTTCGCTCCGATGCAGCGCCTCGATCGATGTCGACTGCATGCTTGGCCCCCGCTCCAATCACTCCTCGATCATCGCGACATCGCGGAATCTCGATCGGTCGGAGAAAGCAGTCAATCGGAAATTATGCAAGCATCTCAGTACTTTAGATGAACTCTAAAGATGACGGCGCCGTGCCGCCGCAACGTCTTGTATTTCTATCGGAAACGGCCCCGTAACCGGCCGGGGCTCCCCAGCAACGGCAAGGCGGGCCTCGGGGGAATGCCCATGCCTGTTGTGCACAGAGCACATGCCGCCACCTTATGAGCTCCGACCACGCCATCGGTTTCTCGTGGCCGCTTCCGAATCACGCGGGGATCACGCGGCGGACGCGTAGCGCGGCGCCGGGTGAACCTGCGCGAATCCCGGGATCATCGCCAGCCGGGCGGCCTGGAAGGCGTCCCACTGCCCGGCGTCGTGAAGCGGCGGGATCGTCACGGACTCGCGGCGGTCGAACCCCGCGAGGGCGGCGTCGACGAGGTCGCCGACCTCCATCATCGGCGGCAGCGCGGCGGGATCGACCCCCGACCGGCTCCACAGCTCCGTGCGGGTGGCCGATGGCAGCACGGCCTGCACGTACACGCCCTTGGGGGACAGCTCGTGACTCAGGCCCTGGGACAGGAACAGGACGAAGGCCTTGGTCGCGCCGTAGACCGACATGCCGAATTCCGGGACCAGCCCGACCACGGAGCCGATGTTGACGATGGCGCCCGCGCCGGCCCCGGCGAAGCGGGGTGCCACCGCGCTGGCGAGCCGGACCAGCGCCGTCGTGTTGAGGGTCACGAGGCGCTCGACGTCGTCGGTGGCCTGCGCGACGAAGCCACCGCCGACGTTGGCGCCGGCATTGTTGACGAGGATGCCGATGCCGTCGTCGTCGCGCAGCCGCGTCTCGACGGCCCGGATCTGGTCCGGCGCCGTGAGGTCGGCCGGAAGCACGTCGACGGCGACGCCGTAGTCACGGCGGAGACGGTCGGCGAGCTCGTCCATCCGTGCCTTGTCGCGGGCGACCAGCACGAGGCTGTGGCCGCGCCGGGCGAAGCGGTCGGCATAGGTCGCGCCGATGCCGGTCGAGGCGCCGGTGATGAGAACCGAACTCTGGGTGGCCATGGGATTCGCCCCTGCGTGTCTGATGAGCAATCATGATGATCATCATGATTGAACTCAAATATGATCGCGATCATATGAGTGTCAACGGGGTCGATGGGGAATTTTCGAGATGCGTGTCACGCAGGAGCAGATGCGGGAGAACCGCCGCCGCATCCTGGCGGCGGCGAGCCGTCTTTATCGCGACAAGGGGTATGACGCCGTCGGCGTCGCCGAGGTGATGAAGGCCACGGGCCTCACCCATGGGGGCTTCTACGGACACTTCGCCTCGAAGGAGGACCTGATGGCGCAGGCCATCGCGCAGGCGGCGACCGAGGTCGCGGGCAGGGGCGGGGACCTGCCGGCGTTCGTGGCGACGTATCTCTCGCCCGCGCATCGGGACGACGCGGCGGACGGGTGCCCGATGGCGGCCCTGGCCGCCGACGTTCGTCACCGGCCGGCGGCAGCGCGGGCCGCCATGACGACGGGCATCCGCGCACAGATCGACCGCCTGACCGAGGCGGTCCCCGACGCCGCCGACCGCCGCCGCGAGGCCATCGGCACCTACGCGGCCCTGATCGGCGCCCTAATCCTTGCGCGTGCGGTCGACGATCCCGCGCTCTCGGACGAGATCCTCGACGAGACACGCGCCTGGATGGCGCCCGGCGCGTGAGGCCCGTGTCCTGCGGCGGTTGACCTGGCCTCCGTCCGTGATCCGCAGGGGCCGAACGCGCTTGTCCGCTCCCCGGACACGGGCCTCGACCACCGGACAGGCGCTCCCGTCGCCCGAACGGAGGTCGCCCGGCAGAAGGTCGCCCGGCAAGAGGGTGGCACTGGCGGATCATCCCGCGAGGGCGGTGGCGATGACCGAAGCGAGTGAGGTGGTCGGGCGCCCGATGAGACCGTTCAGCTGATGGCCTGCATCGAACAGGCCCCCTTTTTGTGCTCCCGCATCGGAGTCCGCCAGGAGGCCGGCGAACGCTTCGGGGAGCCCCGCACCGATCAGGGCGGCCGCGAACTCCCCCTCCGCCAGGGTCCGGTAGCCGACCGGCTCGCCCGACACCTGCGCTACGAGGTCCGCGAAGTCCGCCAGCGTGTAGGCCTCGTCTCCGGCCAACTCGTAGATGCGGCCGCTCTGAGCGGTCTCCGACGCCAGCACGGCGCTGGCCGCCGCGGCGTAATCCGCGCGTACCGCCGAGGCGACCCGGCCTTCCCCGGCGGCGTCCAGGAAGACCCCATGCGCCAGCGCGGCCGGGATCGAGGCGTCAGCGCGGGCGGAATCGAGGCCGCATAGTTCTCGGTGTACCATCCGTTGCGCAGCAGCACGTGCGGTACGCCCGACGCGCCTTCGGTCGCGCGGTGCTCCTCCGCCAGACCAAGGGGCGACGTATCGGCCCGGAGGACGCTCGTATAGGCAATGCCTGCGTCACCTGGAACGCGATGGGTTCATCACGCGCCACGTGTACCCGACCAGCCTTCCGAGCTTTGAGTATCGCTTGGCCGAGCTGGGTCGCTCCTTCCTCGTTCCCTTGGACATGCCGGTGGATTGGGCCGAGGTCAGCCACCGACGCGTTCGGGAGGCGCGGCGCCTCTACGATGACGTCGAAGGGTCCGGCCCCGCCTGAACCGGTCGATCCGGACCGCGACGCGGCCGAGGCGAATGGATAAGGGCGTCCGGAACGCCACGTTCCATGCTCGGGAGAGCGGCCCTGGGGGCGGGAGTCCGGGGTGGAAGTCCCAGGGTTGAAGTCCCGGATCAGGGACCGGCCTTGGACGTGGCGACGAGGTCCACGTCGACCCCGACCTCCAGGGCCACCCATTGTCCCGACGCCCACGCACCCTGCCCGACGCCGAATGCCGTGCGGACGAGGCCGACATGCCCGGTGGCGCGGGCCTGGTCCCCCGCGAGCGCAAGCCGGAACGGAAGCGTGAGCGGGCGGCTCGTGCCCCGGATGGTCAAGGTTCCGACCGCCTCGTAGTCGCCGCCGCCCTTGTCGACGAAGCCCGTGGCCTCGAAGCGCGCCTGGCGCGCCGCCTTCACGTCGAACCAGTCCTGCTGCGGCAGGGCCGTGTCGCGCTGGACGTCTCCTGTGCGCGCGCTCGCCAGATCGATGAGGACCGTGGCGTGCCCGGCCTCCGGCTTGGCGGGATCGAACGTCACCTTCGCGTCGAAGCGCTCGAAGCGTCCCGAGAACGGGGCGCCGACCTGGACGCCCGAGAACCGGATCGCGCTCCTCGCCGGATCGATCACCCATTCGGCGGCGGCGGCCGGCGAGGCGGCCCCCAACAGAGTGCCCAAGAGTGTGCCCAGCAAGGGGGCTCTCCGGAGCGCCAACCGCGCGTGGGCGACGCGGAAGCGGAAGGCAGGCGTGGTCATCGGATCGCTTCCGTGTGTTCGGAGGATGTCGGGGGGCGGCCAGCGGGCAGCATGCGGCGCAGGCTGTCGTCGCGAAGGATGAGGTGGTGACGCAGTGCGGCCGCCACGTGCAGCGCGAGCAGCGCCGTAAGCAGCCACGCCCCGTAGGCGTGAACCCGCTTCGCGACCTCCTCGGCCGCGGCTGCATCCGTGAGGAACGCCGCCAGGGGCAGGTGTGGCCAGGGCACGAGGCCGTACAGCACCGTGGGGATCTGGAACGGCGAGAGCGACACGATCGCCCAGCCGGTCAAGGGCAGGCCGACGAGCAGGAGATAGAGCAGGCCGTGCACCGCGCCGGCCGCCCGGCGTGCGGGAGCCGGCATTCCGACCGGGTGCCGGGGCGGCCGATGGAAGGCGCGCCACGCGAGACGGAGCGTCGTCAGGGCCAGGACCGTGATCCCGACGGACTTGTGCCACTGGTAGAGCTGGAACTGGCGCATCGGCGCCAGCCCAGCATGGGTCATGACCAGGCCGATGCCGATGAGGGCGAGCACGCAGAAGGCACTCGTCCAGTGCAGCAGGATGGCCACGACGGTGTAGCGCCGCGCGGGCGGGCCGGGTCCCATGGCCCTCCTCCTCCCTCGGGCTCAGTCCTGGCGCTCGAAGGCGCCCGCGATGGTGAGGTGCAGGTCGTCGCCGATCAGCGGGACGTAGGTCTTCACGCCGAACTCGGAGCGCTTGAGCGTCCCGGCCGCCTCGAAGCCGACCGTGACCTTCTTGTTGAGGGGGTTCACGCCGGCGCCGACGAGGGTCACGTCCAGGGTCACGGGCTTGGTCACGCCGTGAAGGGTCAGGTTGCCCAGGACCTTGGCCTTGTCCTTGCCGTCGGGCGTCACCTTGGTCGACACGAAGGTCATCTCGGGGAACTTGCCCGCGTCGAGCCACTGGTCGCCCTTGAGTTCTCCGGTGAGCTTGTCGCTGGTCGTCGTCACCGAGGCGACGGGGATCTTGATGGCGAGCTTCGAGGCGGCCGGGTTCTTGGGCTGGAGGTCGAGGGTGCCGGAGACGTCCGAGAAGCCGCCGGCATAGTTCGAGAAGCCCATGTGGGACACGCGCCAGCCGACCTGGGTGTGGCCGGGATCGACGGCGTAGGTGCCGGCCTGGATCTGCGCGGGGTCCCGGGTCGGCGGCGTCTGGGCCGACGCGCCGCCCCCGAGGGCGACGGCGAGGGCGAGGCCGGAAGCGAGGAGGAGTTTCATGATCGTCTCCGAAACGTGAGTGGGCGGTCGCGGCGCGCGCGAGGGGGTCGGGAGGGTGCCGCGACCCGACGAAGGTCCGGATAGTCCCGTTGGCCGGTCCCGTAGAGCCTGCTATCCGGCACTACATGGTTGCGAAATCGGAAACCTTCGGCGGCAATCTCGACGATCTGCGGGCGTTCTGTGCCGTCATCGATCTCGGCACGGTCACGGCGGCGGCGGCGAGCCTCCGGGAGACCAAGGGCAGCGTCAGCCGACGGCTCTCGCGACTGGAGGCGGCCCTGGGCGCCACCCTGATGGCCCGCCACCCCCGCGCGGTCTCACCGACGGCGGAAGGTCTCGCCTTCTACGCAAAGGCCCAGGAATGCCTGGCGCTCCTCGACGAGGCGGCGGAGACCGCCCGTGGCGCATCGACGGTGCCGGCAGGGCACCTGCGGATCACCACCTCCGTCGATTTCGGCATCGAGGTGATGCCCGAGATCGTCGCCAGCTTCCGGATGGCGTACCCGCAGATCACCGTCGAGATGCTGAACACCGACACGCGCCTGGATCTGGCGGCCAACCGGATCGACCTCGCCCTGCGCCTGGGGGACGTGGAGGAAACCGGCTACCGGGCCACCCAGATCCTGGACGTCTGGCTGGGGCTCTATGCGGCGCCCGCCTACCTCGCTTCGAAGCCGCCCCTCGCGAACCCGGCGGCCCTGGCGGACCACGACGTGATCCTGGCGCGCGAGCGAGCCGGCGTGATGGGCATCCTGCTCGACGACGGCGGGGGGCGCATGGAGCAGGTCGGCCTCCGGCCGGCCATTCGGGTGAGCGATTTCGCGACCGCGCTTCGCTTGACCCTTGCGGGGGCGGGCATTGGGCACCTCCCGAGCTTCATCGCCTCACGGAGCGTCGCGGCGGGGCGGCTGGTGCGGGTGCTCGAACCGTGGGCGACCACCGGGGGAGCCTTGCGGGCGGTGAGCCTGGCGGGGCGGGAGTTGCCCGCACGCGTGCGCCTGTTCCGTGAGCATGTGCGAACCGAGATCGCGAAGCGGTCGTCCGTGGAGTTCAAGCCGCGCTAGAGCGCCTTCTGCCGAAGTGGATACCGGTCCGGAGGATAGGAGCGCGGCGAGACAAGAGCCTGGAGCTGCGCCCGACCCGACGTGGTCGGGCGCAGCTCCAGAACCGTGGGGCGGCCAGCAGACACCGTGCCCGGTCGGGCGACCGGGAGCGGGAACAGCCCTGACGGGCGCCGCCGACCGGAGGGCCCGTTATGCCGCGGGATCCTGCCCCGCGCGGAGCCGTTGAAGCGATGTGTTTCGAACACGGAGTCGTCGCCATGGCCCAGACCCGTCATTCACGCCCCGATCCCATCGAAGAAGGCGCCCAGGCCCGGATCCACGGCCGTCCGAAGGATGCCTGTCCCTACCCGCGCGACAGCGAGGAACGGGCGGCCTGGATGGAAGGCTACGATGGGACGCCCCGCGACGACGGCCCCGACCCGCGCCTGGGGTGAAGCGCAGCTCCTTCCGGGCGCTTCCCGGCCCAACATTCGAACATGCCCGGAAATCGGAACACTTCGCATCGCGTCACGTTGGCTCCCCAACGCAACAGCGAAGGAGACATCGATGCGTAAGCTCGCTCTCATTTCCGCCGTTACGCTCTCTCTCGGAGCTCTTGGCGCGACCGGTGCTCAGGCACAGGGTTACGGATACGGCGGTGACCGCGATGGCGGTTATGGCCGCGGCTACGGGCGCGGAATCGACCGGGGCTACGATCGGGATCGCGGCTACGACCGACGGGGCGATCGCCGGGACCGGCGCGGCCTGTCGACCGGAGCGGCCGTCGGCCTCGGGATCGCGGGCGTCGCGGCGGGCGCGGCTGCTGCCGGCGCCTACGATCGCGGCGGACCGGGTTACTACGGCCGGGGCTACTGAAACGGCGCGATCCGTGACTTCGAAGGCCCTGCCGCGCACGCCGCGGCGGGGCTTTTTCTCGTAAGGATCCCGTGTCGTCAGAACTTCGTCGCGCCGGAGGCTTGGTGTCCCGGCGCTCCATCCGGATCGCGACCGACGTCTCGCCCCCTCCTCGAAACCGACCGTCCGCGATCGGCGCAGGTCACCCTCCGTGACACGGCCCGGACCACGGCCCGGACAAGGTGAAACCATGCAGAGCAAGCTCTCGAAGACGATCATCGGTGCGATCATCGCGGTCGCGCTCGCGGCCGCGGTCTCGTATGGACTCATCAACCAGCAGACGGCCGATCAGCTGCAGACCAAAGCGAACCAGACCCTGTCGGACGATCAGGCCGCACCGACGACGAACCCGCAGCAGCCGGTGCCCGCACCCACGCCGCAGACCCCGACCCCCGCCCCCCGTCCATGACCCTCGCGGGACCCCCAGGTTCCGCGAAGGCGACACGGACCCCGAGGGGCGCACCATTTGGAGGATCGCCAATGACACAGGACAAGAGCGGCAGCCAGGATCGCGCCGAGACCAGGGCCGCGCGGGCCGCGGAGCGGGCCGACACGGCCGGACAGGTCTGGGAAGAAGTGAAGGCACGGGAGACGGCCCGCGACGACCAGATCGTGCGCCTGAAGGCCGAGCGCCTGGCCCGCGATGCCGAGGAAGCCGCCGCCCCGAAGCCTGCCGCCAAGGCGACCAAAGCGACCAAGGTGGCCAAGCGCTGAGGAGGCAGAGCGCTGAGGCGGCCCCGGCGCCGGCCCGGGGGGCGAGGACGCGCCGCATCGGGTGCGTTCGGGCACCGCGAAACGAACGGATCGGGGGCATGAAACATCGGCGCAGGACGTATCGCTGCAGGAAACATCCCTGCCATGCGCAAGCCCTATCGAAGGCGACGCTCCGATCCCGATCCAGCCCGTGAGGCCCCCATGCCCGTCGCCCGTCCCATCCGCTGGCTGCTGACGCTCCTCGCCCTCGTCGCCGCGCCGGCGGGTCTCTCCGGCGCCGGCCGGAGTGGCTCCGCCGATACGGGCGAGCCGGCGGGCGAGGCCTCGGCACAGGTCGTGTTTCGGCACTTCATCTGAACCGGCTTCGGCCCGTCAGTCGCGACGGCTCGGCATCTCGCCGGCGGCCACGAGCGCCCGGGCGATCGCCACCGTGCGCCGGCTCTGGTGCCGGATGGCGTCGAGATCCTCCGGGCGCGGATCACGGTTCTCGGCGCCGACGATGGACGAGGCGCCGTAGGGCGAGCCCGCTTCCAGCATCGCCGCGTCGGTGTAGCCCGTGGGCAGGATGACCATGCCGAGATGGGCCATCGGCGCGTAGAGCGAGAGCGTGACCACCTCGGACCCGCCATGCGGCCAGGACGCGGTCGCGAAGGCGCCGCCGACCTTTCCCGCCAGGGCTCCGCGCTTCCACTGAGGTCCGAGCCGATCGAGGAACGCCTTCAGCTCCGTCGCCATGGCGCCGAAATAGCACGGCGTGCCGAACAGGATGGCGTCGGCCCATTCCGCGTCTTCGTGCGTCGGCGCTTCGTAGAGCGCGTTCTGCCGCGTCGCGCTCTCGGCCCAGCCGTCGACCTTTTCCATCGTGGCATGGTCGACGACCTCGCGGGCCCGGCGGAGCCGCACGGTGGCGCCGGATGCCCGGGCGGTCTCCGCAGCGGCGACCGCCAGTGTTTCGACGGAGCCGGATCGCGAGTAGAACACGATCAGCAGGCGCGTCGGGTCGGCTTTGGGGTGGGGCACGGCATGATCCTGGGTGAACGCCTCAAGTAGCGCTCCGAGCCCCGACGGAACCCGCCCCTGCCAAAGGGTCGCGCCGCCTCGACGCAGGCCCCGTACGGCAGGTCCCGCGCGACAGGCCCTTGCCGTCCCGCCTTCCTGAACGCAAAATGAACACAGTGTTCCTGATTAACGGATCATGAACGAACGGCCCGCCAGACTGGCCTGCCCCGCAACTCCACAGGAGGATGGAATGTCGACCGGACTGTTCCAAAACCTGCCCGGCGCCCACGAGATGGGAGGCGCCTCCGCGCTGCCGAGCGAGCCGTGGCTGCTCCCGATTTCCGACCGTCCCGGCCCGTTGCCCGGCCCGGCCTCCGACGCGACGGATGCCCTGCTGCTCTCCGTGCGCAACGCCGCGCGTCCGGCCCGAATCGCCGCGAACGCGCTGATGGCCCTCTTGTTCGTGATGGTTCTGGGGCAGATCGCCAAAGACCGGTTCGGGGCCGCACCGGCCCACACCACCGCCGGGCAGCGCGCCGCTGCCGAGCAAGTCGCCGTCAACGAACAAATCGCCACCACCGCACAAGTCGCCGATGCGGCGCCGGCGGCGATGCCGGTCTCGAAGGCCTCGCTGACCGTCGACAACTGAGCGGGTTCGCACGGGCCGGCGCGGGACGATGCGCCGGCGGTGAGCCGCCTTTTCGCAGAGGCCCGCCGCCGGACCGGAACGCCGGTCTCGCGATCTCGCCCGATCTTGCGATTCCGTGAGGCCGCGGCGAAACTGATGCCCGGTCTCGACGAACCGGAGCACGAGCGGCAGTGAGCGACACGGCGATCAAGGGTCCGGCTTCCTACTTCCCGTCCATCGAGAAGACGTACGGACGTCCCATCGCGGAGTGGCAGGCGCTGGTGCGCCGGCATCTTCCGGCAAAGCATATGGCCCTCGTCGCCCTGCTGAAGACCGAGCATGGGATGGGCCATGGCCACGCCAACGCCCTGGTGGCGCACGTTCTGGCGGCCGAAAAGGGTTAGGGGTCGGACTCCCGGCAGGGGCGGGCACGAGTCGGTGTTCGCACGCCCGTCCGCCCGGGGTTCAGGGCCTGTCGCCCCGGAGCTTGGCGAAGAACGGGGCCAGCTCGTCGTCCGCGTCGTCCCAGGTGTCCCCTTCGGCCAGGCCGAACGCTTCGAGGGCCCCGTCTTCCCGGCGGATGACGCACCATGCGGTCTGCGTCGCATCGGGCGGCACGGGCCATTGCCGGATCTCGGCGGGCGTCTGGCGGCGAAGCCGGAACTGCCGCTCGGGGTTGTCGTGAAACCACAGGCTGTCGGTGTCGGTGGCGTGCATGGGGGGCTCGGACGGGCGGGGTGGCGGAAGCCGGCCGGCAGGACGGCGCTTCGGGACGGCGCTTCATGCCAGCCGACCGCCGCGGTTGTCGACCGGCTGCCCGCGAGAGACGCGGTCCGGCGCCGGCCGGTCAGACCAAATCTGGTTGATCGCTTTGCGATGCGGATTTGGGCTTCGCTCAGGCGCCGCGCGGGCTGCCTGAGACTGTCTCCGAATGGATCATCCGAAGACAGTATCAGACCCCGACGCGGCCGAGTCCGGGCAGCTTTAGGCCGGGGCGCCGCAGATCGAGACCCGCGACGGCACCGAGGATGTTGACCTCCAGCCCTTCGACCCAGCCGAGCGTCAGCCCGAGATAGCCACCGAGATTGATCCGGATTCCGGTGCCCGAGGGCGTCGTGCCGAACCAGCGGCCGTCATAGGGGAAGTCCTTCCCGATGGCGGTGGCCGGCAGGCTCGCCCGCATTTCCGGCACCGAACTCATCACCGCCGCCACGAAGGTGTTCGAGTTCGGCCCGGGCCACAGCCGGTAGTCGCCGACCTTGGCGTAGCGGTAAGTGGCGATGGTGGCCCGGATGCGCGGCAGCATCCGCTCCGCTTCCTCCCCGTCGGCGGCGAAGATCACCTCCGGGGCGCTGCCGAACCAGCGCCCGTCCGGCACGAAGCGGTCGATCCAGATCGGCATGCCCCAGGCCGTGTAGTCGAACCGCTGGTAGGCGCGGTCTCCCGCCCCCTTCACGACGATCCAGCTGTGGCTCGCGACGATGCCGCGCCAGCTCACGGTGCGGGCCGAGAACACCCGCACGACGGCCTGCGGGTTGCGCGCGGCGGGCGGCAGCAGGCCCGCGCTCGAGCGGTCGGCCGAGCGCCAGTCCGCGATGTCGTTCCTGAGGTAGTAGAGGGCGGCCGAGACCGCGATCGGCGCGAGGAACACGACGGCGAAGACGAGGAGGGCGATGCGGAGCACGGAGGTCTCATGGTGGGGGAAAGCGCGAGATCCCTGATCTAGGATGTCCCCGGAACCTACGGCAGAGGCGTGCGGCGTCATCGTGCCGTCCGGCACCGCCTGTCCTCGCACCGCCTGCCTTCGGGGGATCTGGTCGAAGACTCGGCCGTGGCGCCGGTCGAAGACCTTGCCAAGCCTGGGCGGCGGACGCATGCAGCATCCCGTCGCCGCCGCGAGTCCAGCCCCATGATCCCATCGACCCCGATGCCGGCCCCGCCCGTCCGGGACGGCCTCCCGCCGGGCCAGCGCGGCCGGGCGATGGTGGCGGTGCTCACGGGCGTCGGCCTCGCCACCCTCGACACCGCCATCGCCAACACGGCCCTGCCGACCATCGCGGCCAGCCTCGGCGTCGATGCGGGCGACTCGGTATGGATCGTCAACGCCTATCAGCTCGCCGTGGTGGCAACCCTGCTGCCCATCGCGGCGCTCGGCGAGATCATCGGGCAGCAGCGGATCTACATCGGCGGCTTCGTGCTGTTCACCGCGGCCTCCCTCGTCTGCGCCCTGGCCTGGTCGCTGCCGACCCTCGTCGCCGCGCGGGTGTTCCAGGGGATCGGCGCGAGCGCCCTGATGGCCGTCAACATCGCCCTCATCCGCTTCATCTACCCGGCGAACCAGCTCGGGCGGGGCGTCGGACTCAACGCCTTCGTGGTCGGAATCGGCTTCGCCGTCGGCCCCACCGTGGCCTCCCTGATCCTCGTGACGGCGCCGTGGCCGTGGCTGTTCGCCATCAACGTGCCCATCGGCCTCGGCGCCCTGGCGCTGGCCTGGACCGCCCTGCCGGAGACCGGCCGCTCCGGCAATCGGTTCGACATTCCCGGCGCGTTCCTGAACGCCGCCGCCTTCGCGCTTCTCATCCTCGGGCTCGGCGAGGCCGCCCACGAGGCGCCGCTCTGGCACATCGGGGCGGAGGTCGCGGGTGCCTTCGCCTGCTTCGCCCTGCTCCTGCGCCGGCAGGCAGGGCATCCGGCCCCCATGCTGGCCGCCGACCTCCTCGGGCGTCCGCTCTTCGCCCTCTCGGCGATGACGGCTTTGTGCTCGTTCGCGGCCCAGGGCCTCGCCTTCGTCTCCCTTCCGTTCCTGTTCCAGCACACCCTCGGACGCAGTCAGGTCGAGACCGGGTTCCTGATGACGCCCTGGCCCGTGCTCGTCGCCGTGCTGGCTCCCGTGGCCGGACGCCTCTCGGACCGCTACCCGCCGGGCCTGCTCGGTGGCCTCGGACTCGCCGTCCTCGCCCTCGGCATGGGGCTGCTCGCGGCCCTGCCGGCGAACCCGACCGTCTTCGAGATCAGTTGGCGGATGGCGCTCTGCGGCGCCGGCTTCGGCTTCTTCCAGGCGCCGAACCTGCGCGCCCTGATGACGAGCGCCCCGGCCGCCCGGTCGGGCGGTGCCAGCGGCATCGTCGCCACCTCCCGCCTCCTCGGCCAGACCCTGGGGGCGGCCCTGGTGGCGGCGTGCTTCACCCTCGCGGAAGCGCACGGGCCGGCCCTCGCCCTCGGGCTCGGCGGCGCCTTCGCGGGTGTCGCCAGCGCCGTGAGCTTCCTGCGCCTCGCGGTTCGTCCCGACGACGTGGGCGGTGCCGCGTGAGGCGGAGGCTCCGCGCCGGCGCCCTGGTGGCCCTCGGCCTCCTCGCCGGCGCGCCGGCGCGGGCCGACGAGGCGGCATGCGACAGCGCCGACACGACCGTGACGACGTTTCCGGTGCCGCCGCAGAGCGCCCTGGCCTATCGGCGCGCCGAGACGATCGCGGCCGCGGCCTCGCAGCGACGGGGCGTGGAGGTCGTCCTCCTCGGGGACAGCCTCACGCAGCTCTGGCCCGACGCGTCGGTCCGGGACACCTTCGGGGCCGATGTGCTGAACCTCGGCGTCGGCAGCGACCGGACGCAGAACGTGCTGTGGCGCCTGCAGGACGCCCGCTACGCGGCGCTCGCACCCCGCACGGTGTTTCTCATGCTCGGAACCAACAACCTCGGCTATGGCGACAAGGTCTGCGCGATCCGGGAGGGGCTCCGCCGGGTGCTGGAGCGCCTCGACGCCGTGTGGGGCAAGCCCCGGCTCGTGGTGGTCGGCATTCTCCCGCGCGGCCGAAAATCCGCGTTTCGCGATGCCGAGCGCCTGCGCCTCAACGCCGAATGGGCGACGCTCCTGGCCGAGCGGGGCAACGCCGTGATCGTCGACGGCGCGGAGCTCGCCCTGCGCTGCGACGAGGACCCATGCCCGGCCTTCGCACCCGACACGGTGCACCTCGCGCCGCCGGGCTACGCCGCCCTCGGCGCCGCGATCCGCCGGCAGTGGGACGCCCCCGGGACGCCGTGAGGCCGGCCGGGCGCCCGAGCCCTGCACCTCTCCCGCGCCCCAGAATTTTCCTGAATGCCAAGATTCTCCCGCGCCCCGCCGCCCTCCGGGATCGGCGCGCGTTGTCCCTTCGGCGCGCCGCACCGCCCGCCGGAGGGAATGGGACATGTCGAAGCTCTTCATCGCCAACATCCGCTCGCCCGAGGGCGACAGGCCCCTGGTGACCGTCCGCGCATCCGCCGAGGGCGAGGCCAGACTGTTCCTGGCCGCCGCCTACCCGGACGACGAGGTGGTCGACGTGGTGGAGCCGAGCGACTGGACGAGCGACGCGGACACGGGTGCGAAGGATGGCGACGTGCGTGAACATGCGGGCGTCGCGTGGCAGGCCCCGTCGAGTCTCGCGCGGTAGGGCTCGCACCGGGGCCCGGCATCCCCCGGAGCCGCGCCGACGCGGTGCCGAGGGCAACCCGACGGTGCGTCGGAAAGCGCAGGCCGCGGCGTAACGGCCGACGCCGTCCCGCGTTGTCCTGCGACAGGTCGGTTCTGCAACAGCGCGAGCAGACGATCCCGAGACGACCTGAGGAGACGACCCATGGTCCTGCGATCCGAAGACCCGCCGGCACCCGGCAACATCGCCGTCGAAACGCCGCCGGATTCGCGAGAACCGACGACGGCGATGCTGAAGGCCGACATCGACAGCGGACGAACCGGCGACAAGGTGTCCCATTACGATCCCGGCCTGTCGCAGCTCGGCACCGACGACGAGGCCGCCGGAAACCCGCCCTCGGCCGAACGCGTCGCCCTGGCGCGCAAGGCCGAGGCGGCCCCGCCGCGCGTGCGCGACTCGGCGCAGCCGCACGGCCGGAACGCCTGGGTGATGCCGGCCTTCGTCGGGGTCGCCCTCCTCATCCCGACGGTGGTCGGCGTGTCGCTCTACCTGCTCCGCTAGGGGCGGCCGGCCGGAGCCGGCGCCGGGCGGATGTCGGGACCGGGGATCGTTCGCCGCGTCCGTCGCGACGGATCAGCGATTGCTTCCGCCCGCGCTGCTGTTCGGCACCGCCTGCTCGGGCCGGCCGGCGTTGCCGCCCGCTGCCGAATTGTTCGTGATCGTATCGGCGCCCGTCGCCCCGCGGGAGATGGTCCGGGTCGGGCGGTTGCCGGTGCTGTTGGGCGCGGTGACCACCCCGATCCCACGTTTCTTCGGGCGAGACCGTGCGTCCGCGCTCGTGCCCATCTGCACCAGGACGAGGGACGACAGCGCCAGGACACAGGGCGAAAGCATGAACGTCTTCATGGCTGCTTCTATCATGGAATGAAGCAACGCCATGCAGCGTTCAAATGTTCATCCCCGACCTTGCGCGGCGAACGCTTGCTCGTGGCAGTCATTGCCCATGGCGTGCGACGCGGCGGATGCCCCCGGCCGCGTGGCGGGTTCACGTCCGCCACCGTCCGAACGGGTGACGAGAGGGCGGATGCGAGTAAACCGAGGCGGGACACATCACGAGCAACGGGAGAACGCATGAGCACGCCTGAACCGACACGCCATCTGCCCGAGAGCCATCCGGGGCTGCACTACATGGAGTTCATGGCTCACGTGAGCCGTGCCCGCGACAGCAAGCGCTATCTCGAAGTCGGCGTCAGTCAGGGACACCTCATGTCCCAGATCCACACCCGAACGGCCATCGGCGTCGACCCGTCGTTCGATATCACCTTCAATGTTTCGCACGGCAAGACGATCGTGACCTTGGTCCAGGTGCCGAGCGACACCTTCTTTGCCGAGTACGATTACGCAGCACTGGCCGGCGGTCCGCCCGATCTCATCTTCCTCGACGGCATGCATACCTTCGAGTACCTGCTGCGGGATTTCTTCAACGCCGAAGCCATCGCGTCGGATCGGACGTTGATCGTCCTGCACGATTGCCTGCCCCTCAATGCGGAAATGGCGGAGCGGAACGCCAAGGTGTCCGCCCAGCTCGGGGTGAACACCCGCTTCCCCTATCATTGGACCGGGGATGTCTGGAAGATCATTCCCATCCTGCAGACGTACCGGCCCGACCTTCGCCTCGTCTACGTCGACTGTCCTCCGACGGGCTTGGTCTGTGTCACGAACTTGAATCCTGCCTCGAAGACGCTCAAGACCCAGTACTTCGCGATCGTCGATGCGTTCAGGGCGCTCGGCAACGATCTCGCGGCGATCGATAACTTGTACGGCACCATCGACATCACGCCGTCGTCGCGGATCACCAACGATCACGACCTGACGCTCTACTTCGGGGGCTGACGGCGAAAAGCCCGCCCGGCTTTTGGCCGGACGGGCTCGGGTCCGAGACCTAACAACTGATCGGGCGCAGATCTCGGTGACCTCGCCGCAAAGTTGGCACGATCCCGGCGCGGATCGCAGCAACAATCCAGCAACAGATCCGAAAAACCGACCCGGCCGGGTCTGTGCCGTGCCGTGATCTTGGGGAAAAGCTCCGCCCCTGGGCGCCTCCCCTCGCCGGGGAAAGCAGTGAACGGCCCCGTTCAGTCGCGCTCAGCGCGATATTCCGGGGCGCCCGAGCGCCGAACTCGGCCGAGCGTCCCAGTCTCGGCGCGGGCGATATCCCTACAAACAGGAGCGGTTCTCGGGCAGTGATGATTCAATTCAGTCGAATTTTATGCATTCGGCAATGAACTCCTAACGAAGCAAAGCTGATCCCTGATTAGTCTAGTTGAACATTTCTACTCCGGCGCGTTATGTTCTCGCGTCGCTGGAGAAAGACAATGGCTTACCCTTCACTGCTCGACTCGCTTGGCCTCGCCGGAGCGCTGAAAACCCCCGTGGCCGATGTCGCCGCCTCGATCGGCGTCGGCCAACTCCTGAACGTCGATGGGAAACTCGCTCTGCTGGGCCCCAACGGCGTCGTGTCGGCCGTCGCCGATGTGGGGCTCCTCACCGGAGGCGAAGGGTCCGACGTGCTGTCCGTCGTCACGGGGACGGTCGGGTCCCTGCTCGGTCTCGGGGGCGACGACATCCTCAACGGCGGCCCGGGCGACGATACGCTCGACGGTGGATCGGGCAACGACAAGATCTACGGCGGACCCGGCAACGATCAACTCTTCGGCCGAACCGGTGACGATACCATCGAGGGCGGACCGGGAGACGATCAGCTCTACGGCGGCCAGGGGTCGGACTTGATTTCGGGCCAGGATGGCAACGACGTGATCTACGGCGGCGATGGACAGGCCGACCCGACCGACGCAGCGGATATCATCGACGGCGGCGCCGGAAACGACTCGATCTTCGCGAACGGAGGAAACGACACCGTCTACGGTGGGGCCGGGCGCGACTTGATCTTCGGCGGCGTCGGGGACGACACCCTCTACGGCGGGACCGGCCCCGGCGACGTCACGGACGAGGCCGATGTGATCGTCGGCGGCGAGGGAAGCGACACGATCTACGGCAATGCCGGCGACGATCTGATCTTCGGTGGCACCGGTTTCGTCAATCCCGAAGACACCGCCGACGTGATCTTCGGCGGTCTCGGCAACGACACGATCTACGGCAATGGCGGAGCCGACCGCATCTTCGGCAATGAAGGCAACGATATCCTCATCGGCGGCAAGGGCGACGACATCCTGACGGGTGGATCGGGCGCGGATCGGTTCGTGACCTTTGCGGGCGACAACGCCAATACGATCCTGGATTTCAACGCTGCGGAAGGCGACCGGCTCGATTTCGCCGGCCAGGCCTTCAACGCCATCGCGACGTCGGCCGGAACCCAGGTCGTGTTCGAGGATGGTGGCAGCCTGCTGCTGGTCGGGGTGAGTGGGTTCAGCTACGATTTCTTCGCCTAAGGGTTGAGCGGCTACCCGGAGGGTCGGCGGGGGCATCGCGTCCCGCCGTAATCCTGCCGAATGCGGACCGCCGTCGCGCGTCGTGATCCGGCCGGATCGCGGCGCTCGATCCACGTCGGGCCATGCTCCCGACGAGCCGGGCGTCCCACCGGCAACGCGTTGACCGAGGTCGGGAGCGGTGCACTGATCCTCCCCCGCTTTTACGGACACATTTGATACGCTCCTTGCGGGCCGGGAAGGTGTTTGAGGGCCAAGACGAGACGCGAGTTCACCCCCGAGTTCAAACGCGCGGCGGTGGCCCTGCTGGACAGCAGCGGCCGGCCGCAGATGCAGAACGCAGCCGAGTTCGGGACCCAACCCTCGATGCTGAGGCCGTGGCGCTCGGCGCTGATGGGTGGCTCCCCACCACCGCGGAGAGCAGGGTCACCGGGAGCCGCGCCTGCGAGCCCGGATTTGATACGCTCCTTGCGGGCCGGGAAGGTGTTTGAGGGCCAAGACGAGACGCGAGTTCACCCCCGAGTTCAAACGCGCGGCGGTGGCCCTGCTGGACAGCAGCGGCCGGCCGCAGATGCAGATCGCAGCCGAGCTCGGGATCCAACCCTCGATGCTGAGGCCGTGGCGCTCGGCGCTGATGGGTGGCTCCCCACCACCGCGGAGAGCAGGGTCACCGGGAGCCGCGCCTGCGAGCCCGGTGGCGTCCCCCTCCGACCAAGCCGCCGAGATCGCCCGTCTGCGGCGTGAACTCGACCGGACGCGCATGGAGCGCGACGTCCTAAAAAAAGCGATCGGCANGGCGTCCCCCTCCGACCAAGCCGCCGAGATCGCCCGTCTGCGGCGTGAACTCGACCGGACGCGCATGGAGCGCGACGTCCTAAAAAAAGCGATCGGCAGCTTCGCGCAGATGCCCAAGTGACGTTTGCCCTCATCGAGCAGCATGCGAGCACCTGGCCGGTGCGTCTCATGTGCCGCGTCCGCCACTCGATCCGCTCCTGACCATCGCGGTCAGCGTCCCGCCGCCCTCACGGCATCTGCGAAGCAAGCGATACACTTGCCGTTCGGTCACGCCCAACGTGGCTGCTGCTGCGCGGGCCTGCGCGCGGGAACAGACCGGTAGGGCGGCCAGAGGGCGAAGGACTGCCGTGCGCCGCTCCGCTTCCTGCCAGCGCGGTCCGGGGATAAGGCTCAAGTCAGGGGCCCGCTCCGCCATCTGCCGACATCCACTTCGAAAGAAATGCGACCTGCTGACACCGACTCTGACTGCCACCGACATCGACTGTGACCATTGCCGGCCCCGCTTAGCAAGCGGTCATCCACCTCCGGCTGACATCGACTTCGAAAAACGACACCAGTCTTGGCTCTGCCCGTAACTCTGGCTGTGCAAGGGCGCTGGCTTTGTCGGTGCCGGGGGCCGTCTGCGAGCGGAACCACTTCCCGGGGCAGCTTCGGACGTCTGGAGCACGGACCCCGTCCCGAGCAGATCCGGCATTCCTGCCCGACCGGCTCCGTTACCCGAGAGAGGGCTCCCATCGCCCGGCGAGAGGGCGCCGAGTGGGTCTTCAGGACGCGGATCTTCGGATCCGTCACCCCGGCGCCGGGACGTGCGACGCCCCAGGACCGGCCGCCGCCTGCCGGCGCAGCGCGCTCCGCAGTTGGTAGACGAGATCCCGCTTTTTCCCCAGCAGGGTCGCCACCTCGGCCGCGGGTCGGTCCGAGAGCAGCAGGGCTCGTGCAGCGGCGTCGAGCCAGGCCCGGCGCCCGGGCCGGGGGCCGCACAGCCGTCGGCGCATCACCATCGCGGTATTCCGCGGCACGCCGTGGCGGGCGGCGAAGGCCCCCGGCGGCAGGCGATCGAGGTCGTCCCGGCGGGCCTGCCACCAGGCGGCGGTCTCCCGCACGAAATCCTGGGCGAGACGCTGGCGCAGGCGCACGATGACGCTCTGTCCGAGGGGCAGGTCGAGCAGCCGTGGCGCGAGGCGGTGCCGCTCGAGATGCGCCGCCAGCGGTGGGGTCAGGATCACCGCCGGGCTGCCGCGCCCTCTGGGCACGCGGATGCCGCGCGCGACCGCAAAGCCGTGCCCGGTCGGGCTGGTGTGGGTCACCCGCCAGGGCGCTCCGAAGACATCGAGGACGATCCGGCGCCCGGACGCAGGAGTTGGCCGCGCGGCGCGGACGTAGCTCGCCCGCTCCCGCACGGCATGGGCCTGGGCCACCGTGCGAACCGTGCATCCCGCCCGTTCGAGCAAGTCCCGAATGGTCGTCCGGGCGAGGCCGTGGGCCACGGCGAGGTCGACGGTGCTGGCGCCCGCCTCGTAGGCGGCGCGCAGGGCGGGCAGGTCGATGGCCGCGGCCGTAGCGTGGCCACGCGCCTGGCTTCGCCCGCGTGGCTTGAGGGGCACAGGCGGGGGCCGACCAGCGGGTGGGGATGGGGGGTCGGGCGTGTCGTAACGCATGCGGCTGGCCAGAAGAGCACGGTTGAGCGGCGGCGGCAATCACTTGAACGTCGCGGTAGAAAGTTGCACAATTAGTCAACCGGAAGTAGTGCGTTGCGTTCCCGGCGTGACGGTTCGGAGATCCGCCGATGGAGCCCCATGTCCGCTACACGCAGGCGGGTCGTCTTCTGTCGATCGCGACGGTGCTGGGCGAGGACGCGCTGCTGCTGGAGCGGCTGGANCCGCCGATGGAGCCCCATGTCCGCTACACGCAGGCGGGTCGTCTTCTGTCGATCGCGACGGTGCTGGGCGAGGACGCGCTGCTGCTGGAGCGGCTGGAGGTCGAGGAGGGCCTGTCGGCGCTGTTCACCCTGCGCGCCACGGTGCGGGCCCAGCGCGAGAGCGTGCGGGCGGACGAGATCGTCGGCACCGCCGCCGATCTGTCCCTGACGCTGGCCGACGGCACGCCCCGGGTCTGGAACGGGCTCGTGACCGAGCTGCACGAGGGCCCGATCGTCACCCGCGGCGCCCGGCAGTACGCGCTGACCCTGCGCCCGCGCCTGTGGCTGATGAGCCAGCGGTCGGATTGCAGGATCTTTCGCGATCGGACCACGCTCCAGGTGCTCGAGACCCTGTGCGCCGAGCACGGCATCGCCGACTTCGATCTCTCCGGCGTGACGAGCCCGCCGGACAAGCAGCCCTACGCGGTGCAGTGGAACGAGACGGATCTGGCCTACCTGCTGCGGCGGCTGGAGGAGGACGGCACGTTCTACTACTTCGTCCACGCCGCGGGCCGGCACACCCTGGTGGTGGGCGACCATGCCTCGGCCTACCGCGACGGCGACCCCGAGCGGGTGCGTCTCGCCTTCGGCTCGGCCGATGCCGAGCACATCCACGACTGGCGCCGGCAGATGCGCTTCACCCCCGGCAAGCGGGCGGGGGGCGACTGGGAGTTCACCACCCCCAACACCCGCCTGCAGACGGCGACCCCCTCCCTGGTCAGCGTGCCGGGCAACGCGGCCTACGAGCTCTACGAGTATCCCGGCCGGTTCCTGTCGCCGGAGGCCGGCGAGGCGGCGACCCGCCTGCGGGTGCAGGCGACCGAGACCGACTTCGACCGCATCGAGGGCCGCTCGTCGGTGCGCGGCCTCGCGGCCGGGCACCGCTTCACCCCCTACGAGGTGGCGCACCCGGAGCACGTCTACGCGGCGCAGGTGGTGAGCCGGATCCTGCACCGGGCCGAGGACCCGACCTACGAGTCGGGCGCGGGCACGCCGCATTACGAGAACGAGTTCGCGGTGATGCCCGCGCACCTGCCGGCGACGCCGCACCGGGGGACGCCGCGCCCGCGCATCGACGGGCTGCAGATCGCCCGGATCGCCGGCCCGCCGGGCGAGGAGATCCACACGGACACGTTCGGGCGCGTGAAGCTGACCTTTCCGTGGGACCGGCGGGCGAAGGCCGACGGGACCGACACCGGCTGGGTGCGGGTGTCGCAGAGCTGGGGTGGCGGCACCTGGGGCCAGCAGATCATCCCGCGCATCGGCATGGAGGCGCTGGTGGCCTACCAGGAGGGCGACCCCGACCGGCCGATCGTGGTCGGCATCGTGCCCAACCCGAACAATCCCGTGCCGTACGACCTGCCGGCCAACAAGACCA